>NZ_JAIZQO010000006.1:0-501640 GCF_020419725.1 Burkholderia sp. AU38729 | reverse complement strand
GCAGGTTCACGAAATAGCCCGACTGCGGACGGCTTTCGAGCAGCCCGCGGCTTTCCAGCAGCAGATACGCATGCAGCACGGTCGTGATGCTGATCCGGTGCTGCTGGCTCGCCTGCCGCACCGAAGGAATCCGGTCGCCGTGCCGGTACACGCCCTGGCGGATCAGGCGCTCGATGTCGTCCGCGAGTTTTTCATAGAGTTTCATCGCGTGCCTCCCGCCGGGCGGCGCAGCTGGGCTGCCCCGCCGTTTGCGTCCGACACGCCCGTGTTGCGCCCGCCGGCCGGGCCGTCGTGATTCCTGATCCTTCCCTCCGGTTTTGCCTTTTCCATCGCACTGGCTCTCTCTTGAAGATGCGCCGACAGGGTTCCGGTGCGACTGGATCCGCGGCACTGTGCACTTGATGGTGGAATCTTAAGAGCAGAACAGTTGGCGACGAGTACACACATCGATCGCGCGAACAAGAGTACAGTTCGGCGCGCATCGCTCACAGCAGGAAAACTGTACGTCTTAAGAATGGGCCGCGAGGGCGGTGAATCGCGCGCAGCGACGCCGGACGGTGCGCGGGGCTTTCGGGGAAGGCACGACAACGAACCGCGAATGCACCAGGAGGTCGCGGAGCGGCCGGTACACGTTGCCGGCCATTCGGAGATGAAAAACTGTTCGATCTAACAGTTTTTCGTTCGATACCGTCGCCAACGAGCCAAAACTCGTCGATCGCACAGTTTTCCCTTGAATTCTTGCATCGAGATGCAATACTGTTTGATCTCACAGTTTTCATCCTGCCGAACCGGCAACGGTAGCAGGGCCCACCATGCGATACACGATCGAACAGGCATCCGACATCGGCGGCGTGATCCGCGCCGCGCGGAAAGTGCAGCAACTGCGCCAGGACGACGCGGCCGGCAGCGTCGGCGTCAGCGAGTCGTTCATGGTCAAGGCCGAGCGCGGCGCGGACACCATCCAGTGGGCCAAGGTGTTCCAGATCCTGCAGGGGCTCGGCGTTCGGGTCGTCGTCGACATTCCCGACGCCAGCGAGGAACTGCTCGAACGCCAGTCGGCGCGCGCGAGCCATCGGGCCGGCGTGCGTGCACGGCGCGCGGCCGAGCGCCTGCTGCTGCGCGCGGACGCCGCGCACCCGGCCCCGGCCGGCGAATCCGCGCCGCCCGCCCGCGCGGCCGCACGCGTGCTCTCGGCCGCACGTCTCGTGCTGTCGCCTGCCGAAGCGTCCGGCGTGGGGGCGGACGACACGCGCCGCCCGCGGATCAGGACGACCGACGCCGGCCGTCAGGCCTCGGCCCGTGCAATCGAGATCGCGCGCCGCGTGCTGACAGACGCCGGTGAAGCCGTGCCCGACCACGCGCGCCCCGCCGACGAGGACGCGTCGCATGACTGAGCGCACCCTCGTCGCCGCCATCGACGGCCAATCAATCGGCACGCTGCATGAAAACCGCAATCTGTGGGCATTCGAATACGCGCCGTCGTGGCTCGCGCAGGCGTCCCGCTTCGCGCTGAGCCCGCATCTCCCGCTGCAGGCCGGTGTGCTGCGCGACGGCGCGACCACCCGCCCCGTCCAGTGGTATTTCGACAACCTGCTGCCGGAAGAATCGGTGCGGGCGCTGCTGACGCGTGACGCGGGCCTGCCCGACATCGGCGACGCGTTCGCGCTGCTCGAGCACTACGGACGCGAATCGGCCGGCTCGGTGACGTTGCGCCTGCCGGCGGACACGGCCGACGAGGACACGCGCCTGCGCCCGCTCGACGATACCGAACTCGACGCGCGCATCCGCCACCTGCCTGCCGTGCCGCTGACGCACGACGCGCCGAAGAAGATGTCGCTCGCCGGCGCGCAGCACAAGCTGCCGGTCGTGCTGCGCGACGGCGCGCTGTTCGAGCCGAGCGGCCAGGCGGTGTCGACGCACATCCTGAAGCCGAATCATCCGCACGCGCACGACTATCCGCATTCGGTCATCAACGAGTGGTTCGTGATGACGCTCGCGCGCCGCGTCGGCCTCGACGTGCCCGAGGTCGAGCGCCGCTACGTGCCGGCGCCCGTGTACGTGATCCGCCGCTTCGACCGCGCGCAGACGGATACCGGCGTCGAACGACGCCACGCGATCGATGGTTGCCAGGCGCTCAACCTGCCCGCGACGATGAAATACACGGGCTGGTCGCTCGACGCGCTCGCAACGCTCGCCAACGCGTGCCGCGCGCCCGCACCGGTTCGCCTGCGCCTGTTCCGCTGGCTCGTGTTCTGCATCGTCGTCGGCAACGGCGATTCACACCTGAAGAATCTGAGCTTCCTCGTCACCGACAGCGGGCTCGCGCTGGCACCGCACTACGACCTGCTGTGCGACGGTGTCTACGAAACCGCGACTTATAGCGCGCGCAGCCGCTGGCCGGACCTGACGGAATTCACGCGGCCCGTCGTGGGTGTGCAGCGCTATGCGGATTTCACACGCGACGTGCTCGACCAGGCCGGCGCGACGCTCGGGCTGACGCGCGCGACCGCGCATCGCCACATCGACGAAGTGCTCGCGCGCATTCCGGCGCAGGCCGACGCGCTGCTGCTCGAGATCGCCGCCGACAACGACGCGATGAAGACTGCCCGCCCCGAACTCACGGCGACGCTCGGCGGCGAAATGCACCTGCTGCGCGCGATCCGCTATATCGTCATCCACGAGATGGTCGAGCGGCTGCGCCCACGCTGACGCCAAACACCGCCCAAGACGATCCGATGCCGCCACGCGAAGGCCGCCGAACATCATGACCCAATCTGTCCGCCCGCCCATCGTCGACCCGCTCGTCGCTCGACTGACCGGCAGCGCCGACCACCCGCGCTTCACCGGCGCGCCGCTCGACCTGTCGACGCTCGACGCGCACGCGCTCGGCGCGGTGTGGCCGGCGCTGCGCCGCACCGAGGAACACGTCGCGCAGCACGACTACGCGTACGACGATCCGCGCGCCGAATTCGCACGCTGGCTACGCACCCAGATCGACGCACTCGAGCTCGCGCCGCTCGTCGATGCCGAAGCCGCGCTCGAACTGTTCCGCGACATTCCGGCCGGCGCGTGGCAGCGCGCGATACAGGAACTGTCGTGTCTCGACGCGCTGCCCGCGCCCGCACTGCAGGCCGAACTCGCGCGCATCCTCGGCGAACCGCAGAACGACGGCCTGCAACGACTCTCCGTGTACGGCGAATATGCGCTCCATTCGTTCGCCGGCCGGCGCGACATCACGGCCTTGCGCGATGCGTATGCGCAGTCGAATGCCGATTCCCCGTTTCGCGTGCGCGAGCTCGACGTGCTGCCCGAACTCGGGCCGGCGGCGCTGCTCGCGCTGGCCGCGACGAACGACGGTTATTTCGCGCCGAAACGGCTGTGGTTCAACGCCGACGATCCGGCCGCCACGCTCGCGGAGGAGCCCGCTTACGTCGACTTCGCGCGCGACACGCTGACCGAAGCCGCGCGGCACGTCGCCGCGATTCACGTGGGCGAAGTCCCCTATCAGGCCGATCGCGCGTTCACGACCGACGACGCGCAGGTCGTCGCGCGCGCGGCGCGCGTCGCGGCCTATCGCGACGCGCCGTGGCTCCCCCCGCTGATCGGGCCGCTGCTGACCGGCGTGTGCGTCGCGCCGACCGCCGCGAAAACCGCGCCGTCGCAATCGCTTGCGATCGCGCTCGGCCATGCGGTCGAGACGATCCCGACACCCGAGAGCGTGCGTGCGCTGCGCGATGCGCTGGCCACCGTGCGTCACGCGGGCGTGCAGAAGAAGCTCGCGCGTAACCTGAAGCCCGCCGAACGCGCGCTCGGCGAACGGCCGCACACCGCGCTGCGCATGACACTCGACGCGAAGCCCGACAAGAAGCAGCTCACGATGCTCGCCACCTGCATGGAAGCGGGTTTCTGGCAGTCGATGACGCTCGGCCATGCCGAATGGCGCGAGCGCCTCGTCGATGCGCCGGCCGGCGCCGCGTTCTCGACCCGCACGATCTGGCAGGCACGCGCGCGCGACGGCGCGACCGTTTCGTTCATGCCCGATATCGCGAAGGGCAAGGTCGTGCTGCGCAACGCCGCCGGCGCGGCGTGCGAACTCGATGCCGACAGCGAGATCCGGCTCTGGCATCCGCTCTTGGCCGATGCGGACGAGCGGCTCGCGTGGCAGCGCGCGATCGTCGGCCGTTCGATCCGGCAGCCCGTTCGGCAGGCGTTCCGCGAGTTCTACGTGCCGGCCGACGAAGACACCGCGACCAGTCATTCCGCGATGTTCGAAGGTCATGTCCTCGCGAGTCGCCCGCTGCTCGGCGTCGCACGCCGCGAAGGCTGGTCGATCCGCGCGTACGACGACGGCCTCGCACGCGAGTTCGGCGACGTGCGCGCGACCTTCAGCGTCGCCGCGCGGCTCTTTCCGGGCACGGACGGCCAGGGCACGTCGGGCCGGCTGCACGTCGAACGCAGGCACGAGCGGCGCTGGATGGCCGCGCCGATCGGCGAAATCGATCCCGTCGTGTTCTCGGAAGTGGCGCGCGCGGTCGACCTGCTCGTCAGCGTCGCCGCCTTCGCGCTCGACGATGAAGCGACGCGCGCGGCCGACACGCCGGCGGACCCGGTGCGCCAGCGCGCCGCGCGAAACGCGCGCGCGCAGCGCCTGCACCGGCTGTCCGACCTGCCGCTCGGCGCGATGGCGCAGCATCGCAAGCAGGTGCTCGCGCTCGTGTTCGCGGAACCGATCGCGCAAGGCCGGGTGACGCTCGACGATCGCCATGTGCGCGTCGGCGCGTGGTCGGTGCATTGCGCGACCGGGCGCGTGATGCGCGACGGCGAACCCGTCGAACCTTCGATCGAACCGCCGCCGTCGCCGCTGCGCGCGGTGCCGTGGCTGCCTTATGACGAAGCGCTGCTGCAGCGGATCGTCGATGTGGTCGCGGGGTTGCTCGACTGAGGCGGCGATGCGGCGGCATGCACCGCCTACCGCGCCGCCTGCTGCCGCTGCACCTCCTGCGCTTTCATCTGCAGATAGGCGCCGCGCTCGACCTCGTGCAATTGCTGCGGATACTGCTCGGTCGCGTCGAACCAGCGCGCGAGGCGCTGGTCGAGCGGCTTGTCGAGCGTCGCGAGATACGTGTCGATCGCGAGGTAGTAGCGCATCGTGTTGCGCTCCAGCAGCCCGCGCACGCCGCCCACATACTGCGGCTGCGCGGCCGATCCGCCGCTGACGGTCGTGAAGCCGACCTTCTCGCTGCCGACGGTCGCGAGGTAGGTCTTCATCGCCATCCGGCCCACCGTGCCGAAGCCATACGAATACGTCAGATGCAGGAACGTGCGCGACGCGCCGACCGGCACGGCCTCCAGCGCGATCCGGTAATCCTTCGTGCCCATCGGCCCGCTGTCGGCGGTCAGGTCGACCTGGAAATAGTCGGGCGTCGCGGCCGCCGCGCGATAGCGAAATTGCACGCGGTAGGTGTCCGGCAGCTTCTGCTGGATCTTGCGGCCGAGGTTCACGTCGAGCACCGGGCCGTTGCTGCCGGTCGACGCGTGGCAATACTTCGTGTTCAGGTGCAGGATCAGCACCGCGCACCAGTTCGCGGGGCCCTGGGCGGGATCGTCGAGCTGGCCGCTCACCACCGCATACGGATAGTCGACCACCGCGTAGATGTCGCCCTTCAGCGACGACGACGCTTCCGCCGATTCGAGCACCAGCGGCCGGTGAAACGCGTTGTCCTTCAGTTGCGGGCCGAGGCTGCGGTACCGCTCGAGCAGTGTCGCCGCGTCGTCCGCGCCGAACGACAGCGCGCTCCAGCCCGCGCACAGGGCCGCGACGAGCGCGTGCCGGGCGCGGCGAGCAAGCCGCGTGCCGCGCGGATGTCCGGATGTCTTCATTCTTGTGCTCCCACCGGATGCGCGATGGTCGCGCACATGTGTCACAGAATACGCCTGGCCGCAGCGCAACATCGCGTGCGAACGCGCCGTTATCGGCTCCGCTTCACCGGCACCGGCAACTGCGCGGCCGTGATCCGGATCAGCGCCGACAGCCATTCGCGATCGTCCCAGCGCTCGCCGGCGATGACGAGGTGCGGCTTCGCGGCCGGATACGGCGAACCTTCTTCGCACGTGCCGAGAAACGCGCGGCCTTCGGCCGTCGGCTTGACGAACAGCCGATCGTCGCAGACGAGCGCGACCATCTTGCCGTCGCAATAAATGCCGTATTCGCCGAACATCTTGCGCGCCGATACCGTGCCGGCCGCCGCCATCTGCTCGACGATGAAATCGACTGTGCCTTGGCTCGATGCCATCGCTGTTCCTTTGAAAAAGTTTATGACCGCAGCGGGTGGCCGACCGTTCCGCCTGATTGGCAGATGCGCTGCGGGGCATCATCCGTTGGAAAGCGGCGTGAGCATTCCGGTCACGCACGTCCCATCGCAATCGCCCGTCCCCTCCTGATATCCCTGACAGTTGCATTACCGCGCGGTGAATCGTCCAATAGCGCTTCACAAAAAATGTGCTTCGCCGACGTGCCGGGAGAGCGGCACGGGCCAGCCCACCGAATCGCGGTGCGCCCCGAAGCATCTCTGCAAGGAACCCGATGAACGTACCCTACACATCCATTGCCGGCGCAACCGTCCCCGCCGTTCGCGAATCGTGGAAACGGATCGAAGGCTGGATCGCCGCCGATCCGGCACGCCTGCCCGGCGGACTCAACGGACCGGCCCCGGGGCACGCGATCGCCGCATTGCATGCCGCGCTGGGCACGACGCTGCCGGACGACCTGCTGGAAAGCCTCCGGCTGCACGACGGACAAGCCGATCCGGACGCCGTCTTCGCCGAAGGCGATGCCATGCTGAGCGCACACGAGATCGGCGCGCAATGGTCGATCTGGAACAAGCTCGTTTCCGGCGGCGACTTCGACGACATGACGTCCGACCCCGCCGCCGGCATCCGCGACGACTGGTACAACCTCAGGTGGATTCCGTTCACGCACGACGGCAGCGGCAATCATCTGTGCGTCGACCTCGATCCCGCGGAAGGCGGCACGGTCGGGCAGGTGATCCGGGTCTGGCATGACGACGAGCAGCGCGAACGGATCGCATCGAGTTTTGCGGAATGGCTCGCCCGCGTGGCGGCGGAGCGTGACGATCCGGCCGGTGATTGAGCCGCGGGTGAAAGCGGCGCGACATGTCGCGCGCCGGCGCCCGCCTACGAACGCAGCGTCGACGGCGCGGCGCAGCATCTTGCGCAACCGGACGCAGGCCGACGGGCGTCTTGACGACGCACAGGCAGCCCCTGCCCGATCCGCAAGACGCCGTTACTTCTCGGCCGCGAACGCGCTCGACATCTGCCGCGCCCGCTTCACGTCGTCGCCATGCAGGTAAATCGACGTCGTGGAAATCGACGCATGGCGCAGGTTGTCGCGCACGGTCGTCAACTCCGCGCCGCGCGCCAATGCGTGCGTCGCATGGGTATGACGCATCCAGTGCGGGCTGGCCTGCCGCAACTTCTGCGCGAGCGCCGGGTTGTCGGCATCGACCTGATCGGCCGTCTGCGCGAAGAAGCGCTGCATCACCTTCCACAGCCGCACGCTCGTGATCGCGGCCGCGCCGTCTTCCGCGAGGCTCGGGATCAGCGGCGTGTCGGGCCGCCAGCGCGACGGCGTGACCGGCAGCCGGCGTGCGACCAGGAAACGGTCGAGCCCCGTGCGTGCAAGCGGCGGCAGCGCGACGCGCGCCGCCTTGCTGCCCTTGCCGATCACCTTCAGCCACGCGTCGCCGTGCGCATCGGTCTCGATGTCGCCGAGCGTCGCGCCGACCAGCTCGCTCGCGCGCAGCCCGGTCGCATAGCCGAAATCGAGAATGAAGCGCAGCCGTTGCGCGGCGGCCGGCGTCCAGCCCGACTGCGGCGCGGCCTGCGTGCCCTTGCGGAACTCGAGCCCGTCGGCGATCGTGCGCACGAGCAGCCACTCGCCTTCGGTGAACGCATGCGACGTGTCGAGTGCGTTCGGGCCGCGCGTGTCGCGCACCTTGACGCCCGCGAACGGATTCGCGAGCAGGTAGCGCTGTTCGATCAGCCAGCGGAACAGCGCGCCGAGCACCGACAGCGTGTAGGCGGCCGAGCGCGCGGACAGCGCACCCGAGAACGGCCGCCAGTCGGACGCACTGCGCGGCCGCACGGGCCCGACCCAGCGCTCGTGCGGCGTCGGGCGCCGCACGAACGCGCGATACGCGACCGCATCCTCGGTCGTCAGCGACGACAGCGCGCGGCCGCGCTCGACGATCGCCCACAGGATCAGCCGCTCGGCCTCCTTCCGGTACGCCCGCCGCGTCGCGGCCGATTCGTGCAGCGACAGCCACGCATGCACGGCCGCGTAATCGTTGTCCGCATCGAGCGTGCTGGTCGCGCGCGGCGCGCGGAAGGTGCCGGCCGATCCGTCGACCTCGTGCGGCAGCTTCAGCTGCTCCCACGGCACGATGGCGCCGCGCGGCGTCGCCGCGATCAGCGCGCGCGCCCGTTCGGTCAGCGCCGGATGCGCGGCGAAAAACGCCTCGATGTGCCGCGCACCGGCCATGCCGAGGCCCGCGATCGCACGCCACCACTGGCGCCGGCGCGGAATCCGCACCGTGAGATCGGCGAGCGTCGCGATCCCGTGCGCACGTAGCGCGCCGACCGCACGCGCGGGCAGCCACAGGCCGACGTCGTCGCTGATCTGCGGGACCGGCGCACGCGCATGACGCAGCAGGCCGATCGCTTCGGCGGCCGCCTTCGCTTCCCGCATACGCTCCCCGTCGGGATGACCGAGCCGCTCCGCGAGATCGGGCCGGCCCACCTGCCGCGCGACGCGCACGAGGCGGCGGCGAATGCCGCCGATCACGCCGCGCGCCGAGCGCCCTTCGCCGAGCCGATCGGGCAGGTAGCGCTCGACGGCCTGGCGCACGGTCATGCCCGCGTACCACGCACGCAGCGCGGCCAGTTCGTCGGCATCGGGAAAGCCTGCGGGCGCAGGTGTGGAATCGGAGGAAGGCGGTGAGGCGAGGCGCGGTTTCATGACCGCGAGTTTGACAGAAGCGCGCGCGGCCGGATACGTCGTACGCGGCGTGTCGGGCGTGAGGCGCGTTCACGAGCGTGACGCTCGACACGGCCTGCTATGCTCCGCACTGCATTCCCACGTCATCCGTCTGCCGCTTCTTCGCATCACGTTGCGACGGGCGGGTTCCGCGTTGAACTGCGCTGGACGATCCGGCCATCCGAATCGGAATGCGCAGCCGGATATCAAAGGCTGCGTGGATCGTCCAATGCAATTCCGGCCGTCGGTCAATCACACCTCTACCAACAAGAACCGCCATTCCATGACACCCCGCCTTCTCGCCGCGCTCGTTGCCGCGGCCTTGAGCTGCGCCGCCCTGCCCGCCGCCTACGCACGCACCTACGTCGCACCGACCGCGTCGCTCGGAACCGGGGCTTACGTTCACCGGTTCGTGCTGCGCGACCCCGTCACGCACCAGCCGCTGCCGAATGCGCGCTACCGGCTGCTGCTGCCCGGGCAGGTGATCGCGGGGCTGCCGCCTCATGAAAAAGGCGGCGAAAGCGTCGTGTTCGGCACGACCGACGCCGCCGGACGCACGGCGCGGATCCGCCTGCCCGCCCGTCATCCCGAGCGTGAGTGGGCGCTTCAGCCCATCGTCGGCGAAGGCGACATGGGCGGAACGTTCCGCGTGATCGACATCGATACGGGGCGACCCTACGGCCATTACTCGTACGTACTCGACGTGACGGGCGCGTATCTGGCCTGCGGACAGATCGACGCCAACGGCTATACCGTCTTCGCGCAATCGCACGAGGACCGCAAGCTCTGGTTGCACCCCACGGTATTGCGCGTGCCCGCGGACACCGACTGGTGCGCAGGGTCCGCCACGAACATCGCCAACAGTGCCGGCAATCCGGGCGCGCCCGATCTCTACACGCAGTACCTCGGCAGCCTGGTCGCCGACGGCCAGCATCTCGGCCGAGCACTCCGGCAACAGATCGCGGCCAAGATGGTCGCGCTGGCGATTGCCGAACGGGACGAAGGCCGCATCGACACCGCGCTCGATGTGGGCAATTTCACGGATCGCATGTTGAACACGGTCGGTTACGACCTCGTCAATGCCGGCCTGAAGATCGATCGTGCGATGGCGATGATCGATGCGCGCCTGGCGAAATCGCCGGACGACGCGTATGCGCTCGACAGCAAGGGCTGGGCACTGTATCGCCTTGGTCGCAACGACGACGCGCTGACGTGGTTCGACCGCTCGATCGCGATCTTCGCGAAGGACGGCGACATCGACAAGGATGCGCGCGAAGCCTATGCAAGCGGGCTGACGCACAAGGGTGAAGTGCTGTGGAAGCTGGCGCGCCGGGATGAAGCGCGCGAGGCGTTCGCGCAGGCGCGGCAGGTTCAGCCGGAGAACGCCGATCTGGCGGAGACGTTGAAACGGCTGGCGATCCCGCTCGGGCAGGATGGCGCGAAGGCGCCGGGTACGGCAAGCGAATAGCCGGCGACGCGAGCGGACACGCAAGCGGATGCCTGGCGCTGCAGCGGCTGTCGCGGGGCGCGTGGAGCGCGGCGGCCGGCCGTGTCCGGCACCTTCACCGGACGAGGCCGGCCACGCGCGCTTCCGTCACTCCTCGCCCTTCGCGCCCGGATTGAGCATCACGACGAAGCCGGCCACGCCGACCACCAGCGCGATCGCGCCGCCGCGCAGCGCCATCGCGTTGTCGAACAGCAGCCCCGACACGACGGCCATCATCCCCGCGAGCGACACGAACACGGCGATCGCCGCGACGACGATGCGGGACTGGCGGCGGATCATCGCGCGCCGCGTCAGGCAGCCGCGGCGGCGGCCGCTACGTCGTGATCGTCGCCGCGAATCAGCAGCACCGGGCACTTCGAGCCGCGCACGAAGCGCTCCGCGACGCTGCCGAGCAGCACGCGCCGGATTCCGCGCCGCCCATGCGTGCCGACCACCGCGAGATCGAAACCGCCTTCCTTCACGTAGCGCTGCAGGCGCTCCGCGATGTCCTCGCCGATGCTTTCGGTCTCGACGAGTTCGGCCTCGCCCTTCGCGCCGGCCAGCGCGATGATCTGCTCGGCTTCGCGCAGCACCTTGCGCCCGTCGTCGCGGATCTCCTCGACCAGTGCGTGCGGATCGAAACGGCCCGCGTAAGTGAACAGCACCGACTTGTCCACCACATACACGACGCTGACGTGTGCGTCGCCTGCCAGCGCGACCTTCACTGCCTCGGCAAGCGCCTGCTTCGACGAAGCGCTGCCGTCGACGGCCACCATGATCTTCTCGTACATGCGAACCTCGCTGGGGTGAGTGGCCACGCTTCCGATCGCGCGGCCTTGTCACCATCATCGGCGGATGGCGGGTTCGAATGTTGATGGCGATCAAGGTCCACCGGCGGCCGGCTGTGCGGCAAAGCGTCGCGACGTGATGCCGATACCGCTCGCTTGCGGCCAGGTCGCGAACCCGGCTGACACAACAGCCGAAGCGGTGCGATCGAGCGGTCATCGTGCCGAAAGCGCTATCATCGAATGTGCGACTTTCGTCCGGCCCTTATTTGCCGGCCCACTTTCAACTCGCTCAACCGACATGACAACGACTACCGAACGCGTGGACGGCGCCGCCCAGCATCTCGTCGCCGCCCGCCATGCCGGCTCGCCCGGCCCGCTGCTGCCCGATGCGCTACGCCCCGAGAACGTCGAGACCGCCCTCGCGATCCAGCAGCGCGTGGCCGACCTGCTCGGCGAACCCGTCGGCGGCTGGAAATGCGCGCTGCCGCCGCCCGACCGCGTGATCCTCGCGCCGATCTTCGCATCGACGATCCGCGAGGCCGATGCGCCGTACCGCGTCGTCGGCGGCCCGATCGTGCGGATCGAACCGGAAATCGCATTCGTGCTCGATCGCGACCTGCCTGCGCGCGAACAGCCTTACGACGAACAGCACGTGCGCGACGCGATCCGCGAAGTGCGCATCGTGCTCGAAGTGCTCGGTTGCCGCTATGCGGAGCCCACGCGCGCGTCGAAGTTCGAGCTGCTGGCCGACGGGCAATTCAACCAGGGGCTGTGCGTCGGCCCGGTCGTGCCCGACGGGCTGAACGTGCCGCTCGAGACGCTCGCGCTGTCGTTCGAAGGCGCACTGAACCGCGCGATCGACGGCCGCCATCCGGACGGCGATCCGCTGAAGCCGCTGGTGTGGCTCGTCAATTTCCTCGCGTCGCGCGGCGACGCCGTGCGCGCCGGACAGATCGTGACGACCGGTTCGTACGCCGGCGCGATCGACGTGCCGCTCGGCGATGCGCTGACGGTGCGCTTCGGCGAACTCGGCAGCCTGTCGGTGACGTTGACGGCGTGATGCGTGGGGTGGGCGGGAGCGGTTGCGCTGATCGCTGACGCGCAGGGACGCCTGCGCCGTCGTGCCGACCGACCCGGCGTGATAACGTTGCACATCATCGCGTCCACCACTTCACTCCCCCAACCCCGGGCACGCGCATCGCCTTCAAGCCGATACCGACCATGTCGCTGACACCGCTTCCCGCCCTGCTCGACGAAACCCTGCGCATCGTCGCACGCCGCTACCGGCTGCCGCCGCTCGACAGCACGCTGTCGCCGGCCGATGCCGCGAACCCGGCCGCCACGCTCGCAATCGTGATCGAGGCAGCGCGCCGGATGCAAAGCGACGGACAGACGCCCGACGCGGCACTGCGGCAGCGCTTCATCGACGCCCTCGCGCGGATGATCCGCGATGCAATGGACACGCACGCCGGCGATCCCGCCTTTCAGGCCGCGGTGCTGCGGCACGATGCGCCGAGCGTGCGCGAATACGCGTCGTTGTCCGCGCACGCCGAGCAGGACCGTCGCGCGCTGCACTCGGCCGTCAACGCGATCGCGCACCCGGCCAAGCTCGAGCGCAGCGCCCGCCCCTGGCAACGCGACGGGCTCGCGCGGCTGCATGCGGCCGCCACCGCCGCGTCGTGGGCCGACCTGCACGACACGCTGCTGCACCTGCTCGCGCTGCCCGACATGGCGACCGACGCCGCGTTCGAGCAGGACATCGTCAAGCTGAAAGACAGCGCCGCGCTCGAACGCCTGCTGCGCGTCGACGCACTGGCATCGGACGAGCACGTGCGTCGCTACCGGGCGCTCTGGGTACGCCAGGGCCCGCTCGAAGGCAGCACCGTCGCCGTCGCGCAAGGCGTCGCGTCGCAGCAGCGCGGCGCGGCCGTCGAAGCGCTGGCCGCGCAGGCGCTCGACGCGCTGGCGCGCCGGCTCGACGCCGTCGACGCACGCCGCACGTACCGGGTGGTGACGTCGATGCGCGTGCCGTCATCGATTCCGGGCCGCCACGATCGCGCGAAAACCGAATGGGACGCGATCCTGCTCGAACGCCCGCGCGGCGATGACCCGGCGCCCGCCTGGAACGTGCGCTTCCTCGTCGAAGCGAAAGCATCCGCGGATGCCGCGACGACCGATCTGCCGCGGCTGCTGCGCGGCCTGAACCTGCTCGCGCAGGCCGACCCGGACACGCTCTATGCGTTCGAGACGCACCAGGGCACGGTGCGCGTGCACGGCGCGTCGCTGCGCGCGCTGACGACCGACGAAGCGACGCTGCCGCGCGAAGTGCTCTATTGCTGCGATGCATCCGCCGACACGACGCCGCGCCTGCTGGCCGCCGCCAGCCGGATGCAGTTGCTGTCCGCGCAGGCCAGCCTCGAATACGCGAGCGCGCTCGCGCAGCGGCCGGATGCCGATCCGGGCGGCCTCGGTGTGGTCTGGCACGCGCTGCTGACGCTGCCGCAATGGCACGCGGTGCTGCACCAGTACCCGTCGTTGCGGCAGGTGCGCGAGCTGATGGTGGCGATCGACGACTTGCGGGCCGCGATCGACGATGTCGATGAAGGCGGTGTGGCGAGCAGCGCGTACGCGTGACGCACGACACGAACCGCCGTGCGGCGGCCGGCGTGCCCCGCCCGCTCAGTTGGTGAGCACGCCGAACGGCAACGTCCATCCTGTCAGGCGGCCGCCGTCCGCCCATCGATCCTCGGCCGCATCGCATGGCAGCAGCACCGGCGCGGTCGCGCATTCGAGCGTTTCCTTCGGCGTGTGGCCGAACTCCGCCTTGAACAGCCGGTGGAAATACTTCTCGTCGGGAAAGCCGTGCGCCCACGCGATTTCCGCGATGCGCCGATGCCGGCGCTGCGGGTCGCCCAGCACGTGGTATGCATGGCGCAGCCGCCGGCGCGTGATCTGCCGCATCACGCCGCCGTCTTCCTTGAACAGCTGGTAGAGCCGCGCTCTCGACACGCCGATGTCACGGCAGATCCGGTCGGGATCGAGGTCGGGCTCCAGCAGATGCACGTCGATGTAGCGCCGGACCCGCTCGGCCAGCGCCCCGTCGATCGGGCCGCGTGCGTCGTTCAGCGCCTGCGTGGTGGGTGAAATGGCCGCGGCCAGCAGCAGCAACGTCGATTGCACGATGCTCGGGATCTCGTGCGTGCGCAGAGTCGGCAGGTTGCGGAACAGCGACAGCATGTGGTCGCCGAGCAGCCGCCCCACGCCGCTCGTCAGCGTCTGGCCGTGCGCCTGTGCGGCATGGCTCGGCAGCAGGTACCTCGGCACGACCAGGCTGATCACGTCGCCGGCCTCGACCCGGCAGTCGTTGACCTGCGCGACGTCGTAGACGAACACGTCGCCGGCGCGCTTGACCAGTTCGGGCCCGCCGGTGTGGCTGGCCAGCCGCCCGCCGAGCAGCAGCGTGAAGCGGATCGAGTCCTGGCCGTCGAGCCGGATTCGCCGCGTCGTGCGATTGACCCGATAGGCCGGTGCGCGCGACCGCCATTGCCGGCCCGACAGGATCAGCGGGCCGAGCGCCGCGCCGCTCGCTTCCGCGTCGAACACGCCGTGGCCGCCGTCGTCATCGAGACGGTAGTCGCACAGCATGTCCTTGACCCAGACGTGGAACCGGTCCTGTTCGGGGTAGTCGATCGTGCGAAACTTGAAAACAGGGACGAATGCCGCTTGATCCATGACAGTTTTTTTATCGAGCCGACACGAGAGGATAGATCGGTTCGTCGATTATCGGACCAAATTGCGTCGGCGCAAGGCCGGCGCGGCATGTCGTCCACAGAAGCGGCCGACCGGCGCCCTGCGACGGGCGCCGTCGATCTCGCGGCCATCAGCGTTGCGGATGGCATTCCCAGTTGTTGTACGTCGGCCGATCGATCGGCGTGAGCCCCGGAATCATGAACACCGTACAGCCGAAACGCCGCCCCTTGCCGGTCGTCGCGTCGTAACCCACCTTCTGGCCACCCAGCCCGTCCTTCTTCCCGTACTGCACGTTGGCAATCGTGATCTCGTCCGACGACGCGAGGCCGAGCGTCTTCGCGGTCGACGTCTGCACGTCGACCATGTTCATCTGCGTCGAACCGCACGCGGACAACACGAGGCCGGCGGCCGCCGCGCCCAGCGCGGTCCGCAAGGTAACAACGGTGCATTGCAAGACTTGCTTCATGGCTTCTCCTTCGAATGCCCGACGCGACACGATTACGAGCCCGGGGTATAAAAACTGGACTGGATCTGGCTGCCGATGTTCGCGGCGAACCCCTGCCAGACGAGCGCCATCGCCCCCGCCGCGTTGACGGCCAGCGCCGGCCACGTTCCATCCTGCGGATCCGCGGTCGACGTGCTCCATGCGCCGTTGCGGTAGCCGCCCACGAGGAGGACCGACGCGTTCGGCGTGCCCGTGTCCTCCCAGGCGACCGTCACGTTGCCGGCCGGGTCGATCACCAGCGGCGGGTACTGAAGCGCCGCCCCGTTCAGGTGTTCCGTCAGCTTCTGCAGCGGCCCCCAGTTTCCGCTGGCATCCGACACGCTCGCCTGCAGCACCGCGCCGCCTTCCGCCCACATCGCGGCGGCCACGCCGTTTTCGTTGACGGTCAGCATCGGCGTCGCGATGAAGCCCGTGGGCACCACGATCGCCGGGGCGACCGGCTGGGCCGGCTGCCATCCGGTTCCGGACACATAGCGCTGCGACATCGTGGCGTTGTAGAGCTTGCCGCCCGTCACGTCGAGTTGCCCCCAAACCAGCGTGATGTTGCCCTTCGCGTCCATGCCGGCGACCGGCGAGATGATCGTCGTGAACAGGCTCGAGTTCGAGACGACCGGGTTGACGTTGGTCCAGCCGTTGGTCGCGTCGTACGTGGCCGTCCACAGCGCCGACTTCGTATGGTTGGTCTGCCGCCACGCGAGCACCGCCCGGCCGGATGACAGCACCGACAGCATCGGCCTCACGTTGTCGGTGTCGCCGGTCACGGCGTCCGGGCCGCTCTGCACCGGCATCTGGACCAGCGCCGTCGGTGACCACTGCCCGGCCTGCGTATAGCGGGTCCACGCGATGCGCGTATCGAGCAGGCTGATCGACTGCGTCCACGTGACGAGCGCGTTGCCCTGGCTGTCCATGCCGGCCGAATAGGACGACCCGGCCATGTCCGGCGCCAGCGTGACCGGCGTGCCCCAGCCGCTACCCGGGCTGTACGGGCGCGCCCACAACGCGTACGTGTTGGCGCCCGGCGTCCATTCGGTCCAGAACGCGACCGCCTGCCCGCTCGCGTTGCCGACCAGTTTCGGCTGCACGCCGGTCAGCGTGTTCATCGCATGCGAACCGTCGCCCGTGTCGAGCCGCGTCGCGCTGCCCCAGCCCGAGCCCGCCACACGGCGCGCGCCCCACATTTCGTTGCCGTTCGTGCCGGCCGGGCCATTGGTCATCCAGGTGGCGAGCGCGTTGCCGCTCGCGTCGATGGTCACGCTGGGCTGGCCCTCCGGCCCCTTGCCGTCCACGGCGGCAGCCTTCGACCAGCCGGCCTGCGGTTGCGTCGTCCCGCCGCCGCCCGTCGGCCCACCGTTCGAGCCGCCGTTCGAGCCGCCACCGGGCGACGTCGGGCCGGAAGGCAAACCGGGCGTGTTCGGCGACGACGACGCGCCGCCGTTCGTGGCGACGTCGTCGCCGCCGCAGGCGGACAGCGCGAGCGCGACTGCCATGACCATCCATGTAATGGGTTTCATCGGAATCCTCTTCTTTTCGTGTGCCGGCGCACTCTCGTCTGCCGTTCGCCTCACGATGCCTCACATCGATCGGCCTATTGATAAGCAATACTATTGAACAGGCATGGAAACCGGCGTCCGCTCCCCCTCAATCATGATCGACTCCGTCGTGCGGATCGATGCGAACGCCGCTTCCGGCAGCCCCCCGTCGGGCAGCGACGACGACAAGTCGTCTATCGTCGGATGTCCATCACCGCCGGCTGCATCTTAATTCAGACGATCCGGATTCAAGGTGGCGTTGCGTCTACAGTAAGTGGACTTCCATTTCGCCGGCCCGCATTCGATGCGGCGATCGGCCGGCCTGCGCGCACTCGCGGCCGAAGCGATCGGTGCGGTACGATACGCGCCGGGGCGAAACGCCTCACCTGAGAGACCCGGCCGCTGCGGCCCCCTACCCGGCACAAGAAAAAAATGCCCAACACCCCATTGCTGCACCGCCACCTGTTCGCCGCGCTGGCGGTCGGCCTGTTCTGGATTCCGGCGGCCCATGCCAGCGGCGACGACGGCTGCTATGCGCCGACCACGCTCCGGCAGACCACCTACTCCTGCGCCAACGTGCCGATGCTGAGCCCCGCCAACGACACGCGCATCAACGCGATGCTGATGATGGTCGACAGCGCCAAGGTCGCGCAGGCGTTTCCGGATCCGAAGACCATCCCGGCGAAAGACCGGGTCCACCAGATCATCGTGCCGTTCCAGATGGACTTCTCCGGATGGATCTATATCGGGCAGAAGGAGCCCGACAAGACCGGCAGCGCAACGGATGCCGAAGCGCCGTCGAACCAGTACGCCGACGGCGAAGGCAGCATCTGCCGCAGCATGACTTCGGGCGCCGACGCATTCAACGACGCACTGGGCGGTGCCGGTCTCCCCGCCGACGAAGCCTCACGGCTGCGCGCGGCGCGTGCCGACATCGCGCAGAAGACCTGCGCCGCCGCCGGCGCGAGTGCCGCCTGGACCAAACCGCCGGCCAAGTCGCCACTCGGCCAGCAGTTCGCCGCGTACCTCGACGGCACGAACGCGTTCTACCGCGCCGACTTCCTCACCGCGACCCGGGCCTTCGCGAGCGCTTCGCACAGCGCGAACCCGTGGCTGAAGGAAACCGGGCTCTACATGGCCGGGCGCGCGCAGCTGAACGCCGCGCAGGCCAACGTGTTCGACCACGACAGCCCCACGCCGACGCGCGGCCGCGTGACGAAGGTGTCGCTCGACGCCGCGAACACGGTGTTTCGCACTTACTTGAAGGTGTACCCGCAGGGGCGCTATGCGACCTCCGCAAACGGGCTGTTGCGGCGGGTCGCATGGCTCGGCGGCAACGTGACGCAGCAGGCCGACCTGTACGGCCACGCGCTCGCGCGCTGGTCGCCGGCGACGTCGAACGTGCCGCTGATCCAGCTGGCGAACGAACTCGACAGCAAGCTGCTGTTCGGGTCGGAATTCGACGCGAGCCAGATCCAGTCGCCGACCGTGCTCGCGACCGTCGACCTGCTGCGCATGCGCACGTCGGACAGCAGCGATTCGAACCGCAAGCCGCTGACGCTGGACGACCTGCAGGCGCAGAAGCCGCGCTTCGCGAACGCGCCCGCGCTCTACGACTACCTGCTCGCGACCTGGTACGTCCAGATCGGGCACAAGCCGGACGCCGCGCTCGCGTTACTGCCGCAGACGCCCGCGGAGCCGCTCGACTACTTCGGCCTGAGCCAGCAGGCGCTGCGCGGGTTCGCGCTGGAGGATAGCGGACAGTCCGACAAGGCACGCCAGCTGTGGCGCGACCTGATCCCGCTCGCGACATTCCGCTTCCAGCGCGAAGCGCTGGAACTCGCGCTCGCGATCAACCTGGAGCAGGCCGGGCTCGTCAACGACGCGTTCGCCGACGATTCGCCCGTGCAGAACGCCGCGATCCGCGCCGTGCTGCTGCAACGCTCGGCCAATGCGGACCTGCTGCGCGCCCAGGCGCAAAACCAGGCGACCGGCGGCGCGCTGCGCGACACCGCGCTGACCACGCTGCTGTACAAGGAACTCACCCGCTCGCATTACGCCGAGTTCATCGCCGACGCCGCTCTGGTGTCCGGTAAGCCGGCCGATCCGCTGAAGCCGTTCATCGCGGCCGGCGCGAGGAACGATGACGGATATACGTGCCCGTCCGCCCACGACATCGCCACGGCGCTCCAGCAGAATCCCACCGATGCGAAAGGGCTGAACTGCCTCGCCGATTTCGTGCGCCTGCACCCGCCCGCACCCGGCCTCGAAAGCGATCCGGTGCCGCTGTGGATCCGCAACGCATCGACGACGGCCGCCGCGCGCATTCCGCCGACGCTCGGCGCGGGGCCGTCGCAGTTCGACGGCAAACCGTACGAGCGGATGTCGAGCTACCTGACGGTGATGGCCGATGCGCAGGCGAACCCGAACGACCGCGCCTACGCGTACTACCGCGCGATCAAGTGCTATGCACCGGGCGGCTCCAACGAATGCGGCGGCAAGGACGTGCCGAAGAACGTGCGCAAGCGCTGGTTCGATACGCTGAAGGCGAGCTACGCGGGCAGCCCGTGGGCGCAGAAGCTTCGCTACTACTGGTAAGCGCCGCGTGACGCGCATCGCATGCCTGGCGTGCCTCGCACTGCTGCTGGCCGGACACGTCGCACTGGCCGGCACCGTCGATGCCGCGCGGTACGACGCGTTCTGGCTGTGGGCAGGCGTGAAGCCGCAGGCGGTCGTGCACGGCGCGCGCACCGTCTACGTGCTGCAAGGGCAGATCGAGGCGTCGCCGCGGGACGAGTCGCAGGTCCGCGTGATCGCGCAGGGCGTCGCGCTGCCACCCGCGCCGCAGGCGCGCGTGTGGCTCGTCTATCGCGCGCATACGCTGCGCTGGACGCCGCGCGTCACGCAGATCATGCTCGCGCAGCTCACGCGCTGGCGCGCGTCGGGCCGCACGATCACCGGCATCCAGATCGACTTCGATGCGCGCACGCGCCACCTGCAGGATTACCTCGCATTCCTGCAGTCGCTGCGCGACACGCTGCCCGCCGACTATCGGCTCAGCATCACCGGGCTGCTCGACTGGAGCAGCCGCATCGACACCGACCAGGTCAACCAGCTCAGGGGGATCGTCGACGAAGTGGTCGTGCAGACCTACCAGGGCCGCCGCACGATCCCCGACTATGCGGACTACCTGCCGCGCGTCGCGCGGCTGCAGTTGCCGTTTCGCATCGGCATCATCCAGGGCGGCGAATGGGACGCGCCGCCGTACCTCGCGACGAATCCGTGGTTCCGCGGCTACGTCGTGTTCCTGCGCAACGGCTGATATGACTCGCGCGGTCAATCGGGACCGCTTACGCGGCACCCGCGATCGTGCTGCCGAGCCCGGCGAGCGCAATCACGAGTAGCGCGCCCGCCGACGACGCCGTGATCCAGCGCTGCTTGCGATGAATCAGCGGATGGTTGATCGCGGCCATGTAGCTGGTCAGGATCGTGAAATCGACCGCGATCCACAGTGCGGCCAGGATGGCCAGGCTCACGCGCGAATCCGGCGTGATGCCGACGAACTGCGGAAAGAACGCGACGAAGAACAGCAGGTCCTTCGGATTCGCGATGCCGACGAGAAAGCCGCGCACGACGCCCGGCAAGCCGCGCGCCTGCGATGCCGTTTCTCCTTCCCGCGCGTCGTTGCCGTTACGCGTGCGGCCGGCACGCCATTCGCCGAGCAGCGTCCGGACGGCCAGCACCGCGATGAACACGCAACCGGCCACATGCAACCCGGTCAACAGGCGCTCGCTGACGAGCACGACGCCGAACACCATCAGCATCGCCCCCGCGATCATCACGAGACTCGCGGCATTGGCGCCCACCGCGGTCAGCATCCCCTGGCGGAAGCCGCGCCGCGCGACGGTGCCGACCACGAGCATGACGACCGGGCCGGGCGTCGCGATGAGCAGCACGATCGCGGCGAGATAGGCGAACAGCAGCGGGTAATGAAGTGTCATGACAAAAAGTTGTGGGGTGAATTGACGCGCGTGCCCGCCACGGTGGCATCATCGTGCTTCAGCGCACCGGATTGCACGGTTTTCTGAAGTATTGCGTACCCGGCCTGCCGTTGAAAAACGGAAAATCCTGCCGGATGACATGAGTTTTATTCCTGTTCAAAACCCGTGAAGGCCAAACCGCTCCCGCCTGTCTACGCGCTGCGCGCGTTCGAAAGCGCCGCGCGTACCGGCTCGTTTACGCTGGCCGCAGAAGAACTGAGCCTCACCCAAAGCGCGGTGAGCAAGCACGTGCGGACGCTCGAGGCGTACTTCGGCCGGAAGCTGTTCGTCCGGCACGGCCCCAGAATGACCGTGACGGCGGAAGCGCACATCTTCGCGTCGGGCCTGCGGCGCGGCTTCCGGCAGATCGAGGAAGCGTGCGTGCTGTTCCAGTCGCAACGCGACGTGCTGCGGCTCAAGGCGCCGTCCACGCTCACGATGCGCTGGCTGCTCGACGCCCTGGCCGCATTTCGCGCCACGCGGCCCGCGTTCGAGGTGCAGATCGCGAGCGTGTGGATGGACGTCGATACCGTCGATTTCTTCAGCGAATCCTACGATTGCGCGATCCTGCTCGGCGCGGGCAAGTTCGGCGAGGCCACGCAGTGCGTGAAGCTGTTCGACGAATGGTTGATTCCGGTGTGCTCGCGGGCGACCGCGACGGTCGCACGCACGAATCCGGCGGCGTGCGAGCTGATCCACCCGTCGCCCGACCGGCGCGACTGGCGCCGTTGGCTCAAGGGCAGCGGCCATGATCTCGAGGTGGACATCACGCGCGGGCAGGTGTTCGACATGCTCGAACAGGGGATCGCGGCGGCGATTGCCGGCCACGGCATTTCGATCGGCGATCTCGCGCTGTGCGCGACGGCCATCGACGAGAAGCAGCTCGTGCTGCCGTTCAAGACCGCCGTCAATACGGGGGACGCGTACTACCTCGTGTGGCCGGACGATTCAGCCAAGGCCGCGCCGGTGCGCGAACTGCTCGCGTTTCTGGAAAGCCGGCTCCCGCGTCTGACGTTTCCGGGCATCCGCTTCAACGGCCCGGGCTAAACCACAGCGGCCGGTGATCCGGCCGCGTGGCCGGCAGCGCGACCGCGCGCCGCCGGCCCGCAATGGCGGCGCAGCCCGCCGAAGCGGGCCCGCGCCAACACTGTTACGCCTGCACGAAAGCCAGCAGGTCGGCGTTGAGGACGTCCGCGTTGATCGTCAGCATCCCGTGCGAGTAGCCCGGGTACGTCTTCAGCGTGCCGTTCTTCAGCAGCTTGATCGACTTCAGCGCGGCATCCGCGATCGGCACGATCTGGTCGTCTTCGCCATGCAGCACGAGCGTCGGGACGGAGATCGACTTCAGGTCTTCCGTCTGGTCGGTTTCCGAAAACGCCTTGATGCCTTCGTAATGCGCCTTCGCGCTGCCTTCCATCCCCTGTCGCCACCAGTTGCGGATCACACCCTGATGCACGGTTGCACCTTCGCGGTTGAACCCGTAGAACGGACCGCTCGGCACATCGAGGAAGAACTGCGCGCGATTGTCGGCGAGCGCCTTGCGGAAGCCGTCGAACACCTCGATCGGCAAGCCTTCCGGGTTCGATGCGGTTTTCACCATCAGCGGCGGCACCGCGCTGACCAGCACCGCCTTCGCGACGCGGCCGGCCGGCTCGCCGTGCTTCGCGACGTAGCGCGCCACTTCGCCGCCGCCGGTCGAGTGGCCGATGTGCACCGCATTGCGCAGGTCGAGCGCCTCGACGACCGCGAAAGCGTCCGCCGCGTAATGATCCATGTCGTGCCCGTCCGACACCTGCGCCGACCGGCCGTGGCCGCGCCGGTCGTGCGCCACCACGCGATAGCCCTTCTGGACGAAGAAGAGCAGCTGCGCATCCCAGTCGTCCGCGGACAACGGCCAGCCATGATGGAAGACGATGGGCTGCGCGTCCTTCGGGCCCCAGTCCTTGTAAAAGATCTCGACGTGATCCTTCGTGGTGACGTATGGCATCGCGATGACTCCTGTGAGGTGGATGAACGGCGCACTGGCCGGCAGCCATTATCGGACAGGTTTGTTAAACGAGGATGCCAAGTTGCGAATGACCGTCGACGATGTCGACGACGTGGTCGATCCCGCTACGGGCGAACGATCGTCCAGCGCCGCACTTCAACCATCCGTCGACACCGTCACGGCCTCCCACGCGCGGATTTCCGCGTCCAGCGCCGCCAGCTTGCCGCGTACCAGCCGCAGCGCATCGCTGCCGAGCAGCAGGTGCGCGGGCGGATGGTCCGCCGCGATCGCCGCGAGCATCGCCCGCGCGGCCTTCGCGGGATCGCCCAGCTGCTTGCCGCTCTTCTCTTCGCGCGCCTGGCGGATCGGATCGAACAGCGCGTCGTAATCCGCGATCGAGCGCGGCGTGCGCGCCATCGAGCGGCCGGCCCAGTCGGTGCGGAACGACCCCGGCGCCACGGCCGTCACAGCGATGCCGAACGGCGCCAGCTCCTTGCCGACGGTTTCGGTCACGCCCTCCAGCGCGAACTTGCTGCCGCAGTAGTAAGCGATGCCCGGCATCGTGATGTGGCCGCCCATCGACGTGATGTTCAGGATATGGCCACGCCGCCGTTCGCGCATGTAAGGGATGACCGCCTTCATCATCGCGACCGCGCCGAACACGTTCACGTCGAACTGCCGGCGCATCTCCGCGAGCGGCGCCTCTTCCATGATCCCTTCGTGCCCGTAGCCGGCGTTGTTCACCAGGACGTCGACGGGCCCGACGTTCGCCTCGATTTCCGCCACGACGCCGTCGATGCGGTCGAAGTCGGTCACGTCGAGCACCCGCGCGAACGCCTGCGCGGACAGTGCGTCGAAATCCTGCGCCGCCTGCGCGCTTCGCACGGTGCCGACCACCGTGTAACCCGCCGCGAGGGCCTCCTGCGCGAGCGCGCGGCCAAAGCCGCTGCTGACGCCGGTAATGAGCATGAGCTTGCCGGATGCCATGTGAGCTTCTCCCGAATGTCGATTGGAGCGTGCATACTAGTCTGACGAACCCCGTCGAATAAGCCCGATTCCGTTGATTTTCTTGCACAAAACTATGAGCGCCGATCCCATCCCCGCCCGATCCCCGACGCTGCCGCCGCGCGACCGGAAGCGCCTGGTGGCGCTGCTGCGCACGCTGGCACCCGACGAAGGCTACAACCTGACGGCGCTGCCGAGCGTGCGCATCCTGCGTTCGAACCGCGCGCTGACGCGCACGCCGGTGCTGTACGACCCGGGCATCGTGATCGTGTGCCAGGGCTGCAAGCGCGGCTACTTCGGCGGCGAGCGCTATCTGTACGACGAACATCACTACCTGGCGGTGTCCGTCCCCGTGCCGTTCAGCATGGAAACCGACGCCACGCCCGAGCGCCCGCTGCTCGCGCTGTACCTGCACCTCGATTTCACATTGGCCGCCGAACTCGCGGCGCAGATCGACCGCGAAGGGACGGCGGAGCCCGTGCAGGCGCCCAGGAGCATGATGTCGACGCCGATGGACGCGACGATGCATGCGTCGGTGCTGCGTTTCGTCGAGGCGATGCACCGGCCGCTCGACGCCGCGGTGCTCGGCCCGGCCCTGCTGCGGGAGCTGTATTTCCGCGTGCTCACCGGCGCGCAGGGCAGCGCGTTGCGCAGCGCGCTGGCGATGCGCGGGCAGTTCGGCCGGATCGGCCGGTCACTGCGCGTGATCCATGCCGATTACGCGCAACCGCTCGACGTGCCGCAACTGGCCGACGCAGCCGGCATGAGCGTGCCGAGCTTTCACAGCCACTTCAAGGCGATCACGCAGGTGTCGCCGATGCAGTACCTGAAGTCGACGCGGCTGCATCAGGCGCGCCTGCTGATGGTGCGCGAGGACCTGACGGCGGAGGCGGCCGGCTACGCGGTCGGCTATGCGAGCCCGTCGCAGTTCAGCCGCGAATTCAAGCGCCTGTTCGGCCTGACGCCGGCGAAGGAAACGCAGCGCATGCGCGACAGCTTCGCGATTCCGGAAGCCTTCGAGGATGCTGTGTTCGTGTCGTCGCATTGACGTGCGTCGGCATGCGACCGTCAACGCATGCCGTCATCGCATGGCATCGCGCACCAGACCGGCGAGCGACCTCAGGATGAGCGCCGTCACGCCCCAGATGTCCTGCGTCTGCTCCGCCCAGTACCATGCGCCCGTGCGCTCGCCGTCCGTGTATTGCCGCAGCAGCTCCGGATTCAGCAGCACGGCGAACGGAAACTCGAAGATCTCCGCGACTTCCGCGGGCGCCGCCTCCCATATCGCCGTGTCCGGCACGATGCCGACCACGGGAAAGATCGCGTGATTGCGTTTTCTGGTTTTGTGGATCGGCAAGCTGCCGGCCACGCGGACCACATCAGGCGCGAGGCGGATTTCCTCGAATGCCTCGCGCAAAGCGGTCGCGCCGATATCGCGGTCGGACTCGGCCGGGCGTCCGCCCGGAAAACTCACATGCGACGAGTATTCGCTGAGGTCCGACGCGCGTCGGGTCAGCAGGATGGTCGGCTCGCGCCGCGCGACGATCGCGACCAGCACCGCCGAGAATTTCCACTGCCCCTCGTTGTCCGCGAGGAGTTGCTTCGCGGTCGGCCAATCGGTGTCGGCAGGGATGCCGTGGCCTTCGACGCCACGGACGATCGCGTCCAGGAACGGTTGGGGCGAGCCGGTATTCACCTGAGCGCCACCAGTATTCGAAGCGCTTTCGTCAGATCCCATGTCTTCCCCTTCCACGCTTGAACCTGCACGTTGCGGATAGTTGAACGATCAAATCGAATCTCCGTCGGCCAACCGGAGAACCCCGATCATGCATGAATTGCGGACAGCCCGTATGCCGCCCCTTCATCGCATCTTGCGGGCACAATGACGCATTGCATCACGACGGCATGCCGCCGCCGCTCTGCCGCAAGCCGGCGACAAACGTGCCCCCTCGGTCCGTCGACTGCCGAACCCACACGAGATTCAAATGCCTTCCTACGCCTTCCGCCTGCTGAACGTATTCGCCGAATCGACTTTCGGCGGCAACCCGCTTTGCGTATTCGACGATGCGCGCGGCATGGACGACGCGACCATGCGGGCGCTCGCGGTGCAGTTCAACCTGTCCGAAACGACCTTCGTGCTGCCGTCCGAGCGCGCCCATGCGCGGGTTCGCATTTTCACGCCGGGCCATGAGATGGCCTTTGCCGGCCATCCGACGCTCGGCACCGCGCATGTCGTGCGCGACCTGCAGGGTGCGGGCCACGCGCTCGCGCTCGAGTTCAAGGCAGGCGTGGTCGACGTGAGCGCGCATGACGACGTGTGGACGTTCACCGCGCCGCACGCAGGCATGCCGAAGACGGCGCCGTGCGAATTGTCCGACGCCCGGACGGCGACCTTGCTGGGGCTCGCGGAAGACGATCTGCTCGCGCCGCCGATCTGGGTCGACACCGGCGCCGACCAGTTGCTGGTCGCGCTCAAGGATCCCGCCGCCGTGCGCCGCGCGCGGCCCGACAGCGCCTGCCTCGATATCTGGCCGACCAGCAGCCTCGGCCGCAAGACCGCCTACGTCTTCGCGTTCGATGCCGAGCGCCCGGGGACGGTGGTGTCGCGCTACTTCTTCGTGAAGCAAGGCAGCGTCTCGGAAGACCCGGGCACCGGGTCGGCCTGCGCAAACCTGGGCGGGTGGCTGCTTGCGATGCAGCGTGACCTGCCGGCCGTGTTTCAGGTCGAACAGGGGGACGCTATCGGCCGGCCTTGCCGGTTGCGGTTGTCCGTCAGTGCGAGCGGCGAGATCGGCGTGGGCGGCCGCGTGATCGAACTCGGGCGCGGCGTGGTCAACCTGTAGCGGAGACGATCCGGGCCGCGCCCCGGCTCATCGCGCCCCCACCCGCCACACCGTCGCTTCGTGCAGCGTCTCGCCGGGCTTGAGTACCGTCGTCGGGAATGCCGGATGATTCGGCGAATCGGGAAAATGCTCGGCCTCCAGCGCGAACGCATCGGTTTGCCGATAGACCGTCCCGCCCTTGCCCGCGACGCTGCCGTTCAATCCGTTGGCCGTATAGAACTGCAGCCCCGGCTGCGTCGTGTACAGCTCGAGAAAACGCCCCGACGCCGGATCATAGGCGCGCGCGGCAAACGCCGGCGCCGGCTGGCCGCCCTGGTCGAGCACCCAGTTCTGGTCGTACCCATGCGCCATGACGAGCTGCGGATAGGCGTCGCGCAAATGCGCACCGATCGGCGTCAACTGGCGCAGATCCATCGGCGTACCCGCGACGCTCGCCAGTTGCCCGGTCGGAATCGACGTCTCGTCGGTCGGCGTGAAGCGCGAGGCGGCGATCTCGATCAGTTGCCGCTCGACGCTGCCGCCGGCGTGCCCGGCCAGATTGAAGTAGCTGTGGTTAGTGAGGTTGACGACCGTGTCCTTGTCGGTCGTCGCGCGATAGTCGATCCGGATCTGGTTGTCACGTGTCAGCGTGTAGGTCACGTCGGTCGTCAATGTGCCGGGAAAGCCGTTCTCGCCGTCGGGGCTCACGTAGCGCAGCATGACGCTCGAACCGCTCGCGTCGCTGTGCGTACCGGTGACCGTCCATACCTTCGCGTCGAAACTGCCGGGGCCGCCATGCAGCGTGTTCGGCCCGTCGTTGACCGGCAGCGCCCACGTCCGGCCATCGAGCGGGAACCGCCCGCCGGCAATGCGGTTCGCATACCGGCCGATCAGTGCGCCGAAATGGAGGTTGCCGTTGTGCGCTTCGTAGTCGTGCAGCGAATCGAAGCCGAGCACGATGTCGGCGACGTGGCCGGCGCGGTCCGGCACGTCGAGCGAGGTCACGATAGCGCCGTACGTGATGACTTTCAGCGTCACGCCGCGCTGGTTCGCCAGCGTGTACTCGCTCACCGGCTGCCCGGCCGCGGTCGTTCCTTCATCCGCGCGGCTGATCGAGACGTCGGGCGCCGCCGATGCGAGGTCTGCGGACAGCGCGAGCGCCCCGACCGCCCAGATCGCGAGCAGCGGGCAGCGCGGCCAGATGCGTTTCATGGCAACCTCCGATACGGTGCAATGCGTGCGCGTGCGCAAGCGGCATGCCTGCTCGCGGCCACGTTTGCTATGCTCCGCGCACCGCCTGCCCGAGCCGATCGCCACCATGAACGCCCTCGATCCCGATATCGCGCGCACGCTGCGCGCGGCCTGCGACGCCTGCTTCGGCACGACGGCCGTATGGCCGCTCGTCGAACGCGCGTACGGCGAGCCGCAGCGCTTCTACCACACGCTCGCCCATCTGGCGGAACTGTTCGCGCACCTCGCGCCGTATCGCGCGGACCCGCTGTGGCCGGCCATCGAGCTGGCCGTGTGGGCACACGACATCGTCTACGCGACGACACTGCCGGCGTATGCGGACAACGAAGCGCTCAGCGCGCAATGGCTCGCGCAGGTCACGCACGCGCATTGCGACGCAGCGTGGTTGCATGCGCATGCATCGCACGTGTCCGTGGCCCGCGACCTGGTGCTGGCGACGAAGTCGCACCGGCTGCCTGACAGGTTCGCCGTCGATCCGGAATTGCAGCGCGCCGCGCAAATTTTTCTCGACGCCGATCTCGCGATCCTCGCGGCCGCACCCGACCGGCTCCGTGAATACGACCGCGCGATCGCGCGCGAGTGGGCGCAGGATCCCGATGCGCCGTCGGCAGCCTTCCGCGCCGGCCGCAGGCAGGCGCTCGAACATCTGCGCGCGCAGGCCCCGTTGTTTCGATCGGCGGAATTCGCGCCGCTCGAGCAGCACGCGCAACGCAATCTCGACATGCTGATCGGCTTCTACGCATAAGCACGCTGCGCTCAGCGTCTGCTGCGCATTCGAATGGGCGCGCGCCTGGCGGGTTCAATTTCCCCGGGCAACTGCCCACCCGCCATCACGGAAACCTGCCCGGCCCCGCATCACGACGCTCAGGTATGGTCCGCTCGCCAGCGGCGAGGGCTGACGCCGGTCAGGCGCGTGAAGGTCCGCGAGAAGTGGCTCTGATCGGCAAAACCGCACGCGTCGGCGATCATGCTCAACGGCAGGCTCGGATTGCGCATCCACTCCTTCGCCCGTTCGACACGCTGCACGATGAGCCAGCGATGCGGCGGCAGCCCGGTCGTCTGATGAAACGCTTTCACGAAATAGCTGCGAGACAGGCCGCATGCACTCGCCACGTCGGCCAGCCCGAGGTTGCCGTCGAGATGCTCGAGCAGCAATTCCTTCGCACGGCGCGCCTGCGACGGCGTGAGTTTCCCGTACGTCTTTTCCCGTCGCTCGCTGACGCCGCCATAACGGTGGGCCACGTGCGCCTGAAACGCGAGCCCGACGTGATCGATGAAGATCTGCGACGCCTCGCCCGGCCGCGCGAGCGCGGGCAGCAGCGACTGGCCGAGCGAGTGGATGATCGGGTCGTGCGCGCTCAGATGAGGCGGCAGGTAAAGCCGCGGCCGCTGCCGGCCGCCGAGGTCGTCCACCGTTTCCTCGAGCAGCGGGCGCGGCATGTGGAAATGCAGGCAGTCGAACGCGCCCTTCAGATCGGCTACCCACTCGCGATCGAGATCGTAAACCGTGACCGTGCCCGCGCCGTACGGCACGAACGGCGCGCGGCGGCCGTCGAGCCACAGATCTTGCTCGCCGAACGGGCGCAACTGCAACACGATGAGATCCGAATTCTCCAGTTGATAGGGCGCGGTGAGCCCGCTGTTGCGGCGCGGCGACTTCAGCCGGACGATGCTGACCTGTCCCTTCGGGAGCGCCTGCGCGACGACGGTCTGCCGGACGTCGGCCGGGATGAAATCGGAAGAAGCGTTGTCCGGCTGACGCGCAGTCATGAGTGGAGACAAGCAGGTGAATGACGAGGAGCATCAGTCTAGCAAACCACCATGACGCGCGCGGCCCTCCGCGCGGCACGCGCTGGTATGATGCGCCAGCCTCCTCCACCCGGAACTCGCGATGAAGCTGTCATTCGAAGCGCTCGAAGCACTGGATGCGATCGACCGTACCGGCACGTTCGCCGAAGCCGCGGAACTGCTGCATCGCGTGCCGTCCGCCCTGACCTACCTGGTACAAAAACTCGAGAGCGATCTCGGCGTCATGCTGTTCGACCGCAGCGGGCGACGCGCGAAGCTCACGCACGCGGGCCGCATCGTCGTCGAGGAAGGCCGGCGGCTCCTGCATGCGGCCGAACAGCTGGAGATGAAGGCGCAGCGCGCGCAGGAAGGCTGGGAAACCGAGGTCCGCATCTGTGTCGACGAGATCCTGCCGTTCGATGCGATGTGGCCGTTCGTGCACCGGTTCTATGCGCTCGAGATGGACACGCGGCTGCGGCTGTCGACCGAAGTGCTCGGCGGTGCCTGGGACGCGCTGATCTCGCGCCGCGCGGATCTCGTCGTCGGCGCCGCCGGCGCGCCGCCAGAACTGCCGAACATCATCGCGCGCCCGATCGGCGCGCTGAAACACGTGTTCGCCATTGCGCCGACCCACCCGCTCGCCGCGCTTCCCGAGCCGCTGTCGATGGCAACGGTCGTCCAGTATCGCGGCGCGGTGATCAGCGATACGTCGCGCGAGTTGCCGCCGCAATCGGTTGCGATCGACGCGGGCCAGCCGACGCTCGCGGTGCCGACGCTCGCGGCCAAGCTCGATGCGCAATGCGAAGGGCTGGCGGTGGGCACGCTGCCGGAATGCATCGCCGCCCGTGCGATCGCCGACGGCAAGCTCGTCGCCCGCCGCGTGACCGGCATGCGCGACACCACGCATTGCTATCTCGCGTGGCGCAGCGACGAGGCCGGCCGTGCACTCCTGTGGTGGGTCGAGCAACTCGATCGCCCCGACCTCGTCGATCGCCTCTTGCAGCTCGCCTGATCGCGTTCGGCGCCAGCGAAGGTCACCCCCCCGCGTCAGACGATCGAGTCGTGCACGCGCTTCATTTCCTTCTCGAGCCACGCGATCAGGCTGAATGACGCGTGCGCCTTCTCGACCGGCGGGATCATCATCCTTTCCTCGGCCGCGATGTGCTCGGTCACCGATTCGCACATCAGCCTGCCGAGCTCCGGCTTCCTGCGGATCAGCGCCGACAGGTCGTCGCTGCGCAGTTGCAGGACGGTCATCGCGGTCACCGCATGCACGGTCGCATGCAGGCGCGTGCCGGCCAGCACGACCGATTGTCCGATCGCGTCTCCAGGCGCCATGCGCCGCACCTCGACGTCGCCCGCCGGGCCCGGCACGAATACGGCCGCGACGCCGGATTCGACGATCGTCAGCACGCGCGTATCCGAATTCGACGCATAGATCACGTCGCCCTGGCCGAACGAACGCGAGACCAGCGCATCGGCCAGCGCGGCGAGATCGTCGCCGTCGACGCGCGCGAACAGGTCCACCGCACGCAACAGCAGCAACCGGCGCGATACGTCACGCCGATCGTGCCCGTCGCGCCCGTCCTGCGCCGCTGCCGGCGCGGCGCTCGCGAGCGGCCGCCATGCGGTGCCTGCCGCGGCCAGATGCCGGTGCGCGAGATCGTACAGCGCGTTGCGCACGGCCGTCGTCTTCTGCAGCGCGTCGACGTAGCCGAGCAGCTCGTAGCGGATCGCGTTGGTGCCGAACGCCTTCACGACGGCAACCGGCGCGGGGCGCGCGAGCACGTCGAGCGAACTGGCCGCCGCGCGCTCGAGCGCGCCGACCACGACCGCCGGCCGCACCGCGGGATCGACGTCGAGCGTGAGCGTCACGCCGTGCAGGCCGGACGGTTCGCTGAGGTTCACGATGGTGGCGCGGGCCGCGGCGCTGTTCGGCACGACGACCAGGTTGCCGAGGCTGTCGATCAGCTTCGTCGCCCGCCAGTTGCTCTCGACGATCCGCCCTTCGATTTCGCCGATCGACACGGTGTCGTTCAGACGAAACGGCTGCGTGGTGTTCAGCACGAGCCCGGAGAATACGTCGTTCAGCGTGTTCTGCAGCGCGAGACCGAGGATCACCGCCACCGCGCCGGACGTCGCGACGACGCCGCTCAACGGCAGGCCGAGCACGTAGCCCAGCGCGGCGACCACGGCCGCGCCGAACACGACGCCCGCGGCGATGTCGTGAAAGAGCCGCTGGCTGCGCCACGCGGGCGGCAACAGCAGATGATCGAGCAGCAGGCTGAAGACGATCGCGCATTGCAGCCACCACGCGATGCAGATGGCCTGGAGCGCGATGCGGTCGAGGCCGGTGGCCGACGCGGGAACGGCGAGCGGGCTCACGCCGTGCGCGAACAGCACGGCAGTCAGTGCGGCGAAGGCCGCGCAGCGCCACACCGCCCGCGTCGCGCCGCGGCCGCGCCCGAACAGGCGCCACGCGACGAGATCGGCCAGCACGATCGGCGCACCGTAGAGCGCCGTGTCGGAAAGATTCAGCATATCGAAACGAAACGAAACGAAACGAAACGGAACGGAACGATGGCGACGGCAGCGTGACGGTCGGTCCGTCGCCGCTGCGACGAGATGCTGGGCGCGGGCGCGCCCGCGGCCGCGCTACGCGCGCCGGCGCACCACGCCCGGCAACGCATAGCGGCCGGCCCCCGCGATCGCGATCGTGCCGAACAGGATCAGCAGCATCCACGCGAACTGCGCATCGCGCAGCGACCAGTCGGGATGGACGAACACCAGCGCGACGAGCGTGATGATCATCACCGGCAACGCGGCCAGCCGCGGCCATACGCCGACGATCATGAAGACCGGGCACACGACTTCCGCGAAGATCGCGAACAGGATCGACAGCGTGCGGCCGAGATGAAACGGATCCTCGATGGCGGCGGCTTCCGACGTGTAGTGAAGCACTTTGGGCAAGCCGTGAACCACGAGCAGCAGCACGCTGGCGGTGACGCGCAGGAACAGCAGGCCGAGGTCGGCCGCGTGGCGGGAAAGGTCGGATTCGGGAAGTTTCATGCGGCGGTTCGTCCGGTTGGGCGGGCACGCGGCGGCGCAGGGGGCGCCGCACGTGTCGCGACGCCCGCTTGGCGGATGGCGTCGCGATATCTCGGCGCGCGCACGGGATCGCCACGCAAGCGTGCCGGGATGGCCGCGCCTTACGCTCGCACTCTACGCATGCCGCGTGCCCGTGTCCTTGAGCCGCGCTGAAACGTTCTGAAGCGCGGCAGGCACCCCGCCCGTCCGCCGTCAGCCGTCGCGCGCCGGCAGCTCCGCCTCGGCCGCATCGAAGCCGAGCGCGTGCACTTCCGACCACGCGTCGTGCACCGCCTGCGTCGATCCGGCGGTATGCGCAAGCGCGGCCGCATACGCGGCGAGCAAGCGCACGCGCGCATCGGCGGCCTCTGCCGTGGTGTCGGCGTCGCGCATCGCATCGAGCGCCACGCGCGCCCGTTCGCGGCATTCGTCGACGAGCGACAGGTCGAACAGGCAAGGCACCGCGACCGCCGCGAGCGCGACGCCGAGCGCCGCATCGCCGTTCGCCGAGAATGCCCAGTCGAGCGCGGCACGCAGGTTGCCGAGCTCACGCCGCACCGCCTCGAGCCGCGTGGAGCCGCCTTGATCGCCGCCCCGCGCGCCACCGCCATGCGCCGCTTGCCGGAACAACTCGAGGAAATAGCCAGCGTGCGCACGCGCGGCCGCCGCGCCGTCGCCGTGCGCGTCGAGCTGCTGCTGCGCGTACGCGCGCGTGGTCGTCAGCAACCGGTAGCGCGGCGCGCCGTGGGCGGTCTCGAGGATCAGCAGCGATTTCGACACGAGGCCCGCGATCGTATCGAGCAGGTCGGCACCGGCCAGCCCGTTCGTGCCGACCACCGCGCGCACGGCCTCGATCGAGAAACCGTCGCGGAACACGCCGAGCCATCGCAACAGCAGGCGCTCGGCATCGCCCAGCAGCCGGTCGCTCCAGTCGTACATCGCCTGCAATGTCTGATGGCGCGGGAGCGCGGTGCGGAAACCGCCCGTCAGCAGCCGGAAATGATCGTCGAGATGGGCGGCCAGCACGTCGATGCCGAGCACGGCGGCACGCGCCGCGGCCAGTTCGATCGCGAGCGGCAGACCGTCGAGCCGGCGGCAGACCGACGCCATCAGCGACAGGCTGCGCGCATCGAGCGGAAAACGCGGATCGGCCGCGCGGGCGCGCGCCGCGAACAACTGCACGGCGCTCGCGCGCATCGCATCGTGTTCGGCCGCGCCTTCGTCCGGCACGTCGAGCGGCAACACCGGGCACACGCGCTCGCCGTGGATGCGCAGCGATTCCCGGCTCGTCGCGAGCACGCACAGCCCGTCGTCCGCATCGGTCAGCGCGCTCGCGATCCGCGCCGCGGCATCGAGCAGGTGTTCGCAATTGTCGAGCACTAGCAGCATCCGGCGGCGTGCGACCGCGGCGAGCACCGCTTCGAGGGTCAGCGCGCCGGTCGGCTGCGCGATGCCGAACGCGCCCGCGAGCGCATCCGGCACGAAGCGCGGGCACGCGACCGTCGCGAGCGACACGAACACGGTGCCCTCGGGAAAACGCGCGTCCGCGCGCGCGGCCGCTTCGATCGCGATGCGCGTCTTGCCGATGCCGCCCGCGCCGACCAGCGTCACGATGCGGGCGTCCTGCAACGCGGCCAGCACCTCGCCGACCATGCGTTCGCGGCCGAACAGCGCGCCGGGCGCGGCGGACGGCCGCGACATCGCGGGGCGCACGGGCGCGCCGCCGTCGTCATGTTGCTCGATGACGAGCCGGTAGCCGCGGCCCGGCACCGTCACGATCAGGTTCCGGTCGTCGGCCAACGCCTTGCGCAGCGACGCGATGTGCACCTGCAGGTTGTTTTCTTCCACCACGGTGTGCGGCCACACGCGCTGCATGATTTCGTCTTTCGATACCAGTGCGCCGTTCGCCCGAATCAACAGCTCGAGAATCTCGAATGCGCGGCTACCGATGCGCAACAGCTTGCCGTTCGAACGAATTTCACGTCTGTCGAGAAAAACGTGAAGTGTTCCAATTCGGATCATCGCAATTTCTTGATGGTGACATTCAACGGCGCACGGTTTAAACCGCGCGCCGGTTTCGCGTCAATGCTACGGTATTTACGTAGCAGAATGATTCAAATTATCAGAATGAAGCGATCGAATTTTTTGAAATGACGAAAAACGCCGTGACGATGTGCGGCACGCGCGTGGCCATCTGCACTGCAATGCGGCAGGCTCGGCACGGCAGCGCACGATTCATGTGCGAATGGCCGATTCGTTTGTAAATGTGATTTCCATATATCAGACGATATGATTGCCGGTTCTGAAAAATTCGGCGTATTTTTCTTTTGATTCGGCCGGTCGATCGAATCAGCGCGGGCTCCGCATGTTGCGCCGGTCGAGCATCGCTCCGCACCGATAGCGGAACGAGTCCCGCTTCGAGCAGCCGTGCGATCGGGCCGGTGCAAACAGCGGCCCTTCGTCGCGGTATCGGCGAGCGTGTCGCGGTCACTCCCGTTCCGCGGCTGGCGGCTTCACGATGTATCGCGCCGGTCGCTACCGGCGCAGCGCTGCGCTGCCGGCGTCATGGCCGGGACTGTCGCGCGGCGAACGCGTCGAGCGCCGACGCCAGAATCATCTCGCGGCAGTTCGCCGGCCGTTTCGCGCCGCGCCACTGGGGCTTGTAGATGGCATCGCCGACCCGGATCGGCCCGCCGGTGAGCGCGCACCGCCCGAGCCCGCGCGCCTTCGCGCTGATCCAGCGCTGCTCGTCGTAGCGGCAGTGCGTCGGGTCGCTCCACGACACCAGCATCGACGAATCGGTCTGCCGCTCGGCGGTGACGATCGCGCTGCGGCGGCGTATGTCGCCGCTCGACGGCGTCGGCGCGTCGCCGCGATGGCCGCGGCGCGGGCCGTCCGCCTGTCGCGCGCGCGGCATCGGCATCGATCGGACGCCCGCCAGGGAAGGCGGCCCGAGCGACGTGATCATGTGCTCCCAGCGATTGAAGGCATCCATGGCGGCATATCCAGGCGAGTGACGGGCGGTGCGGGCGGTCGGATCCGTGCGCGCGGCGCGAACGGTGCGCGGATGATCCGATGTCGACGATAGTCGCCGCGCGCTGAAGAGTCCCGGTCGCGCGCTTAATTTTTCTGCAGCCCGGCGAATTTCCGTCCGCGACGCGGCGCGTTCAAGAAAATTCAGCCTGATTTCAGTACGGCGCGCGGCGCGCCGCGATACGCTCCCGACGGCTTTCGTTCGTCCACGCGGCACGAACCGACGTGCGACGACGCAAGCGGACCGGCTGCCGGCGGGATGGCCGCGGCCGGTCGTCACCGATCCACCATCCCGCGCGGCATCGTTGCGCCGCATATTTCAGGAGTCCAGATGCACCCCGAACAGACCGACGCCGTTTCGTCGGCGCGCCGCCGCGACATGCTGCTTGCCGGCGCGACGGCCGTCGCGGCCGCCGCGCTGCCCGCGATCGCGGCCGCGGCCGGCACCCCCGCCCGCAGCGCCGCTTCAGCCCACCCAGGAGCCCATTCGATGAACACGATCACCACCCAGGACGGCACGCAGATCTACTTCAAGGACTGGGGCACCGGCCGCCCGGTCGTGTTCTCGCACGGCTGGCCGCTGTGTGCGGACGCGTGGGACGCGCAGATGCTGTTCCTCGTGCAGCACGGCTATCGCGTGATCGCGCACGACCGCCGTGGCCACGGCCGGTCGAGCCAGCCGTCGCGCGGCAACGACATGAACACGTACGCGGACGATCTGGCCGCCCTGCTCGACGCACTGGACGTGCGCGAAGCCACGCTCGTCGGCCACTCGACGGGCGGCGGCGAAGTGGCGCGCTACATCGGCCGCCACGGCACGAAGCGCGTGTCGAAGGCCGTGCTGATCGGCGCGGTGCCGCCGCAGATGGTGAAGTCGCCGACCAATCCCGGCGGCCTGCCGATGGACGTATTCGACGGCATCCGCAAGAACGTCGCCGAGAACCGTTCGCAGTTCTACAAGGATCTCGCGGTGCCGTTCTTCGGGTTCAACCGCCCGAACGCCAAGCCGTCGCAGGGCACGATCGACGCGTTCTGGTCGCAGGGCATGATGGGCGGCATTCACGGCCAGTATCTGTGCGTGAAGGAGTTTTCCGAAGTCGACTACACGGACGATCTCAAGAAGATCGACGTGCCGACGCTCGTGCTGCACGGCGATGACGACCAGATCGTGCCGATCGACGATTCGGCCCGGCTGTCGTCGAAGATCGTCAAGCACGCGCAGTTGAAGGTGATCGAAGGCGGCTCGCACGGCATGTGCGTCGTGAACGCCGATCGCATCAACGCCGAGTTGCTCGCGTTCCTGCAGGCGTAAGCGCATCGTCTGCCGTCGCGGCGCGCATGCCGCTTCGGCAGACGTGCCGTTCAGGAATTTTCAGAACAATTCATCCGCGCCGCGCTCACTGCGCCCGCACCGGCCTCAACATGAGGCCGATCAGCGCACCGGCGAGCGCGCACACCATCGCCACGCGGAAATTGTCGGCCAGCGCGAGCGTGGTCGCCTGCACGCGCACCGCCCGATCGACGAGCGCGTACGTGGCCTGGTTGCCGGTCGCGACCGTGGCGCCGTGCGTCACCAGCGAGGTTGCACCGGCGCGCAGCCGCTCGAGCGTCTCGGGATCCGACAGCGACACATGCAGACCGACGAGATTCGAATGGGTACCCTCCCTGATCCGCTGAATCACCGCGATCGACGTCGTGCCGAGCTGCCCGCTCAGCAGGCGCGTCGTCTGCACGACCGCGCCGAACGTCAACGCATGTTCGGCCGTCACGTGCTTGCCGAAGAAGAAGATCACCGACGTCAGCGCCATCGTCTGCCCGAGCGCCTGCAGCAGTTGCGACGGAATGAAGTCGGGTTCGGCCCACGCGGACGTGAGGCGCGCGCCGAGCGAGAAGGCGATCGCCACCGTCACGAAGCCGGCCACGATCGACCGGCGCGGATCGACGCGCCGCAGCAGCAGCGCGACGCACGGCGCGAACAGCAACTGCGGGATCGCGATCCAGCGCAGCGTATCGCCGATCTGCAACGGCCGCAGCCCGTAGGTGCTGGCGAGGAACAGCGACGGGATGAAGCTCGTATTGAGCACGGTGAAGCGCACGAGGCCGACGAGCACGATCAGCAGCGCGATGTTCGGCCGCGCGAGATAGCCGAGATCGAGGCCCGCGCGCGGCGACGCGAGCTCATGAATCAGGAACGCGGCGACCATCAGGGTGCCGAGCGCGAGCAGCACGACGATCAGCGGCGACTGCAGCCAGAACAGCCGTTCGCCCTGGTCGAGCGCGACGCACAGGCACGCGAAGCCGCCGGCGCCGAGCAGCATCCCCCGCGCATCGAGGCCGGACGCGAAGCGCTTGACCGGCTCGTCCGCCAGCGACAGCAGCAGGCACGCGATGAACGGCACCGTCAGCACCGCGTTCTGCCAGAACAGCCAGCGCCAGCTCAGGTGTTCGCTGTACCAGCCCTCGAGCGTCGCCGACAGGTTCAGCGACATCTCGAGATTCATCGCATACGCGGCGATGCCGAACGCAATGAGGCGCGGCGGCAGCGTCCGGACGACGAAGCCGACCGTCAGCGGGACGAACACGCCGGACGCGAGCCCCGCGATCGCCTGGAACACGACGAACGCGCCGAACTGCGTGCAGAGCGGCAGCACGGTTTCGGCGCCGAGAAACACGACCGCGCCCGCGACCAGCACGCGGCGCGTGCCGAACATGAATGCCGCGGCGATCGCCAGCGGCCCGACGAACATCTGCGACGCGGTAAACGCGGTGTTGATCCACGCGCCTTCGTCGAAGCCGACGCCGAGCGCGCCGCGCACGTCGGCGAGCCCGAGCGACGTGATGCGCGAGGTCAGCGTCGCGATGACCGCGCCGAGCAATACGGCCGCGATCGCGGCGATCGAGCGGAACGTCGGTATGTCGGTATGTCGGAGGCCGCCGCCGGCGCGGCACGACCGGTCGCAAACGTGGTGTTCATCGTCAGGCGGCTCCCCGCTGTCAAGCTGGCGCAAGCATAACGCGATGCGTCGAACCGTGTCCGTACGATGGAGTTTGCCGACCATGACCTCGTCTTCCGCCGATACGCCGGCCGCTTCGGCGCCGCCGCCCGCCGCGCCCGTTCGCTCGCGCCGGCCCGCCATCGCGGCGATCGCGACGCTCGCGCTGCTGCTCGTCGCATTGCTCGTGTACGAGTTCGACGCGCGCGATCGCGGCACCGACGACGCATACGTGACCGGCCACCTGCACGTGATCTCGCCGCGCGTCGCCGGCACCGTCGAACGCGTGCTCGTCGACGACAACCAGTTCGTGCACGCGGGCGACGCGCTCGTGCAGATCGACCGGCGCGATTTCGACGTGCGGGTCGCCGCGCAGCGCGCACGCGTCGCCCAGGCACATGCCGATGCGAGCCGCGCACACGCGCTGATCGAACAGGCGGACGCGGCGCTCGTGTCCGCACACGCCGATGCGGAAAAGGCCGAACTCGATTACGCGCGTGCACGCGAACTCACCCGCGAGACGCCGCGCGGCCTGTCTAAGCAGGAGTTCGATGCGGCCGATGCCGCGCGCAAGTCGGCCCGCGCGCGCGTCGCGGCGGCCGATGCGCAACGGCGCAGCGCCGTCGCCGCCGCCGAGGCAGCCGATGCCGCGGCGAGCCAGAACGATGCCGAATTGCGCGACGCGCTGCTGCAGCTCGGCTACACGGCGGTCGTCGCGCCGTCGGACGGCTACGTCGGCAAGAAGACCGTCGAGACCGGCGAGCACGTCGCGCCCGGCCAGGCGCTGCTCACGCTGGTCGAGCCGCACCCCTGGATCGTCGCGAATTTCCGCGAGACGCAGCTTCGGCGCGTGCGCGCCGGCGATGCCGTGCAATTGCACTTCGATGCGCTGCCGCAGCGTGCGTTCACCGGCCGCATCGACAGCCTGTCGCCCGCGACGGGCGCCCAGTTCGCATTGCTGCCGCCCGACAATGCGACCGGCAATTTCACGAAGGTCACGCAGCGCGTGCCCGTGAAGATCCTGCTCGACGGCCCGGCCGCGACGGAGCCGCGCATCCGGCCCGGGCTGTCGGTCGTCGTCACGCTGCAACCCGGCGGCGAATCGCGATGAAGCGCGCCGCCGCCGTACTCGCCGCCAGCCTGCTCGCCGCGTGCTCGATCGCGCCGCAGCCGCTCGCGCCCGTGCCGGTCGGACACGACGGGTTCCGCCATGCCGATCCGTCGACCAATACGTCGACCGATACGTCGCCCGCTACGCGCACGCCGTCGCTCGCCGCGTGGCCCGCGTGGTTCGGCGATCCGCAACTCGGCACCCTCGTCGACGCCGCGCTCGCGCACAACCTCGATATCCGCGCGGCGGCCGCACGCGTCGACCAGGCGCAGGCGCTGCTCGGCGTGCGCGATGCCGCACTCGCGCCGACCGTGCGCGTCGATCCGTCGTTCAGCCGCACGCGCGTATCCGGTACGGTCGACAACGCGCTGCCGAAGCGCACGATGCACAACTGGTCGGTTCCCATCGCCGCGAGCTACGAAGTCGATCTATGGGGCCGCTTGCGCGGCGATGCCGACATCGGCGAACAGAACGTGCTGCAGGCGGCGGCCGACCGCGATGCGGTGCGTCTGCGGGTGGCGACCGAAGTGGCCGGCGACTACCTGACGCTGCGTTACGTCGACGACGATCTCGAGACGCTCACGCGTGCGATCGGGCTGCGGCGCACCGCGCTCGACGTGATCGCCGCCCGCGTGCGGGCCGGCGCGGCGAGCGATCTCGACGGGCTGCGCGCGTCGGCCGATCTCGATACCGCGCACGCCGATCTCGCGGAGAGCCGCCGGCTGCGCGAGAACCTCGTCGACGCCATCGCGGTGCTGACCGGCGTGTCGCCGACCGCGTTCGACGTCGACGCGCGCCCCGTGCCCGTGCAAGTGCCCGACGTGCCGGCCGGGCTGCCGTCCGCGCTGCTCGCCCAACGCCCGGACGTATTCGCGGCGGCACGGCGCGCCGATGCGGCGTCGCTCGCACTGGGCATCGCGCGCACCGCGTGGCTGCCGACACTGACGCTGACCGCCGACGGTGGCTTCGCCACCCGCGATCTACGCACGTTTCTCGACCGCAACAGCTCGCTGTGGAGTCTCGGCGCGAACGTCGCGCTGACACTGTTCGACGGCGGCAAGCGCGACGCCACGGTGGCCGCCGCGCGTGCCGGCATGGACGCAGCCGACGCGAACTATCGCGCCACCGCGATCGGCGCGCTGCGCGACGTACAGGACGCGCTCAACGATATCGCCGCGCAGAAGGCGCGGATCGCGCGCTACGACAACGCGGTACGCGCGACGGACGCCGCCGCACGGCTGTCACTGAGCCGCTATGCGCATGGCTACGTCAGCTATCTCGAAGTCATCGATGCGGATCGCGATGCATTGAATGCGCGGCGCCAGTCGATTCACAGCCGGCAGGCGCTAGCCGTCGCGACGGTGAGTCTCGTGCGCGCGTTGGGCGGCGGCTGGACACCGCCGGAGCGCTCGGGTCGAACCGGGTGGCGCGAAGCATGGCGTGCCGGCGCGTTCAGAACGTTTCAGCCCCCCTTCAGGAAATGAAGCGGGCGCCTCAGTAGACTGACTGCATGAGCGACCGCGCAGGCGAGCCTGCGCACCTTTTCGACCTCCGGAGTGACAACGTGGCCCCTGTTGCCCATCACCGCCGCGCGGCAATGCGCTCGCGGCCGCACCGGCCGACGCACCACGTGCCGCACGTGCGTCGCGCCGCACCACTTCGCCTGGAGCGCGCATGAAGCACAAACGACTCTGGATCGGCGCGGCCGGCATCGCGATCGCGGCCTGCGCCGTCGCGATCGGCATCATGGTGCGGCCGTCGATCGCGCCGATCGATCCGCCCGCCCCCGCTTCGTTCGATCCGCAGCTGGTGCGCGCCGGCGCGCGCGTCGTCGCGCTGGGCGACTGCGTCGTGTGCCATACCGCGAAGGACGGCAAGCCGTTCGCCGGCGGCCTGCCGCTCGCGACGCCGTTCGGCACGATCTATGCGACCAACATCACGCCGGATCCGGAAACCGGCATCGGCCGCTGGTCGCGCGACGCGTTCGCCCGTGCGCTGCGCACCGGCATCGGGCGCAACGGCCAGCCGCTGTACCCGGCGTTTCCGTACATCCATTTCACGAAGATGTCGGACGACGACATCGCCGCCGCGTATGCGTACCTGATGACGCGTGAGCCGGTACATGCGACGGCGCCCGCCAACGACCTGATATTTCCGCTGAACTTCCGGCCGCTGGTCGCATTCTGGAACGTGCTGTTCCTGCGCGAAGGCGCGTATCGACCCGACCCTGCGCAGTCCGCGCAATGGAACCGCGGCAGGATGCTCGTCGACGGGCTCGGCCATTGCGCGTCGTGCCATTCGCCGCTGAACGCGATCGGCGGCGAGCAAAGCGGCCGTGCGTTCGACGGCGGCATCGTCGACGGCTGGGAAGCGCCGCCGCTCAATACGCTCGGCCAGGCCGTGCGGCCGTGGACGCAGGCGCAGCTCGTCACGTACCTGCGCACCGGCCGCGCGAGCGAGCACGGCGCGGCGGCCGGGCCGATGTTGCCGGTCACGCGCGATCTCGCGACGGTGCCGGTGGAAGACGTCGAAGCGATCGCCGCGTACCTCCTGTCGATCCAGAAGCCGGCGAACGGGCATGCAACCACGGCCGCCGCACCGGCCGAACGTGCCGCGACGACACCCGCCGCGCAGCGCGGCGCGGTGCTGTTCCAGGCATCGTGCGCGCAGTGCCACGGGCCGGCCGCGCCGATGCAGTCGATCGGTGAGCGGCCGACGCTCGCGTTCAGCACGGCCGTGAACGCCGATACGCCGCGCAATGCGATCCAGATGATGTTCAACGGCATCGGCTGGCACGGCGAGGACACATTGAACTACATGCCGTCGTTCATCGACCAGTACGACGACGCGCAGATCGCCGATCTCGCCGCGTACGTGCGCGCGACCTACACCGATCGCCCCGCATGGTCCGGCGTCGACGCGATGGCCGCGACGCTCAGAAAAGAGGACACCGCCCGATGATTACCCTCACCGTCAACGGCGTGCGGCACACGCTGGACATCGATCCGTCCACGCCGCTGCTGTATGCGCTGCGCAACGACCTGCACCTGCATGGCGCGAAGTTCGGCTGCGGCCTCGGCCAATGCGGCGCCTGCACGGTGATCGTCGACGGCAAGCCGACGTTCTCGTGCCTGATGCCGGTGGCCGCGGTCGGCGCGCGCAGCGTGCGCACCATCGAGAGCCTCGGCACCGCCGAGCATCCGGGCCCGCTGCAGCGCGCGTTCGTCGAGCATCAGGCCGCGCAGTGCGGCTACTGCATCGCGGGGATGATCATGCGCGCGCAGGCCCTGCTCGAGCGCAACCCGAAGCCGACCGAACAGGAACTGCGTACGCACATGGAGCCGAACCTGTGCCGCTGCGGCACGCATATGCGGATCCTCGCGGCCGTGCGCTCGGTCGCCGGGCTGCCGCCCCCGGAACCCGCCTCCGCCCCCGTTACGATCAGCAAGGGACTCTAATGAATGCTCACGACGACATCGACGAAGGCCGCCGGCATTTCATCGTCTCCGGCGCGCTGTTCGTCGCGTTCAGTCTCGCGCCCGCGTCGCGTGCGGCCGCGCAGTTGGTGATCGCCGACGAAGGCGCCGCCGTGCACGTGGCGAAAGCCACGCAGGTACTCGCCGGCAGCCTGAAGACCAATCCGCTGCTCGACGCGTGGATCAAGATCGCGCCGGACGGCAAGGTCACCGTATTCACCGGCAAGGTCGAGCTCGGCACCGGCGTGCGCACCGCGCTGCTGCAGGTGGCTGCCGAGGAGCTCGACATGAAGCCGTCGCTGATCACGTTCCTGACGGCCGACACCGGCGCCTCGCCCGACGAAGGGTTGACTGCCGGCAGCCACACGATGGCCGACAGCGGTTCCGCGCTGCTGAACGCGGCCGCGCAAGTGCGTGCGCTGCTGGTGGAAGGCGCGGCGAAGCGCTTCGGCGTCGACGCGCGCACGCTGACGACCGCCGACGCAGTCATCCAGGCGCCCGACGGCCGCACGATGACCTACGGCGACGCGATCCGCACCGTCGACCTGCATCGCAACGCCGCGCCCACTTCGCCGCTGAAGAGCCCGGCGACGTTCACGGTGATCGGCACGTCGCTGCCGCGCGTCGACATCCCGAACAAGGTGACGGGCGGCGTCAGCTACGTGCAGGACATGCAGTTGCCCGGCATGCTGCATGCCCGTGTCGTGATGCCGCCGGTGTACGAAGCGAAGCTGCTGTCGTTCGACGAAGCGGCGATCCTGAAGCTGCCGGGCGTCGTGCGGATCGTGCGCAACGGCAGCATGCTCGCGGTGGTTGCGCACGGCGAATGGCAGGCGGTGGTCGCGCAACGCGCGCTGGCCGCCGCGTGCCGCTGGTCGCCTGGCCGCACGCTGCCCGATCGCGCCACCGTGCACGCCGACCTGAAGCGGATCTCGACGCAGCGCATCGAGATCGCCAACACGCACACGGCCACCGCGCCGGCCGTGAAAACGCTGAACGCGACGTTCCTGAAGAACTACCTGCTGCACGGCTCGATCGGGCCGTCGTGTGCGGTCGCGCACCTCGATAACGGGACGATGACGGTGTGGACCCATTCGCAAGGCGTCTACCCGCTTCGTGACGCGCTGGCCGAGATGCTGTCGATGCCGAAGGCGAGCGTGCGCTGCATTCACACCGAAGGATCGGGCTGCTACGGACACAACGGGGCCGACGACGCCGCCGCGCACGCGGCGCTGATCGCCGCCGCGATGCCGAGCAAGCCGATTCGCGTGCAATGGATGCGCGAACAGGAACACACGTGGGATCACTTCACGCCGGCGATGGTGACGGAGGTCAGCGCATCGCTCGACGCGAGTGGCCATATCGTCGACTGGAACTATGCGTTGTGGAGCAGTTCGCACAACGAGCGGATCGTCAACGCTGGCCGGCTGCTGCCGGCGCGGATGCTGGAGCCGCCGTTCGTACCCGCGCCGTCGACGCCGATGCTGCAACCGGAGGGCGGCGCCGACCGCAACGCGATTCCGCTGTATGCGCTGCCGAACCAGCACATCGTGAACCACTTCTCGCCGACGATGCCGCTGCAGACGTCCGCGATGCGCTCGCTCGGCGCACACACCAACGTGTGGGCGATCGAAAGCTTCATGGACGAACTCGCGCACGCGGCCGGTGTCGATCCGGTCGAATTCCGGCTGCGCCACATGGAAGATCATCGCGCGCTTCAGGTGATCAAGCTCGCCGCGAAGCACTTCGGCTGGCCGCGGCCGCCGCGTGCGCGCAACCGCGGCGTCGGCTTCGCGTTCGGCAAGTACAAGAACCTGATGGCGTACGTCGCGATCGCGGTCGAGGTGTCGATCGTGCCGGAAACCGGCCAGGTGACGCTCGAGCACGCGGAAGCCGCCGTCGACGCGGGGCAGGTCGTGTCGCCGGACGGGATCCGCAACCAGATCGAGGGCGGCATCGTGCAGGCCGCGAGCTGGACGCTGTACGAGGCGCTGAAGTACGACACCGAACGGATTCGCAGCTTCGACTGGAGCAGCTACCCGATCCTGCGCTTCTCGGCCGCACCGCAAAGCGTGAAGGTCCACCTGATCAATCGCCCGGGCGCGCCGTTCCTCGGTGCGGCCGAGGCGTCGATGGGGCCGACCGCCGGCGCGCTGGCCAACGCGATCTTCGACGCGACCGGCCGGCGCATGCGCGAAATGCCGTTCGCCGGCGACGCGCTGAGACGACGCATCGACGCATAGCAATTCGGTCGCGCCCGCTACGCGCGGCCGACACACCCGACAAGACGGACGGCGCCGGCATGCAACGGCGCCGCGCCCCGACAGAACTGGAGCCCTCCCGACGATGGATACCTTGCTTTCGATGCGCGTGTTCACGCGCATCGTCGAAACCGGCAGCTTCACGCGCGCATCCGACACGACCGGCCTCACGACGCCGCGCGTGTCCGCGCTGCTCAGCGCGCTCGAACAGCACCTCGGCTGCCGGCTGCTGAACCGCACGACGCGCCGCATCTCGCTGACCGAGGACGGCCAGGCGTACTACGAACGTTCCGTCGCGGTGCTGCGCGAAATCGACGACATGGAGGCGTCGGTCTCGCAGGCGCGCAACGTGCCGCGCGGCCGGTTGAAGGTGAACCTGCCGCCGGCGATGGCCAAGCAGGTCGTGGTGCCCGCGCTGCCCGCGTTCCTCGACGCCCATCCCGGCATCATGATCGAGCTAGGCGTGACCGACCGGCAGATCGATCTCGTCGGCGAAGGCGTCGACTGCGTGGTGCGCATCGGCGCGCTCGACGACTCGGGGATGATCGCGCGGCGCATCGGCAGCCTGACCACCTGCACGTGCGCATCGCCCGCGTACCTGGCACGGTGCGGCGAGCCGGAGACGGTCGACGATCTCGCGCAGCACGTGGCGGTCAGCCACATCTCGGCCGATACCGGGCGCCCCCGTGTGTGGGACTACGTCGTCGACGGCGAGCCGCGCGTCGTGCAGATGTGCGGCACGGTCGCCGTCAACGATGCGGACAACTACATCGAGTGCGGCATCGCGGGCATCGGCCTGATCAAGACGTCGCTGTACCTCGTCGAGCCCTATCTGAAATCGGGACGGCTGCGCGAGGTGCTGACCGATTTCAACGCGCCGGCCCGGCCGATCTCGGTGCTGTATCCGCCCAATCGCCACGTGCCCGTCAAGCTCAAGGTGTTCGTCGACTGGCTCGCGGGCCTGTTCGAGCAGATTCCGACGCTGCAGGGCAAGCGCGGCTGACCGGACGCGGCGCGTCGCGGCACGCGTCGTCGCGCTCCCCTTGCGATACCTGGCTCGCGCGGCCGATTCCCGCGCGGCGCAACGGCGCCGTCACGCGTCGTTCCAGCGCGCCCCCAGCACGCGCCCGCAGAAATTCGGCCGCTGGAAATCCGGATCCGCGCGTTCGAGCACGTCGGCGCTCCACGTGCCGAACGTCGACTGCGGCCGATGCTCGACGCCGCGCGCGACCGCGGCCAGGAAGGTTTCGCGAAATCCGCTGCCGCGCGGGTACGCCGCGAGCAGCGCGGTGCGCTCGTCGGCGGTGTAGCAGTCGAAATCGGTTGCCATCAGATCCGTCGACACGGCGCGTGCCAGCACGCGGGCGAGCGGCGACGCACGCGCGGCCACACCGGGCGTCGTATGCAGCGCGATCGCGTGCCATACGTCGTCGCGCATGCTGCGCGCGCGCCGATGCCGCACCAGCAGCGCGTGCGCGGCATCGGCGCCGTCGAGCTCGTAGCGTTCAGCCGAGCGGCAGTAAGCGGGGCTCAGCCCCATGTTCGCGTACATCGCGGCGACGTACAGCGCATCGGCATCGCACCCTTCGCCCGCACGCCGCGCGGCGAGCGACGCGAACACGAACACGCGCGCGGCATGATCGGCGAGCGCGGCGGGCAACGATGCGCGCGCCGCGTCGGCCGCCTCGACCGCAAGCGTCGTGCGCGGAATGCTGACGCCGGCCACTTCGTCGGCGGTCGACGGTGCGCGTGTGTGCGCAACGTTCATCGTGTCTCCTTCCTGTCCCGTGCACGGGACGAAAAATCGTTCAAGGCCATGCCGTGCGCCGGTCACGGCGGCGCGCGCACCGGTGCATGCCGGCTAGCACGCGTCGCAGCGGCCGCCGGCCGCGCTGGCCGTCGGATAGCGCGGCCGTGCGAAGCGGCGCCCGGGGCCGCGTGCCCGGCACGCATCGGTACCGGGTTCCGTGCACGCGTCGCCACCCGTCGATGCGCGCGGACCGCCGTGTCCGTTCGCTCCGGGCGCAGGCGTGCCGCCGCCCTCGGCGACCGGCGACCATCCGGGGCTGACGGGCGGCGGCGGCGGCGCGAGCGACGCAAATTCCCGTTCCGCGTGCACGACCTTGCCGTCGACGACCGTCAGCACCGACGACAGTTGCGGGATGCGCGCCATGTCGATCGTGAAATAGTCGTCGCTGAGCACCGCGAAGTCCGCGTAACGGCCGGGCACCAGCGCCCCCTTGCGATGCTCGTCGGCGGAGAACCAAGCGCTGCCGATGGTGTAGCGGCGCAGCGCCTCCATCCGGCCGAGCCGGTTGCGCGCCGGATACAGCACGGTGCCGCCGATGCTGCGCCCCGACACCATCCAGTACAGCGCGACGAACGGGTTGTAGCTCCCCGCATCCAGCGCGCCGGAGCCTGCCCCGACCGGCAGCCCGGCCGCGAGCATCGCGCGGATCGGCGGCGCGCGCGTCGCCGCGGCCGCACCGTCGCGCGCGATGAACGCCTCGCCCTGGAACGCCATGCGCGGCTGCACGGTCACGCCGCCGCCCAGCGCCGCCACGCGTGCGATGTTCGCATCCGACATCGTCTCGCACCGGTCGAAACACCAGCGCAGCCCGGCGAACGGCGTATCGCGGTTCACCGCCTCGAACACGTCGAGGAAGCGGCCGATCGACGCGTCGTAGGTCGCCTGCAGCCGGAACGGCCAGCGGTGGCGGACCAGCAGCCGGACGACGGCGGCCAGTTCCGCATCGACCGACGCGGGCAGTTCGGTGCGCGGTTCGAGAAAATTCCCCAGATCGACCGCCGAAAACAGCAGTCGCTCGCCCGCACCGTTCGCGCGCAGGAACGCATCGCCGTCGCCGGGCGAGGTCAGCGCGATCCACTGCGCGAAGTCGTCGATTTCCCGGCCGGCGTGCCGCGCGCCCAGCGCGTACGCGATGCGCGTCGTCAGTTCGCCGCGGCGTGCCAGCGCGATGACCGCCGCGTAATCGTCCGGATACGCCAGGCCGTCGCCGCCGGCGTCGATCACGCTCGTCACGCCGACGCGGTTCAGCGCGCGCATGAACTGCCGCGTGGAGTTGATCCGGTCGGCCGCGCCGAGCACCGGCGCGCGCGCGAGCGCCGCGGCCAGCACGGCCGGATCGGGGCGTGCGAGCAGCAGCCCGGTCGGCCGCCCATGACGGTCGCGCCGCAATTCGCCGCCCGGCGGATCGGGCGTGTCGCGCCCGTAGCCGATCGCGCGCAGCGCGGCCGCATTCAGCCACGCGCTGTCGCCGAGATGCCGGACGAACACCGGCGTATCGGGTGCGATCTCATTCAGCTCGGCCACCGTCGGGCCGCGCTTTTCCGCGAACTGCAGCGCGGTCCAGCCACCGCCCACGCGCACCCAGTGCGGTGCGGGCGTGCGCACGGCCTGCCGATGCAGCAGGTCGAGCGCGGCGGCGAGCGACGGCACGCCGTCCCAGCGCAGCTCGAGGTTGAAGTGCGTGCCGCCGCGGATGGCCTGCAGGTGCGCGTCGACGAGGCCGGGGATCACCGTGCGGCCGTTCAGGTCGATGCAGGTCGTGTCGCCGTGCGCATGACGCAGCACATCGCGATCGTCGCCGGTCGCGACGATGCGCCCGTCCTTCACCGCCAGTGCGCTGACGAACGAGCGCTGCTCGTCCTGGGTCGCAATCTTGCCGTTGAAGACGACGAGGTCCGCCGCACGCGCGGGTTCCGTCGCTCTAAGCACCGTCGGGCCTCCCGTGCGCACGCGCACGCCGCGCCGCGCCGCGCGTGCGGCGCGTCGTCGAACGACGGAACATGGCTGCGTCGCGCGCATCGGCACGCATCCCGCGATCGCGCAGTCGCGCTGTTGCCTGGAACTCGCGCATCGCTATGCGGCCTGCTGCGCCGCGTCGGCGGCGTCGTGGCGCGCAGGCGGGCGGGACGGCGGCGGCATGTCCTGGCGGACGAAATTCTGCACACGCAACAAGCGCCGCACATCATGGGCGCGCGAATGCGGATCGAAGTGCCGCGCAACGCCGGCGACCAGCGTCGACGCGTGCGCGGTGCGCCCGCGCTCGATCAGGTGATCGGCGAGATCCAGCGCGCCGCGCAGCGCCCACATCGCGGCGCCCTGCCCATTCGCGGTCTGGATCGCCATCTGCAGATGACGATGGCCGTCGGCCTCGTACGCGAGCGCGACATCCGGGGCCGCAATCCGTGCCTGTTCGAGCATCGCGATACCCGTCACGCGCAGCAGTTCCGGCACGAACAGATGCTCGCCGTGCGCACGGCAGCGCGCGAGCGTCGCATCGAGCCGCGTGCGCGCCTCGCTTGCGCGGCCGACGCGCACGAGGCCCTCCGCATACGCGACGTTCAACGGGGCGAGCAGCCGCCGGAATCCGCTCGCCTCGACACGCCGCAGCGCGGGTTCGAGCCGCGCGAGGCCCGCGCCGGGATGACCGGCCTGGATGTCGAACTGGCCGGTCAGGCATTCCGCGTGATTGCGCCAGATGTCGAAGCCGTGCGCACTCGCGGTCGCGCGCAGCGTCGCGAGATAGTCGGACGTGATGTCGTGGTCGCCGTAGCGCAGTGCGATCGGCACGGCGGCCGCCCCCAGCACCACGCACAGCGCGAGCGCGGACGGGCCGCGGCGCGCGCACTCGACCGCTTGCGCGGCGATGCGCATCGCATGGTCGGGGTCGCCCTGAATCCACACGAGCCGCGTGAGCATCGTGCGCGCGAGCGTGGTCATGTCGACGCCGAGCGCGGCCTGCGCGCACGGCGGCTCGCCCACCGCGCCGAGTTCGGCCGTCGCCGCTTCGAGCCGCTCGCGCGCCTGCGCGTGCTCGCCGAAGTAGTGCAGCGACGTGGCGACCATCGCGTTGGCCAGAAGCCGCTGCGCGCGGTCGCCGCGCCGCTCGGCCGCGCGCTCGAAGCGGGTCGCGTAACGCAGCGATTCGTGAATGTCCGACAGCGTCAGCATCGTATGCCACTGTCCGACCAGCGCGCGCGCATCGAACGTATCGTCGCCGACCTGGGCGGCCAGACCGAGCGTGCGGTCCCACATCGCGGCCGCGGCCACGACGTCGCCGTCCGTATGCAGCAGTGCCGACGCGCAGGCCGCGCGCAACCGCATCTCGCGCGCGGCATCGACCGGGTCGGCCGCGGCCGTGTCGAAAGCGGCGAGCACCTGGCGCGCCCGCGCCGCGCATTCGTGCATCCGTGACGGCTCCAGCAGCGCGCGCGCCAGGCGTTCCGCTTCGGGCACGGGCGTTGCGTCGGCGGCCAGGACGAGCGCGTCGGTCGATGCATCGGCTGGTGCGTCGTTCGGCACTGCCGTGACCGCATCGGCTGTCACGTCGTTCAGTGCCCCGGTGCCCACCTCCGCTGATGCGTCGTTCGGTGCTTCGGCGCCCCCATCGTTGCGCCGCGCCGCGTCCACGCTCGCCGCCGCGTGCCCGTGCTCGTATCCCTGCCCTTGCTCGCGCTCGTATCGTGCGTGACGCGCCGCGATGCGCTCGAACTCACCCTCGTTGTGCAGTTTTTCCAGCGCATACGCGCGCGTCGACTCGGTCAGCCGGTACCGCGCCGATGCGCCGTGGAACTCGACGGTCACCAGCGACTTGGCGACCAGTTCGCCGAGCACCGCGATCATGTCCGCGGCCGATGTGCCGGGCTCGGTGGCGACCGCGTGCGCGGCATCGAACGTAAACGGCCCGATGAAGCATCCCATCCGGCGGAACAGCGCACGCGCGGCCGGGTCGAGCAGCACGTAGCTCCAGTCGAAGGTCGCCCGCAGCGTCTGATGACGCGGCAGCGCCGAGCGCAGCCCGCCGGTCAGCAGGTTCAGCCGGTCGTCCAGCCGCGACGCGACGACCGCGAGCCCGAGCGTCGCGACGCGCGCCGCGGCCAGTTCGATCGCGAGCGGCAGCCCGTCGAGCCGCCGGCAGATATCGGCGATCAGCCGCATGCCGGCTTCGTCGACCGGACAATCCGGCGCGGCCGTGCGAACCCGTTCCAGGAACAGCTCGACGGCGGAGCAACGCACGATCTCGTCGGTGCGCGCGTCGTCGCCGGGCACCGCGAGCGGGCTCATGCGCAGCACCGCTTCGGCCGAGATATGCAGCGGCTCGCGGCTCGTCACGAGGACGCGCAGCGAGCCGGCGCACGACGTCAGCGTTTCGACGAGGCTCGCGACGAGATCGACGATGTGCTCGGCATTGTCGAACACGAGCAGGTAGCGCGACGCCGCGAATGCGGCGCCGATGTCCACGATGGCGGGCACGCGCTGCGTGTCCAGGCCGAGTTCGGCCGCGACGGCGATCAGCATGTCGGCGCGCGTCCCCGCGCGCGCCAGCTCCACGAACAGCACGCGCTCGCGCGAGCGGCTGCGCACCGCGTGGGCCACGCGTACGGCGAGGCTCGTCTTGCCGATCCCGCCCGCGCCGACGAGCGTGACGACCGGCGTGCGTTCGAGCATCTCGACGATCTGCGCGATTTCGGTGTCGCGTCCGACGAGCGGCGCAGGCAGCAACGACGCGCGGGCATCGGTCGGTACGGCAGCCGGGACGGCGGCCGGCGTGTCGGCCGCGGGCATCGGTTCCGGGCCGGGCGACGCGCACGCGACCAGCAGGTAGCCGCGCCCGGGCACCGTCTTGATCAGATCGCGGCTCGTGCCGAGCGCCTTGCGCAGCGTCGCCACATGCACCTGAAGGCGGTTTTCCTCGACGATCAGGCCTGGCCAGACCGCGTCCATGATGTCGTCTTTCGACACGACCGCCCCGCTCGCGCGGTGCAGGACTTCGAGAATGTCGAGCGCGCGTGCACCGATGCGCAGCGACGCGCCCTGACGGCGAATGTCGCGCTGCTCGAAATCCACCGACAACGTTCCGATCTGGATCATGGCCGCCTCCGGGTCCCTCAGGATGACCGCCCGGTGAACGCGGCAGTCCACCCGGCAGGATGTCCGGCCCCGGCGCACCGTGGCGCCGGCCGGACACTGTTGAATTACGGGCCGAGTGTAGACGGGCGCGCGACGAAAATCTTGAAGGAAAATGCGCTGTGGACAGCGGCCGGATCACGCGATCGGCGCATTCGCTTGCATGAAAAAGTAGGGCGCGATACGCTTCCGGGCCGCTCGTACGCCTGTCGTGACGGGCGATGCGGCGGCCGTGCGCCGTCATTGAAAGCAATTCGTCAGATTCGCGAGCGGACGTTTGTGCAAATTCATTTTGAATGTTCACATGCGTCGCTAAACTGGACTCGCCATTTCGCGCGCCGAGTCACTTGCCCGGGAATTCCATGTCAGACTCCGTTACCGCAGCGCCGGCGGTATCCCCGCCGCCACCGCCGAAGGACACGCTCGGCTGCGTGGCCAGCCTGCTGTCGAAGGATGTCGAGACCGCCACCGGCGGCCTGCGGCTTCACCGCAAATGCATGCGCGACGCGCACGTGGAACACATCGACATGCCCGCGTGCGACCGCGGCTTCCTGGTCGGCGTGTCGCTGGCCGCCGGCCATCGCCGCACGCTTTACGGGCGCGCCGGCGCGAGCGAACGCCGGTTCCAGCATCACTCGATCTACATTCGCGATTTCTCGCGCCACTTCCATGCGGACCTGTACGGCAACTTCGACTTCGTGCTGGTCGAGCTGCCGCATGCGTATCTCGAGCGCGTCGGCCCGGAGCTCGGCGGGCAGGCAATCGGCGGCCTCACGTGCCGCCCCGACGTGCGCGATCCGGTGCTCGGCCATCTCGCGCACGCGGTGGCCGACAGCCTCGACGCGCCCGGCCCGCTGAACGCGCTGTTCATCGAGCAGGTGGGGCTCGCGATCGGCACGCACCTCGTGCGCCGTTACGGCAACGCGCGCACGCGCGAACTCGACCACAAGGGCAGCCTGTCGCCGGCGAAACTGGCGCGCGCGCAGGAGCTGTTGCTGGAAAAGGCGGATCTCGGCGTATCGATCGAGGAAGTGGCGACCGAATGCGACCTGTCGCGCGGTTACTTCATTCGCGCATTCTCGCGCACCACCGGCCGCACGCCGCACCAGTGGCTGCTCGAACAGCGCGTGACGCGTGCGCGCGAACTGATCGAGACCTCCGACATGACGCTCGCCGACATCGCGATCGCGTGCGGCTTCGCGGACCAGAGCCATCTGAACCGCATCTTCGCGCGGATCGTCGGCCATCCGCCCGGCGCGTGGCGGCGCGCACGCTCGCGCTGAAGCCTCTGCGCGGTCGCGGTCGTGCGCCGATAGCCCGGCCGATTGTTCAATCGAGGTTCATGCCGCCCTCTGTCCGATCCGACATATTGCGGCGTCAGCCCGCTCCATCCACCTTTTTGGAGGAGGGAGCGGGCTCATCGCTTTATCCCGGTCGTCGTATCGTCACCGAATGGCGGGACGACTGCCGGCCGGGTCTCGTCCCTGGTTGAGCACAAGTGGCGAGGACCAGCCCGCCGATGAGTCCCAGGGGCTCGCAAACAGCGTCAAGGGCGATGAAGCGCACGGGCCCACGTCGGGCAGTCGCAATGGGTCCGCGTCGCCATGTCAGACCGCCCAGCAGGAGCACCCGAACGCGCCCCAGAAGCCCTTTGCATCGGACGTCGGTAGCGCACTCGCCCATGCACTCGCGTGCGCGTGCTGGTGAACGTTGCATGCGTTCGCACAACCGCACATCGCAGCGGCGGCCGCCCGTTGCAGCGGCGCGCCGGCGCGCTGCGTCGCGCCCCAGCCGCCATAGCCGCCGAATTCGCGCACGGGCGACCAGTCGGGCATCGCCGGCGGGATCGGCGCGTCGTACGACTGGAACGGCCCCGCGCCCCACACGATCTTTCCGCCCACGACCGTGAGCAAAGCCGTCGTGCCGGCGATGTCGTCCTCGGCACACCCGAAGAAATCGCGATCCGGGACCACCAGGTCGGCCAGCTGCCCCACCGCGATGCGCCCTTTCTTGCCCTCTTCGTTCGAGAACCACGTCACGTACTCGGTCCACATGCGCAGTGCCGTCTCCCGATCGAGCAGGTTGCGCTGCGGGTACATCCGCAGGCCGCCGACCGTCTTGCCGGTGACGAGCCATGCAAGCGACACCCACGGGTTGTACGACGCGACGCGGGTCGCGTCGGTGCCGGCCGAGACCTTGAGCCCCTTGCCGAGCATCTTCGCCACCGGTGGCGTCGCCTCCGCGGCTTGCGCGCCGTAGCGCTCGACGAAGTATTCGCCCTGGTACGCCATCCGGTGCTGCACCGCGATGCCGCCGCCGAGCGCGGCGATGCGGTCCATCGAGCGTTCCGAGATCGTTTCCGCGTGATCGAAGAACCAGTTCAGCCCGTCGAGCGGGATGTCCTGGTTCACCTTTTCGAACACGTCGAGCGCGCGGCTGATGGTCTCGTCATAGGTCGCGTGCATGCGCCACGGCCAACGGTTTTCCGCGAGCACGCGAACGACGCCCTCGAGATCATCCTCCATCTGGTCGGGCAGGTCCGGGCGTGCCACCCGGAAGTCTTCGAAGTCGGCCGCGGAAAACGCCAGCATCTCGCCGGCGCCGTTATTGCGGAAATAGTCGGTGCCGTCGTGGTACTTGACGCTCTTCGTCCAGTTCACGAAGTCTTCCTTCTCCGCGTTCGGCTTCTGCGTGAACAGGTTGTAGGCGATCCGGATCGTCATCTCGCCCGAGTCGTGCAGCTTGCGGATCACCTCGTAGTCGTCGGGATAATTCTGCGAGCCGCCGCCCGCGTCGATCACGCCCGTCACGCCGAGCCGGTTCAGCTCGCGCATGAAATGGCGCGTCGAATTGTACTGATACTCGAACGGCAGCTTCGGGCCCCTCGCGAGCGTCGCGTAGAGAATCGTCGCGTTCGGGTTCGCAAGCAGCAGGCCGGTCGGGTTGCCGGCGGCATCGCGGACGATGGTCCCGCCCGGCGGCTCCGGCGTGTCCTTCGTGTAACCGACCACCCGCAGCGCGGCCGCGTTCAGCAACGCGCGATCGTACAGGTGCAGGATGAAAACCGGCGTGTCCGGCGCGGCGGCATTGAGTTCGTCGATCGTCGGGAGCCGTTTCTCCACGAACTGATGCTCGGTGAAACCGCCGACCACGCGGACCCACTGCGGCGCGGGCGTCACGGCCACCTGGCGCTTGAGCATGTCCATCGCGACCGTGAGCGACGGCACGCCGTCCCAACGCAGTTCCATGTTGTAGTTCAGCCCACCGCGAATCACGTGGCAGTGGTTGTCGATCAGACCCGGCAGTACGCCACGGCCGCCGAGATCGACCACCTTCGTCGCGCGGCCCGCGAGCGGCATCACGTCCGCGTCGCTGCCGACGGCGACGAAGCGGCCGGCGGCAATCGCGACCGCCGTCGCGACGGGGTTCGCGCGGTCGAGCGTCGTGAATCTGCCGTTATGCAGGATCAGATCCGGTTGGGTCACGGTTGCGGTCATATGCATCACCTCTTGTTGATCAGAAGCCAAGCAGCTGTTTCACGGTGGGCAACGCTTGCACGCCAATCAGCATGCCGAGCAACCCGACCAGCGCAATCAGCGGCGGTGCGGGAGAGCGAACCTTGATCGCGCTGTAAATCACGCCGATCAAGAGGCCCGCACCAAGGGAAACCAGATAAGGTTCCATGCGATAAATCTCCCGGAAATTTCGAATGCGGCGGCCGTGGTCCGATCAGCCTGCCGCGGGCGGCATGCGTGTTTCGGTCCCGTCCGCCGCCCGCGCAAGGGAGCCAATGCGGCGCGTTCGCCTCGAACCCGCCGCACCGGCATCAGCGATCGCGGGCCGTCCGCGCTTACTTCGCCGGAACGGGCGCGATCGACTCGTGCGGCGTCGCGGTGCGCGGCGCGGCCTTGTGGACCATCGTGTACGCGTAGTCGACGCCCATCCCGTACGCGCCCGAATGCTCCTTCGCGATCGCCATCACGGCGTCGTACGTCTCGCGGTGCGCCCAGTCGCGCTGCCACTCGAGCAGCACCTGCTGCCACGTGACCGGCACGACGCCCGCCTGCACCATGCGCTGCATCGCGAAGTCGTGCGCGGCCTGCGTGGTGCCGCCCGACGCGTCGGCGACCATGTAGATTTCGTAGTCGCCTTCGAGCATCGCGCACAGCGCGAACGTCGTGTTGCAGACTTCGGTCCACAGACCGGACACGATCACCTTCTTGCGACCGTTCGCGGCCAGTGCGTCGCGCACCTTCTGGTCGTCCCACGAATTCATCGACGTGCGTTCGAGCGTCTTCTGGTTCGGGAACACGTCGAGCAGCTCCGGATACGTGTGACCGGAGAAGCTGTCGCTTTCGACCGTCGTGATCGTGGTCGGGATGTTGAAGACCTTCGCGGCCTTCGCGAGCCCGACGACGTTGTTCTTCAGCGTCTGGCGATCGATCGACTGCACGCCGAATGCCATCTGCGGCTGCTGGTCGATGAAGATCAGTTGGCTGTTGTGCGGGGTAAGTACTTCAAGCTTCGGGTTGCTCATGGCGGTGATGTCCTTTGACGCAGGGAGAAATAAGGCTCGCCGGGCCGACGAATCCGCGACGCGTCGTATGCGCTGGATCGGAAGACTCGGCAGCCGGCCTGCGTCATTCAACAGGCTTATTTGCGACCGCACCAATTAATAGTTCTGATTCTCGCGGCCTTTATAAATCCAGACTGAAAAGATCTGAATTTCATTGAATACACTCACAACGAGCATGCAGAACTGATAGGCTGATCCACGACTTTAGGATCGACGCCATATTGGTAGTTATCCATATTTTTCACTGCCGTCACGTCATTTCAAACCTATGAAATCGTACTCTGCTTCGCTGTTCGCCGGCATCCTCGCCGGCATCGTTTATGCGCTGATCGGCGTGCAATCGCCGGCGCCGCCCGCCGTCGCCCTGGTGGGCCTGCTCGGCATTCTGGCCGGCGAACAGATTCTTCCGCTGGCGCGACGCGTGTTCAGCGGAATCCGGCTGGGAACCGCATGGCGCGACGCGAAGTGCAGCCAGCACATGTTCGGTGCGCTGCCCGGCGCCCATGCAACTGACGCTGCCGCGAAGCGCCGCGAATCGACACCGCTGTGATCGGAAGGTTCGAGCGAATGCGACCAGGACGGTCGAGGCGCTCGCGTGTGTTTCCAGATGTTCGTCAATCGCCTGCGTGAACGGCGTCTGCGCGCAGGCCGTTGGCGACCTGCCCGTGCGTGGCGTCGTTCGGTCACGCGCGCGCCGCCCTGACAGAAGCGGCGGCGCGCGCCGCGTCACCAACCGAACTTCGCTTCCACGCCGACATAGTCGGCATTACGCGCGCCCAGCGCGCGAATCGAATCGGCGAGCTGGAAGTGCACCGCCTCGACCGCCAGGGCCGTGTTCGCATTGACGAGCCAGTCCACGCGAGCCTGCGCGTACATCCCTGTCCACGCACCGCCCTTGCCCGCCGTGCCCGGCACGGCCGACATGCCCTGCCCATAGATCGCATCGGCGGTCGTCTGCCGCCACTGGAAGCCGACGGCGGTGAGCACCGTGACCGTGCTCGCCGGTTTGAACGTCAGCGAAGGCTTCACGTGGATCAGGTTGCTGTATCCCGTATAGCCTGCGAGCGTGAAGTAATAACCGTTCGGAAACATCGGGTTGAACGTGCCCACGCGCCGGTCGCCCGGGTGAGCATCGCCCGACGCGCCGTCAATCTGGATCCCGATGCGCGGCGTGCCGGCCGTCTTCGCGAACGTATAGCCGCCCAACGCGCCGAACGCCCACGCGCCCACCGTGTCCTGCCCGACGCGGCCCGTCTGCAGCATCGCCTCGACGTCCCAGTCGAGCCCGTCGGCCTTGCCCGCATAGCGCATGTCGAACACGTCGCGCCGCTCGGTGCCCGACGCATCCGGAAAGCGCGCGTTGTCGCGCGTGTAGCGCGACCAGTACGCGGACAGGTCGCCGGGCCCCGTGCCGTTGCGCTCGACGCGCACGCCGTCGAATCGCAGGTGCCGGTTCGACACGTCGTCGAACGCGGCGGCGTCGCGATACTGCACCGGGCGCGTCACGTAGCCGATCAGCCGCCACTTGCCGATTTCGTAATCGGCCCACAGCGCGTCGAACGCCTGCCGCACGTTCGGGCCGTCGCGCACCGACACGAAGCGTTGCAAGTCGAACGCCATCTCCTGCCGGCCGACCCGCGTCTTCAACGTGCCGGGGCCGATCTGGTCGACATACGCGACGAACGCCTGCTCGATGTCGAGCTGGTCCTTGTCGACCGGGCCGACCGTATTCTTGCCGAACGGCCGCGCATCGACGAACTGCACGAACGCCTGCAGATGGCTGCGATAGCGCAGGTCCGCGTGCACGTTCGTGCGCTGGATCAGGTAGTTGTCGTCGTGCGCGGAGCCGAGGCCGAACAGCGGCGCGTTGTTCAGCTCGAAGCGCTCGCGCAGGTTCGCGCCGAGCGACAGGTAGGTCGACGGGTCGTCGCCGAGCGGCACGTATTTCAGCGCGTCGAACGACTTGCGCGGCACGCAAGGGTTCGCGAGCACCGACCAGTCCTCCTGCCAGCGGTTGAACAGCACGGTCGGACGCTTCGCGGTGCACGCCACGGCGGCGCTCGCTGCCGCCGGCGCCTGCGGCTGAGCGGCGGGTGCTGCTGCGGCTGCTGCGGCCGCCGCATCGGCACCGGCCGCCGTCCCGGCATGCAGCGCGACGCCGCCGGCCAGCACGACGCCCGGCAGCGCGCCGCGCCACGATGGTTTGATCGGCCGGCGCACCGTTATTTCGACCGTGCGTGGATTTCGGCGACGTAGCCGCCCGGGAACTGCACGAGCGCCGCGTCGCGGCCGTCCGACGTGAACGGCGGCACGAGCACGGTCACGCCCGCGGCTTCCGCCTGCTTCAGCGTCGTGGCCAGGTCGGCGACTTCATAGCCGGTCATTTCGCGCCCGAACGGGAAAGGCAGATGGCCGTCCGTCGCGAGCACGGTCATCTTGCCGAAGCCCGATTCGATACGAATGCGGCGGTAGGTGTCGTTCGGCCGGCCGATCTCGATGCCCGGCGCCTTGCGCACGTCCGACACGATCTTGCCGTGCGAGAACGCGGCGAAGTCGTGCGCGAGCTTGCCCGCGCGTTCCGGCGACACGTACACGCGGTTTTCCGGCACCGTCTGCAGCGGGTCGTAACTCGGCGCCTGCGTGTGCCAGTACAGCTGCATGTTCACGCCGCCCGGCCAGCGGATGATCGCGTCGCGCCCGATCGGATCGGGGAACGTCGCGACGACCACGTCCGCGCCATGCGCGCGCGCCGATTTCACGGCCACGTCCATGTCGGTCACCAGATAGCCGGTGCGCTCCTCGCAGAACGGATACGGGATCGGCGTCTTGAAGCCGAACACCGAGATGGTGCCGACCGGCGTGAGCACCAGTTGCGACATCGTCTGGCTCGGCGTCGGCGTGACCTGGAACACGCCCTGCTTCGACTTCTTGCCGCCGAACGTCGCGACGAAGCTGTCGGTGAAGCGGTCGAAGTCTTCCGGCGCGACGCACACGTGCGTCGTGTCGTACTGCGGGCCGACCGCGACCGCCGGGAAGCGCGCGGCGGCCGGCTGGCGCGCCGTGTCGTCCAGATGCGTTTCGTCGGCATGCGACGGGGCGGCCGCCAGCAACGCGGCGAGCAGCGCCGTCGACGCAGTCGTCATGCGCAGCACATGGCGCAGGTTCAGTGAAATCATCGGGTTCTCCTTGAAGGTGGCGCGCAGCGGCACGCCGCGCGCGAAAACGGGTTCAGCGCGAGGCGGGCAGCTCGGCCAAGCGTGCGGATCGATACGTGAGAAAGCCCAGCACCGCGAGCGGCAGCGCGAGCGCCCAGAACGCGGCATACAGGTACGCCGTCGCGCCGGCGCCCGCGCCGAGCGCGAAACCGGCCACCGGCGGCAGCGTGCGCTGCAGCCGCGCGCGGGCGGCGTCCCGTTCGGCCGGCGCGGCGATCGGCACGAGCCAGTCGAAGGCATCGATGACGGCCTGCGTGACGTTGCCGGTCATCACCGTGTTGGCGACCACCGCGCGCGCGGTCAGCCGGCCATGCGCGTTCTGCACGCCCATCGCCGCCGCGCCGAGCAGCCCGCAGACGATCGTCGCGGGCGCGTCGGCGCTGCCGATCGGCGACGCCGCGATCCCCGCGAACATGAAGCCGGCGAGCAGGATCGCCTGCAACGCGTACAGCGAACCGGCCCGCGCGCCGTGACCGCGCACGCGCATCCGGTGGTCGAGCAGGCGGGCGGCCACGATCCCGCCGATGAAGGCCGGAAACGCGAGCCATTTGATCAGCAGCCCCTGCCCGACCCCGGCCAGGCCCGAGCCGATCAGGATGAAGTTGCCGGTCACGTGGGCGGTAAAGAGGCCGAACAGCGCGACGAAGCCGAGCGTGTCGACATAGCCTGCGATCGACGCGAGAAAGACGTCCTCGCCGGGCAGGCGATCGGGCGCGGCCGCGCCGGCGGCCGTTACTTGTCCAGGTTGCATGTCGTGGTTTCCATGATTTTGCCGGCGCAGTCCGCGCCCTGAACCTGCGCGGCCGGCCCATGCGGCGGTTCGGTAGCAAGACTAGGGGACGTGCGCCTGAAAGTCATGGCGGCGAACTGAATTTTTCTGAAGCAACGCCGGCGGCGGAAGCGCAGCGCAACGCGCGAATCGAACGGGGCTGGAGCCTGCGCGCGAGCCTCTTCCCTCTCGGCGTGCGCAAGCGGGTATGCGGAGTGGCGGTGCCCGACGATCCCGACGCCGAAATCGAACGGCAGGTCGACGCGTTCCTGAACGGCACGCCGGCCGCACTGCAACGCGTGGCCTCCCGCTCCTCCGCCACCCCCGCCAAACGCCCGCCGCGGCTGAGCGGCGGCGCACGCGTCACGCTGTCGCGCTGTCGCGCTGTCACGCAGGCCGCTTCAGAACGATTCAACCGCTGCGTCCGTTGCTTGCCCTATGCTCGGCCATCATCGGGAGACATCGGATGGAACACGGATCGGGCCGCAAGGCCGTCATCGTCGGCGGGTCGGTCGGCGGGTCGGTCGGCGGGTCGGTCGGCGGGTCGGTCGGCGGGTCGGTCGGCGCGCGGTTCGCCGCGACCGCCCTGCGCGCAACCGGCTGGGACGCCAGCGTATTCGAGCAATCACCGCACGACCTGGACAGCCGCGGCGGCCGGTGTCGCGAAAGCGGCGGACGATGCGTTCGGCCTCGCACAAGCGCTGCGTGACGTCGGCCAAGGCCGCGGGTTCGACGCCGCGCTGGCGGGCTGGGACGCCCGTCAGCGCGCCGCGGGTGCGGTGATCGCCGCGCGCGGCATCGCGCTGGGCGCCCGCCGGATGGGTGCAGCTTGAACGTGGGCCGGCCGCGTGTCGGCGGGCCGGCGCAGCGCCTCGCTCGACGGATCGAGCGCGCGCAGCACGCTGGCGCGCCCGCCATCGTCGTCGGGCAGTTGCGGCTGGCCGCGCGCGGCGGCCGGCGCGCCCTGCGCCGCGCACCACGCGGCGAGCGCCAGGGCCGCCACGCGTGCCGATACCGTGGCCCGCTTCATTGCGCGCTCGCCGTCGAGACGGGCGCCGCCGCGGGCGTTCCCACGCTCGCCGTCGCGGTGCGCGGCTCGCCGTGCGCGATCGCATACAGCTCGCGATTGCGCGCGATCGTCTGCGCGCTCGGCGGATAGTCCCAGTTCGACGTCGGCAGCGTGCCGTCGCGCTCCGCCTGAATCAGGTCGGCGACCACGTCGGCGCGGGTGAGCGCAGGGTCGGCGGTTTGCGCGAATGCGGCGATGGGTGCGCTCAGTGCGCAGGAAAGCAGGACTGCACGAATCAGGTCGTTCATGACGTTCACCTCTCGAGATGGCGTGTTCGCGTCCGCAGATCAGGCCGGACATCCGCTCCGCATCGATGCGATGAGGAGTGGTGTCCATTCTGCGATTCGCGCGCTTTCCGGAAGGTGAGGCTTCGATTACGGTCTTGTCATCGGGTCGCGGCCCGGCCGCACGGCCGTGTCAGTCAGCGCGCAACCGTTTCCGGGTGCCGCACGCTGCCGAGAAACCGCGTCAATTCAACCGTCTGCGGACGCTCGAAGATCTCGTCGGCCGTCCCGCTCTCCCACACGCGGCCCTGGTGCATGAACACGATCCTGTCGCTCACCGCACGCGCGAAGTTCATCTCGTGGGTGACCATGATCAGCGTCATGTCCTCGCGCGCGAGTTGCTCGATCACGCCCAGCACCTCGCCGACGAGCTCGGGATCGAGCGCCGACGTGATTTCGTCGCACAGCAGCACGCTCGGCTTCATCGCGAGCGCACGCGCGATCGCGACGCGCTGCTGCTGGCCGCCCGACAGGTGTTCCGGAAACGCGTCGAACTTGTCGCCGAGGCCGACGCGCTCGAGCATCAGCTCCGCGATCGCGCGCGCCTGCTGGCGGTGCGCCTTCTTCACCACCGACTGCGCGAGCATCACGTTCTGTCCGGCGCTCAGGTGCGGAAACAGGTTGTATTGCTGGAACACCATGCCGACCTTCAGCCGCAGCGCACGCAAGTCCGCATGCCGTGCATCGACGCGTTCGCCGTCGACCGAGATCGTGCCCGCGTCGATGCTCTCGAGCCCGTTGAGCGTGCGCAGCAGCGTGCTCTTGCCCGAGCCGCTGCGGCCGATGATCGACACGACCTGCCCGCGCTCGACGGACAGGTCGATGCCCTTGAGCACATGATGGGTGCCGAAGTTCTTTTCGAGACCCCGGGTTTCAACGAGCGGCATGCCATCTCCTTTGCAACGTGCGCGCATAACGGGTAAGCGGATAGCAGAGCGCGAAATAGATCAGCGCGACGAGGCCATACACGACGAACGGCCGGAACGTCGCGTTCGAGATCGCGATACCGACCTTCGTCAGCTCGGTGAAGCCGATGATCGACACGAGCGCCGTATCCTTCACCGCCTGCACGCCGAAGCCGACCGTCGGCGCGATCGCGATGCGCGCGGCCTGCGGCAGGATCACGTGACGCAACTGCTCGACATAACTCATCGCCAGGCTGGCCGACGCCTCCCACTGCCCTTTCGGCACCGCCTCGACGCAGCCGCGCCAGATCTCCGCCAGATAGGCGCTGGTGAAGAACGTGAGCCCCGCCGTGGCCGCGACCCACGGCGGCACGTCGAGCCCGGCGAGCGGCAGGCCGAAGAACACGATGAACAGTTGCATCAGCAACGGCGTGCCCTGGAACACTTCGATATAGAGCTTCGCGATGCCGCGCAGCGCCGTCGAATTCGACACGCGCATCACGAGCAGCCCGAGGCCGACGAGGCCGCCGGATACGAACGACACGATCGACAGCACGATCGTCCAGCGCGCGGCCAGCAGCAGGTTCGCGAGAATCTGCCCGAACGTGAAATCGGTCATCGCGCACCTCGCACGCGGCGGGAGAACAGGCGGCGGCCCATCGCGCCGAGCGTGGCGCGCATCAGCAGCGCCATCGCCAGATACGCGAGCGTGATCACGAAGTACGTCTCGAATGCACGGAAGTTGCGCGACTGGATGTAGCCGGCCGCATAGGTCAGATCGGCCACCGAGATCTGCGACACGACCGCCGAACCCAGCATCGTGATCACGATCTGGCTCGACAGCGCGGGAAACACCTTGGCGAGCGCCTGCGGCAGCACGACGTGGCGCAGCATCTGCGCGCGCGACATCGCCAGCGCGGACGCCGCCTCCAGATGCCCTTTCGGCACGGCGGCCACGCCTGCGCGCACGATCTCGACCGAGTACGCGCCGAGGTTGAGCGTCATCGCGAGGATCGCGGCCGCGTACTCGTCGATGTGCACGCCGAGCGCCGGCAAGCCGAAGAAGATGAAGAACAGCTGGACGACGAACGGCGTATTGCGAATCGCCTCGACGTACGCGCCGATCAGCGGGCGCAACCGCACGGCCGCGCGCGCGTCGGCGCTGTACGCGGCCGCGCCGAGCACGCCGACGGCTACGCCCAGCACGGTCGCGACCGCGGTCAGCGCGAGCGTCATCGCCGCGCCGCTCGCGAACACGCCGGCGTAATCGGCGAGTTCGCCGAATTGAAGCTGGTAGCTCATGGGAAACGGATGAATTCGGGTTCGGACAACGACACGCGCCGTGCCGGGCATCCCGGCCGCGGCGACGTGTCAGGCTGCACTGCGATACGTCACAGCCCGGCCGGCAGCGGCTGGCCGAGCCACTTCCGCGACAGCTCGCCGAGCGAGCCGTCCTGCTTCGCATGCGCGATCGCATCGTCGATCTTCGCGAGCAGGCGCGGTTCGTTCTTGTTGACGCCGACGAAGCACGGCGAATTCTTGATCACGAACTTGACCTCGGGGCGGCGCGGCGGATTCTTCGCGAGAATCGCCGCCGCGACGATGTTGCCAGCCGCGATCAGTTGCACCTGCCCCGACAGGAACGCCTGGATCGTCGCGTTGTTGTCCTCGAAGCGCTTGATCGTCGCGTTCGGCGCGAGCTGCGACAGCGCGATCTCCTCGAGCGCGCCGCGCGTCGCGCCGACCGTCTTGCCGGTGAGGTCGGCGGGCGCGCTCACCTTCACGTCGGACGGCCCGAACACGCCCTGGAAATACGGCGCGTACGCGCTCGAGAAATCGATGACCTTCTCGCGCTCCGGGGTCTTGCCGAGCGACGAAATCACCATGTCGACCTTGTTGGTCGTCAGGTACGGAATCCGGTTCGCGCTGTTCACGGGCACCAGCTTCAACTTGACGCCGAGCGCCTTGGCGAGGAGGCCTGCCATGTCGATGTCGTAGCCCTGCGGCTGCATGTCCGTGCCGACCGAACCGAACGGCGGATAGTCCTCGGGCACCGCGACGCGCAGCGTGCCGTTTTTCGCGATGGTGTCGAGCGCATCGGCGTGGGCCGGCGCGGCGGCGAACAGCGCGATCACGGGGGCGGCGAGCAGCGCAGCCAGCCAGGTGCGTCGGGGGAACGGTCGGGTCGTCGGGCTCACGGTGAATCTTCCTTGTCTGGTATGTCGTCGGGCAGCGCGCAACGATTGCGCGGCCGACACCATTCCAGCAAAAACCGGGCCATCGCCGTGAAACGCTTGCCGCACCGGCGCCAGACGGAAATTTCGATGCGCCGGATTCCTCATTTCGGTGCACGAACCAGCGCCATCGGTAACGGTTGCCCCCGCAGCGCGCGCCGGCGCACCAAATTACCTATCCGGTTCACCCGGCGCCGACACCCTATGCATGGATTCGAACAGGCCCAGTCCAAATTTGCATTCCGTTTGTGACCGGAATTACGGCTGACTACGTTCGCGACGTACCGTGCCTTTCGTCACGTCCGACGAACCGCAATCTGGACGGGCGCGCTCGATTGCGCGCGCCGGACCTCCGGTACCGGTGGTCCCGATCGTCCGCGACCGGGACGAATCCCATCCCCTCCCTGCGCGAGGAACCCGTCATGGCATCGATTCCCGACCCGTCGACAACCGGCGAAACCGACAAACGCAGCTGGCTCGAATCGCACGAAGCCGGCTATCACAAGACCCTCGGCAATCGACAGGTGCAGATGATCGCGATCGGCGGGGCGATCGGCACCGGGCTGTTTCTCGGCGCCGGCGCCCGGCTGCAGGCCGCCGGCCCCGCGCTCGCGATCGTCTATCTCGTCTGCGGCGCGTTTTCGTTCCTGATCCTGCGCGCGCTCGGCGAGCTCGTGATGCATCGCCCGAGCAGCGGCAGCTTCGTGTCGTACGCACGCGAATTCCTCGGCGAGAAGGCGTCGTTCGTCGCAGGCTGGATGTACTTCCTGAACTGGGCGATGACCGGCATCGTCGACATCACCGCCGTCGCGCTCTACATGCATTACTGGGCGCCGTTCGCGGCCGTGCCGCAGTGGATCTTCGCGCTCGTCGCGCTGTGCATCGTCGCGACGATGAACCTGATCGGCGTGAAATGGTTCGCGGAAATGGAGTTCTGGTTCGCGCTGATCAAGGTCGCCGCGATCGTGCTGTTTCTCGTGATCGGCGCGGCGATCCTCGGCACGGGCATGCCGGTGGCCGGCCATGGCACCGGCCTGCATCTGATCACCGACAACGGCGGGTTCTTTCCGCACGGACTGATGCCGGCGCTGGTGCTGGTGCAGGGCGTGGTGTTCGCGTTCGCGGGCGTCGAACTGGTCGGCACGGCCGCCGGCGAATGCAAGGATGCGCGCAAGGTGCTGCCGCGCGCGATCAACAACGTGATCTGGCGCATCGCGATTTTCTACGTCGCATCCGTCGTTCTGCTGGTCTGCCTGCTGCCGTGGAGTGCGTACAAGGCGGGCCAGAGCCCGTTCGTCACGTTCTTCGGCGCGCTCGGCGTGCCGGGCATCGGCTCGGTGATGAACCTGGTGGTGCTCACCGCCGCACTGTCGAGCCTCAACTCCGGCCTGTATTCGACGGGGCGTGTTCTGCGTTCGCTGTCGATGGGCGGCTCGGCCCCCGCGTTCCTCGCGCGGATGAGCGGGCAATCCGTTCCGTACGCGGGCATTCTGGTGACGGTCGCGATCTATGTGGTCGGCGTGCTGCTCAACTATCTGGTGCCGTCGAGCGTGTTCGAGATCGTGCTGAACATCGCGTCGCTCGGCATCATCAGCACATGGGGCTTCATCGTCGTGTGCCAGATGAAGTTCCGCGCCGCGGTCAGGCGCGGCGACGTGGAGGACGTATCGTTCAGGATGCCCGGCGCGCCCGTGACGTCGTGGCTCACGCTGCTGTTCCTGCTCGGCGTGCTGGTGTTGATGGCATTCGACTATCCGAACGGGACCTGGACGATCGCCTCGATCCCGCTGGTCGCGCTGCTGCTCGTGGCCGGCTGGAAATGGCTGAGCCGTCGCGCGCGCCGCGCGTTGCTCAAGCCGACGATTCCGTCGATCGCGCTCACGCAGAACGTGCTCGAGAAAGGCGACGACTGACTCGCTACGGCATGCGTGCCGTCCGTTGAAGGCACCGCCGTCGAGCCGCGGACGGCGGTCGCCAACCATGCTCAGTGATGGTCGTACAGTTGGCGCTCGTCGAGCGACGCGAGCGATTGCGCATCAGTGCGCTTTGCGGCGACGCTCGGTGCGGCGGCCGATTGCGCTTGCTGCACGGCGACCTTCGCCTCGGCGGCCTGGATGTCCTCGGGATAGTTCGGATCGTTACTGATCGGCCGATAACCGGCCTGTTCGACGCGGACGAGATCGGCGCGCACGTCGGCCCGTGTGAGCGCATGGTCGGTGGTTTGCGCCAATGCGACGATCGGTGCGCTCAGTGCGCAGGAAAGCAGGACTGCACGAATCAGGTTGTTCATGATGTTCACCTCTCAATGATGGCGTGTTCGCGTCCGCGGATCAGGCCGGACATCCGCTCCCCATCGATGTGATGAAGAGTTGGATTCATTCTGCGATTCGCGCGCTTTCCTGAAGGTGAGGCTTCGATTACGGTTTTGTTATCTGAGCGCTCGCGTCCGTCGTGGGCGGGCCGCCCCGGTTCGCCGCACGCGGCGCGGGCCCTCAACGCGACGCGCGTGCCAGTCGATCGTCGCGTTCATGCGGGCGCGTCGAGCGGCCTTACTTCCGGAATCATCGCGGCCTGGCCGTGCACGATGCCCTCCGCGTCGATTAGTTGCCACACCGTCGCGCGTTCGATCCAGAACCGCTTGCCGGATTTCGTCACGCGCACGCCGCGGTATTCGGCCACGAAGCCATCGCGCATCACCTTGTCGAGAAACACCTGGCGCTCGTGTCGCTCCATCGGCTCCGCCGACAGACGGGACGGCAACGCCGTCAGTTCATCCCAGTCGTATTCGAAAATCGCCTGCGCGCGCCGGTTGCCGTACACGAACACCGGATCGGCCGACACGTCGTGCGCCAGGATGCCGAACGGCGCCGCTTCGTACAGCCACGCGGCGCCGTCGGAGGCGCTCATGCCGTCGGGCACGAGCGGGCGGTTCACGAGCCGGCGATACGAGTCGGCAAGAAGAAGGAAGAAGTTTGCATCGGTGCGCAACGACATCGGTCTGGCTCCTGAAATCGGCGAGATACGCGAATGAGCGAAGGTTTGCCGCCGGACATTATGGATGAAGCGGCGCCCCGCCGTCGGCGGCGCGTGTTTGGCCAGCCCGCATCGCGCCGCGCGGCCCGCCGCACGGCCGCTGCCGCCGTGCCGGCGCAGATAACGGTTTCGTAATCTTCGAGTCAGGGTCGGGTCAACGCCGCGCCGGCAGACTGCGTGCTCGTCGCATCGAATGCGCGTCCATTCCCCGCTTCGAGGAGCACCATCATGTGGATCGTCCGGCTGGCGTTACGCAGGCCCTACACGTTCGTCGTACTCGCGCTGCTGATCTTCATCGCGGGGCCGCTCGCGCTGCTGCGCACCCCCACCGACATCTTCCCGAACATCGACATTCCGGTCGTCAGCATCGTCTGGTCATACAACGGCTTCTCCGCCGAAGACATGGCCAAGCGCATCACGTCGAACTACGAACGCGCGCTCACGTCGGACGTCGACGACATCGAGCACATCGAATCGCAATCGCTGAACGGCGTGTCGGTCGTGAAGATCTTCTTCCACCCGGGCGCCGACATCAATCGCGCGATCGCGGAAGCCTCGAGCAACGCCGCGTCGATCCTGCGCATCCTGCCACCCGGCACGCTGCCGCCGAACATCATCACGTACAACGCGTCGACGGTGCCGATCCTGCAGCTCGGGCTGTCGAGCAACACGCTCGCCGAGCAGCAGCTGTACGACCTCGGCAACAGCTTCATCCGCACGCAGCTCGCGACCGTCCAGGGCGCGGCCGTGCCGTTGCCGTTCGGCGGCAAGATCCGCCAGATCGTCGTCGATCTCGACACGCGTGCGCTGCAGGCGAAGGGCCTCGCGCCGATCGACGTGGTGAACGCGATCAACGCGCAGAACCTGATCCTGCCCGGCGGCACCGCGAAGATCGGCACGCACGAGTACGACGTGCAGATGAACGGCAGCACGCAGACGGTGGCCGCGCTGAACGACCTGCCGGTGAAGACGATCGGCGGCAACGTCGTCTATGTGCGCGACGTCGCTCATGTACGCGACGGCTACGCGCCGCAGACCAACATCGTGCGCGTGGACGGCAAGCGCGCGGCGCTGCTGACCGTCGAGAAAACGGGCAGTGCATCGACGCTGACGATCATCGACCAGGTGAAGGCGATGCTGCCGAAGATCGCGGCCGGGCTGCCGAAGGCGCTGCACATTTCGCCGCTCGACGACCAGTCGGTGTTCGTGAAGGCGGCGGTCCAGGGTGTCGTGCGCGAAGCGCTGATCGCTGCCTGCCTGACCGCGCTGATGATCCTGCTGTTCCTCGGCAGCTGGCGCGCGACGCTGATCATCGCGATCACGATCCCGCTCGCGGTGCTCTCGTCGCTGCTCGCACTCGCCGTGCTCGGCCAGACCATCAACATCATGACGCTCGGCGGGCTCGCGCTCGCGGTCGGGATCCTGGTGGACGACGCGACCGTCGCGATCGAGAACATCACGCATCATCTCGAACGGGGTGCGCCGCTCGAGGAGGCCATTCTGACCGGCGCGGGCGAAATCGCGGTGCCGACCTTCGTGTCGACGCTGTCGATCTGCATCGTGTTCGTGCCGATGTTCCTGCTCACCGGCGTCGCACGCTACCTGTTCGTGCCGCTGGCCGAAGCGGTGATCTTCGCGATGATCGCGTCGTACTTCTTCTCGCGCACGCTGGTGCCGACGCTCGCGATGGCGCTGATGCGCGCAAAGGGCCACGGCCGGCCGCCGCGCGGCGTGTTCGCCCGCTTCGTGCGCTTCCAGGCCGCGTTCGAACATCGCTTCGAGGCCGTCCGGCTGCGCTATCGCACGCTGCTCGCCGCGGCGATCGCCCGGCGCCGCCGCTTCGCGGCCGCGTTCCTGCTCGCCTGCATCGCATCGACCGGCCTGTTCGCGTTCGCCGGCCAGGACTTCTTTCCGTCGGTCGATACCGGCGAGATCCGCCTGCACCTGCGCGCGCCGACCGGCACGCGGATCGAGGAAACCGCACGGCTGACCGACGAAGTCGAAGCAAAGATCCGCAACGTGATTCCGACGACCGAACTCGCAGGCGTGCTCGACAACATCGGCGTGCCGGTGAGCGGGATCAACCTCACGTACGACGCGTCCGACCCGATCGGCGCCGGCGACGCCGACGTGCTGATCACGCTGAAGCCGAACCATGCGTCCACGGCTGCGTACGTCGCGACGCTGCGCAACGTGCTCGCGCAGTCGTTCCCCGGCGTGACGTTCGCGTTCCTGCCGGCCGACATCGTCAGCCAGATCCTCAATTTCGGGCTGCCCGCGCCGATCGACATCCAGATCGTCGGCAACCAGCTCGACCCGAACCGCGCGGTCGCGAACGCGCTGCTCGCGAAGCTGCGCGGCGTGCGCGGCCTCGTCGACGCGCGCATCCAGCAACCCGGCGACGAACCGGCGATCGACGTGAACGTCGACCGCACGAAGGCGATCCTGGCCGGGCTGCAGCAGCGCGACGTCGCGCAGAACCTGTTGATCGCGCTGTCCGGCAGCTCGCAGACCACGCCGAACTTCTGGCTCGATCCGCGCAACGGCGTCAGCTACCCGGTGCTCGTGCAGACGCCGCAATACACGGTGAATTCGCTGCAGGCGCTCGCGAACGTGCCGCTGCCCGCCGGCACCGCCCGCGCGCCGCAGACGCCGGCCGGCGGCCCGGCGGCCGGCGCACCCGCGCAGAACCTGCTCGGCACGCTCGGCAGCTTCTCGCGCACGACGCAGCAGGCGGTCGTGTCGCACTACAACGTGCAGCCGGTGCTCGACCTCTTCGCGTCGGTGCAGGGGCGCGACCTCGGCGGCGTCACCGCCGACGTGACGACACTCGTCGACGAAGCCCGCGCGCAACTGCCGCCCGGCTCGTCGATCGTGCTGCGCGGCCAGGTGCAGGCGATGCACGAGTCGTTCACCGGACTGCTCGGCGGCCTCGTGCTCGCGGTCGCGCTCGTCTACCTGCTGATGGTCGTCAATTTCCAGTCGTGGCTCGACCCGCTCGTGATCGTCGGCGGCCTGCCCGCGTCGCTCGCCGGCATCGCGTGGATGCTGTTCGTCACACGCACGACGCTGTCCGTGCCTGCGCTGACGGGCACGATCCTGTGCATCGGCATCGCGACCGCGAACAGCATCCTCGTCGTGAACACGGCGCGCGAACTGCTCGCCGGCGGCGCGCCGCCGTGGCAGGCCGCGCTGGACGCCGGGTTTAGCCGCTTCCGCCCGGTGCTGATGACCGCGCTCGCGATGCTGATCGGGATGCTGCCGATGGCGCTCGGCCTCGGCGACGGCGGTGAGCAGAACGCGCCGCTCGGCCGCGCGGTGATCGGCGGGCTCGCGTTCGGCACGGTGTCGACGCTGCTGTTCGTGCCGGTCGTGTTCGGCTTCGTCCACGCATGGCTCGACCGGCGTCGCGAGGCCGCGGCCGCACGGCGCGCGCAGCGCACCGCCGATACGCCGGCGCTGGGCTGATCGCGCCGCCGCCCTTTCATCCGATTCGTCCAACCTCGAGCCCCCATCATGAACGACTCGATCGAACCCCTCGCCCCGCCGGCCGCCGACGCGGCCCACCCTGCCGGAAGCACGATCGAACGCGCGGCCGTCCCGCCCGGCTCCCGCGAGGCGGCGCCCGACGCGCCGCACCGCCGAAGCGCCCGTCGACTGACCGTGCCGCTCGCCGCCGTCGCGCTCGCCGCCGTACTACTCGCGACCGGTATCGTGCCGCGTATCGATGCGCGCGCCGCGCAGAGCGCGCAGGTGGCCGCGCAGAAAGCGCTGCCGGTATCGGTGATCGCGCCCGGCACGGCGCCCGCCGACCAGACGCTGACGCTACCCGGTTCGGTGATGCCGTTCGCGGAAGCGTCGATCTATGCGCGCACCAGCGGCTATATCGCGCACTGGAGCGCGGATCTCGGCACGCACGTGAAGGCCGGCCAGCCGCTCGCGCGGATCGCCGCGCCCGATCTCGATGCGCAGTTGCGCCAGGCGCGCGCCGACGCGGCCACCGCGCAGGCGAACTACGACTATGCGAAATCGACCGCGCAGCGCTGGCAGGACATGCTGACGTCGCAATCGGTGTCGCAGCAGGATACGGACACGAAGGTGGCCGACATGAACGCGAAGCGTGCGATGCTCGCGTCCGCGCAGGCGAACGTCGCGCACCTGAACGAGCTGGTGTCGTACGAAGCGGTCAGCGCGCCGTTCGACGGCGTGATCACCGCGCGCAACGTCGACGTCGGCACGCTCGTCACCGCGGGCGGCACGCCGGGCAGTCCCGGCTTGTCCGGCGAGCTGTTCCATCTGGAGCAGACCGGCACGCTGCGCGTGTTCGTCGACGTGCCGCAGGACAGCGCGGCCGACGTCTCGACCGGCACGCCGGTCTACCTGACCACGCAGCAGTATCCGGGGCGGCACTTTGCCGCGCGCGTCGCCCGCACGGCCGGCGCGATCGATCCGGTCACGCGCACGCTGCGCGTCGAAATCGACGTCGACAACGCCGACGGCGCGCTGCTGCCCGGTGCGTATGCGCAGGCGCACCTCGTCGTCGCGAGCGCCGCGCCCGCGTTCGAGCTGCCCGTCAGCGCGCTGCTGTTCCGGCCGGACGGCGTGACGGTGGCGACCGTCGCCGCCGACGGACGCACCGCGCTCAAGCGCGTGCAGATCGGGCGCGATTTCGGCACACGCGTCGAGATCGTCTCGGGGCTCGCGGCAGGCGATCGCGTGATCGACAACCCGGGCGATGCGATCACCGCCGGCGAAGTCGTGACGATCGTGTCGATCACGCACGCGGGGGCACCGGTTGCCGCTTCGTCGGTGCAACGCGCGCAACCCGCGCCCGCGAGCGGTGCGGGCGGCATGCCGCCGATGCGCGCGAGCGGCGCAGCGCCGGCCGCATCGACACCCGCCTCGGCGCCCGCACGCGGCTGACCTATCGAAAACCCCTGACGAGATATCCGCCATGCGCCTCGCTCATCCGCTCCCGTTCGCCCGCCGCGCCGTCGCGCTCGGCGCCGCCGCGGCATTGGCCGCGTTGACCGCCTGCACGACGCTGCCGCCGTATTCACCGCCCGCGGTCGCCGTACCGGCGCACTACGCGGGCGCACCGGCCGCACCGCCTGCACAAGCCGGCTGGCACGTCGCGATGCCGGCCGACGCCGACGCGCGCGGCGCATGGTGGACCGTGTTCGGCGACGCCGACCTGAACGCGCTCGAAGCACGCGTCGACGTATCGAACCAGACGGTGAAGAAAGCGCTCGCCGATTTGCAGCAGGCCCGCGCGATGGTCGACTACCAGCATGCGGGCTTCCTGCCGACGATCACCGCGGGCGCCGCGCAAAGCCGCGCACGCGTGTCGCAGAACCGGCTCGGCTCGTCGCTGGCCGGCAAGACCACGCCCGACTATCAGGCCGGCGTGGCCGCGAGCTGGGAGCCCGACGTATTCGGCCGCGTGCGCGATGCGGTGGCGGGCGCGCAGGCGAACGCCGCCGCGAGCGCGGCCGGCCTGCAGGCCGTGAAGCTGTCGGTGACGGCCGAGCTCGCGACCGACTATTTCGCGCTGCGCTCGCTCGACACGCAGAAGCAGTTGCTCGACGACACGGTGCACGCGTACGCGGACGCACTGACGCTGCTAAAGCAGCAGCTTGCGGCCGGTGCGATCGACGCGTCGGCGGTCGCGCAGGCCGACACGCAGCTCGAAGCGACCCGCACGCAGGACACCGACATCGACGCGTCGCGCGCGCAGCGCCAGCATGCGATTGCAACGTTGGTCGGCGAAAGCGCGTCGACGTTCGCGCTGCCGCCGCGCGTGCAGTCGTACGACGTGCCGGCCATCCCGCCCGGCGTGCCGTCGCAACTGCTCGAGCGGCGGCCGGACATCGCGGCGGCCGAGCGCCGCGTCGCGGCCGCGAACGCGCAGATCGGCGAGGCGCGCGCGGCGTTCTTTCCGGACCTCGTGCTGTCGGCGAGCGCCGGGCTCGAAAGTTCGTTCTTTGCGCCGTGGCTCACCGCACCGAGCCTGTTCTGGTCGCTCGGCCCGCAGCTCGCCGGCACGCTGTTCGACGGCGGGCGCCGCAGTGCATCGCTGCGCGGCGCGCATGCGCAATACGACGGCGCGGTCGCCGATTACCGGCAAACCGTGCTGGTGGCATTCCAGCAGGTCGAGGATCAGCTGTCGTCGCTCGATGCGCTCGCGTCGGAGGCACGCAGCCAGCAACGCGCGACCGACGCGGCCGACCTGTCGCTGCGGCTGACGACGAACCGGTTCAATGCAGGCGCCGTCAGCTACCTGGACGTCGTGACCGCACAGACGATCGCGCTGACGAACCGGCGCACGGCCGACCAGATCGATGCACGGCGAATGGAAGCCGAGGTCGGGTTGTTGAAGGCGTTGGGCGGTGGCTGGCAGGCGAGTGCGAGTGCGAGTGCAGAATCAGGCGCGGAATCGAACACCGGCAAGAAAGAACCCGCAGCGGCCGCGCGACCCGAACCCGCCGTCACGCTGCCGGCGGCCGGTTGAACGTGAGAGGCGCGCAGCTGTAGCGCCATTCCAACTCGTCAATCGGCGGATGAAAGGCTGCACGTCGGTAATACGGCTCGTCGACGTCACCCCACGACATGTCACCGTCAGTCACGCGAACCATGTCTTCTCCATCGCTTGCGCGCGGGTCGACTGCCTTGCGGTAGTCCGAGAGCGAACCCATGTTGTTTTCCGTTGTGTCCGGGACCCGAGGTCCGAGCCGAGCGCAAAGGCTTGCTTCCGTAACGTAACCCGGTATCTGACCATCAGATGGCGGCGGCGTTGAAGCTGGCTGGAAGCAGATGATGATTGCGTTCGTCCTGCTGGAACAGGTATTTGCCGTTCATGTGCCTGGCCAGGCCATCGAGATCTGGGAAGAGCGTAGCAGGCGTCACCCCCGCTTTAGCAAGATCCAAGCGCATGCGGGCGAAGGCTTCGGCCGGAATCGTCACGTACTGCAAACGCTGCCAGTAGTCGTCCTCACACTCGAGCGGCTGAAATCTCAGCGTGTCGTTGTCGCCTGGATAGCTTCTATGCAGGGTGAAGTAGCCTTCCTGCGCAGTGATTCTCGGCGAAACATGGCTCGGGTAGACCACCCCCGTGCGGCGAACACGGAACGGTTGCGCGCTATTAGGGGACAGTACTGTGACCGGTGGGTCATAGGTCAACATCCAGACCGCGCCGTGGCTACCCGGCTTGGCGGGCGCTTGTACCGCGAACCATAGCGCAGCCAGGGCGCTGCCAGACCAGTCAAGCAGACGTGTCGCCATGCCGTGATGTTGCGCAATCGCCAGCCACTCCAGATCGCTAAGCTCTGCGTGGGGAAAATTCAGATACGGCAGTGCACGTCGTTTGAAGTCACTGAGCATCGATTGCTCGATGCCTGGTGTAAGGTCAAAAACCTGTGGCCGTGCGATGCCCGGTATCAACGTATGCTCCGCGTTGCGATGCCCGCGAAACAGTACCTGCGGATCCTCAGGCCAGAGCGGGTCATCAACTCGATTTGTGACTTCGTGCAGGAACTCTGCGAGGGTGCATACGTCGCGGAGATGCTGCATGTGGCGATAAGACCTCTTCTTCGGCTCCCCGGAGACGGTTTCGTCCAAAGATGACTCGGTCAGGCCATGATCGGCCATATTCTCTTCCTTCTTCATCGCTTCCAGTTTTTCGGTGGCAACTAGTCTTGCAGTCCGTGAGCCCTCGACAGAGCCCGCCCTATCGCTTGCATTCGCTCGTTCGCGCGGCTCCAGCTACCGAACAACTGATCCCATCTTTCTTGGGAAACGATCACTCCAGTATTTGGAAGACTCGCCATATGATCGGCGAGCGCCTGAAGCTCCTCCGCGGCGGCTCTTTGGAGCGCCCAAAGGCACTCGATTTCTCGGGGGTCGATCTTCATGTTTTCCTTGGTGTACGAGCTTGGTCAGCAGCCGTCGGCTCAGGAGGCTGAGCGGGTCATGGTGTCGACGAGGGTCTTTTCAGACACTTTGAATATCAAATGGAAAATAGACCAAATAAAGCCAGCTGCAGTCGATGACCTGCCCTCGATAATCTGACCTCGTCTCCGCTGACGAGTCTCTCAGTCAAATGAACCGCGTTGATCAACGTGCACGCAGGTCCAATCCAGAAATTCATGTCCTATTCCACGGTTTCCTATTGAATCCCAGCCTAGCTTCGATGGTATTGATGGAGCCGCACTATTTCCCTCAAATGACTCCGCACACAATGGAGACCAGAGTTACTGGATCGCCGTCCACAAGACGTTTAACGGCAGCGAGACTGGAAACTCCAATCAATTGTCGAATGAGTTTGGGCGACCAGCCTTGGCGATGGAGATTCACTGCGAAGGTTCGCCGAGCCACGTTGGCGTTACCGCTTTCGAAGCCCGCCTGCGTGTGCAGTCGGCGGATGATTTCGTTCAGCGTTTCGCAAGAGTCACTGGCCGCACCTGTACGCGTGATGCTGCGCGTAAAGGCGAACGGCGCTCCGTCGCTGGTTAGGAACAACGAGCTTTGCGTGTCCAAGCCCCCCGTACGCCGCACGTGCTGTGCTGATGCCGTGGCCCGATTCGCGGCGATATTGCAGGTAGTTGTCCACTGCTTCGCGAGCCTTGGCGTTAGCCCACGGAAGCGGACGGCTTTTTCCTTTATTCGAGAATGGTCTGGAGACGCGCGAGCGCATCTTCGACCACTTCGGACGGGGCGCGCTCGACCTTGCGTGCGCCACGCGCCTCAAGATCGAGCGTGCGAACCATGTTCACAAGGGCCACGCCCTGCGTTTCAGTGCCCGAACCCGAGAGGGGCACAGCGAATCCCGCGTATCGCGCAAATTCGCCGCCCTGCGTAATCGGCGCGACGAGCGCCACGCCAAGCGCATTGAACGCAGCAGGCGACAGAACGAGCGCGGGGCGAAAATCCCCTTGTTGCTCCTTGCCTACGGTCGGGTTCAGGCTAACGCGCACGATATCGCCCCTCTCAAACTTGACGCGCCTCACCATGCTTCGTGCCCCACCGGCTTGGATTCGCCCCACGCGGCCAGGTCGGCCGGTTCCGGGGCCTTCGGATCGCACTGCGCGATCAGGTCATCCAGTGAATACTTGCGCCGGGCTGGCGAAAGCAACACACCATCGGGGCGCACATCGGCATTCAGCGAGCTACCTACCGACGCGTCGATTTGCTCCAGCAACACGGCCGGAAGCCGGACTGCCGCGCTGTTGCCCCACTTCTGAATTTTGAGTTCCATATCATCACTCCAAATGTAGATCCATTGTAGATACCCGCAGATCAAAAGGCAAGCACTTTGTATCTACATTGAAGATACCAGCGAGAGCGAAGGCGCGGTGCAGCCAACCGTACAGTTATCGGCCGCGAGCACTCGTAAGTTGAGGCCAAATCGCCAAGCTGCCCCCCCTCACTCCCCAAGGTCGATCGCGGCAATCGCTTCGCGCATGTCTCGCTGGGAGACATCGACGTAGGGCGCAACGTGATCGATATGTGCGTGCCCCAACAGGATCTGAACTGGTTTCAAGCGAATGTCCGTTAGCTATCAGCCGCGTTGCACACGTCCGGCGGCCTGAGTGGCTGCTGAAGCCGGCTCCGAGGCCAGCAGCCCGATACAAACGGGTGACGTAACTTTGAGGCTGTCAGCGGCCAAATACTCCACTGCCTCCCCTTCGAAATTCACGCGACGCTTCACGCTAAGCTCGAATGGGTCGCCCTTCTGCCTGAGGATGAGCCGGGTTTTGGGCATCAGGCCGACGGCCGGCTGAACGTGAGCATGAAACGCGTGCCGGCCGCATCGCTTTCGACGCGGGCGGAACCGCCGTGCAGCTCCATCACCGACCGCACGATCGCGAGGCCGAGCCCGGCCGTGCCGCCCGGCGCACCGCCGCTGCGCGCCGGGTCGCCGCGCACGAACCGGTCGAAGATCCGGGGCAGCAGCGCGGGATCGATCGGCTCGCCCGGATTCGCGACGACGACGCGCACCGCGTCCGGCGTTTCGTCGACGGCGAGCGTGATGACCCCGCCGGCCGGGGTATAACGCAGCGCGTTCGCGAGCAGGTTGCCGATCGCGCGGCGAAACAGCTCGACGTCGGCGGTCAGCCGCCCCTGCCCGTCGACGCGCAGCGTCGAGCCCGCTTCGTCGGCGAGCCCCTCGAAATACCCGGCGATGCGTTCGAGTTCGTCGCGCACGTCGAACGCCCGCTGCCGCGTGACGAAGCTCGGATGCTCGGCGCGCGCGAGGAACAGCACGTTGTCGATCATCCGCGCGAGCCGGTCGTATTCCTCGAGATGCGATTCGAGCAACGCCTGGTATTCGTCGGCCGGGCGCGGCCGCGCGAGCGCGACTTCGGTCGCGCCGCGCATGTTGTTCAGCGGCGTCCGCAGGTCGTGCGCGAGATCGGCGCTGAATTGCGACAGATGCGAGAACGCCTGCTGCAGGCGGCCGAGCATCGCATTCTGCGCATCGACGAGCGCCCGCAGCTCGCGCGGCGCGCGCGACGCGTCGAGCCGCGTGTCGAGCTTGTCGACCGTGATCCGGCCGGTGTTGTCGACGATCTCGCGCAGCGGCTCGAGTGCCGTGCGGATCAGCCCGTAGCCGAGCAGCAGCGCAAAAAACGCGCCGAGGCCGCCGGCGAGCTTGAGCCGGTCGCGGTAACCGTCGAGCAGCGCGGCCCGGTCGCGCATGTTGCGCGCGATCGCGATGTGAATCGGCGTGCGGTCGCCGAGCAAGGCTTCGATCACGACGCCGCGCATCGGCGTGCCGCCCGCCGCGATCCATGTGACGAGTTGATCGGCCGTGATCCGGTCGTTCGCGGGTATCGGCGTCGCATTCGGCGCAACCAGCTGCGCATCGGCCAGCGGCGCCGACGCGGCCGCACGCGCGTCGTCGAGCGCGGCGAGCGTGACGTTGTGGCGCACCAGCATGTCACCCTGGCCATCGGTGACGACCATCGACAGCGCCTCGTTGCCGAGCACCTGGCTCGTGAGCCGCTCCGTATGCGCGCGCACCGCGTCGAGCGATTCGAGCTCGCCCGCGAGCCGGCGCGTATGGCGCGCGGCGAGCACGATGTCGAGGTCGTCCTGCGTATTGACCTGCCGCTCGAGGCTCGCGTACACGTACACGCCGACGAGCCCGAACGCGGCCAGCGTGGTGGCGGCAATCGCGAGTGCGAGCGTCGCGGCCAGCGAACGCGGCCACCTCATGCGTCGTCCTTCGGTTCGAGCACGTAGCCGACGCCGCGCACCGTGTGGATCAGCTTCACCGGGAATGCGTCGTCGATCTTCGCGCGCAGGCGCCGGATCGCGACTTCGACGACGTTGGTATCGCTGTCGAAGTTCATGTCCCATACGTAGGACGCGATCTGCGTGCGGCTCAGCACTTCGCCCTGCCGGCGTGCGAGCAGCTGCAGCAGCGAGAATTCGCGCGGCGTCAGGTCGATCCGCGTGGCGCCGCGCTTCACGCGGCGGCGCACGACGTCGATTTCGAGGTCGCCCACCGCGAGATGCTCGGTTTCGCGCGGCGGCCCGCGCCGCGCGAGCGTGCGGATGCGGGCGAGCAGCTCGACGAACGCGAACGGCTTCACCAGGTAATCGTCGGCGCCGAGCTCGAGGCCGTGCACGCGGTCCTGCACGTCGTCGCGCGCGGTCAGGAACAGCACCGGCGTCGTATGCGTGTCGCGCAGCCGCTTCAGCACGCCCCAGCCGTCGAGCACCGGCAGCATCACGTCGAGCACGATCACGTCGTAGCGCTCTTCCTGCGCGAGCGTCAGCCCTTCGCCGCCGTCCTTCGCGAGATCGACGCTGAACCCCGACTCCTCGAGGCCCTTCTTCAGGTAGGCGCCCGTCTTCGGCTCGTCTTCAACTATCAGGATGCGCATGGCGGTTCCGTCGCGGTCGTGGTGACATGCGGCGATGTTACCGGGAAACGGCGACGGCGCACTGTACGGCGCAAGCGGGAACGCGGTTGATGACAAAACGGTAATCGGGCCGTCAGCGTGGCGTGCGGTGGCGAACCCCCGAACCCCATCGGCGGCGCCGATCGGTATGCCGGAGACGGGTAGCCCCGTGCACGCGGGCGCGGTGCGGATGCCGGGAACCGAGGACGCCCCGGACGACGATGTCCGCACATCTCACGCGTCGCCACTGCGTACGCAACCGAACTTAAAGGCGTCTTCCCGAGCCGTTGCCGCCGTTATTTGGAACCGGCCTGCGCGAACCCGCACGTCGGATCGAACGCGTCGAGGATCGTCGCCGACGTGCTGGCCATTCGCGTGGCCATCGCGTCCGGGTTCGCGCGCGCGGGCCCTGCCGAAGCCGGTGCACCGCCTTTCACATCAGGCCGCCGCCCAGCACGGTGAGCCCCCCTTCCGCTGCGCTCGGATTCCTTCATGCCTGCACGCCGCACCCATTGAACAACGCCGAGCTTGCTGAGCGGCGTTTCGTCGAGCGGTTTCGTCACGGCCCGGACGAGCGCATCGGAACTGCCCCGAAAGCGAGGGCCGGCCGGATCAAGGCTTGCATCAGGCGGCATCGATAGCACATGCCGGCACAGCTGCGCCCCGACAAAAGTAACCCTCCGAACATCGTATGATTGCATTTTCACATTTTATGTGATTTTATTATCGTTCATTGCACGCCGCCGCCCACCACGCGCGCGGCGCACCCCATACCAAGGAAGAGACGCAGATGGAGACAATCGCCGTGATCGGCAGCAACATGGTCGACCTCGTGACCTATGTCGCACGCATGCCCGCCCGGGGCGAAACGCTCGAAGCACCGAACTTCGAGCTCGGCTGCGGCGGCAAGGGCGCGAACCAGGCCGTCGCGGCCGCCCGCCTCGGCGCGCGCGTCGTGATGGTCACGAAGGTCGGCGACGACGTCTTCGCCGACAACACGATCCGCAACTTCGCGCGCGAAGGCATCGACACCACGCACGTGCGCAAGGTCGCCGGCGTGCCGAGCGGCGTCGCGCCGATCTTCGTCGAACCCGATTCGAGCAACAGCATCCTGATCGTCAAGGGTGCGAACCGCCACCTGACGCCGGCCGACATCGACGCGGCCGCGCCGCAGCTCGCCGCATGCGCGCTGATCGTGCTGCAGCTCGAGATCGAGCTCGACACCGTCTATCACGCGATCGAATTCGGCGCGCGCCACGGCATTCCGGTGCTGCTGAACCCCGCGCCCGCGGTGGCCGATCTCGATTTCGAGCGGATCCGCACCGTCGAATTCTTCGTGCCGAACGAAACCGAGCTCGCGATCGTGTCCGGCATGCCGGTCGATTCGCGCGACAGCGCGGCGCGCGCCGCCGAAGCGCTGGTCGCGCGCGGGCTCAAGCACGTGCTCGTCACGCTCGGCGGCGACGGCTCGCTGCTGGTATCGCGCGACGGCGTGCGGCACGTGCCGGGCGTGCCGGTCGACGCACGCGACACGACGGGCGCCGGCGATGCGTACATCGGCTGCTTCGCGCGCTGCTATGCCGCGTCACGCAACGCACTCGATGCGATGCGTTACGCGTCCGCGTATGCCGCGCATTCGGTCACGGGCCTCGGCACGCAGAAGTCGTACGCCGACACCGCGACGTTCGAACGCTTCCTCCGCGACGCCGGCATGTAAGCGGCGCCTTCATCGACGAGACAATTGGGAAGGAGACACCCATGGGCCGAGCCAGAATCGAACACACCCCCGACGGCTATTACCTGAACCGCACGCCGCTCTTCGCGTTCACGCTGCTGTGCTGCCTGTTCGCGCTGTGGGGCACCGCCGCGAACCTGAACGACGTACTGATCGCGCAATTCAAGAAGTCGTTCTTCCTGTCCGATTTCGAATCGGCCTTCGTGCAGTCCGCGTTCTATCTCGGCTACTTCTTCCTCGCGATTCCGGCCGCGACCGTCGTGAAGAAGTTCAGCTACAAGACGACGATCCTCGTCGGCCTGCTGCTCTACACGACCGGCTGCCTGCTGTTCTTCCCGGCCGCGTCGATGGCGAAGTACGGGATGTTCCTCGTCGCGCTGTTCGTGATCGCGGCCGGCCTGTCGTTTCTCGAAACCGCATCGAATTCGTATTCGACGCTGATGGGCCCGCGCGCAACCAGCACGCGGCGGCTGAACATCTCGCAGACGTTCTATCCGTTCGGCGCGATGGCCGGCGTGTACATGGGCAGCTTCCTGATCTTCAAGGAAGGCGATGCGTCGCATGCGCAGCGCGCCGCGATGTCGGCCGCCGAAGCCCACGTGCACCAGCTCGCGATGATCCAGGCCACGCTGGAGCCGTACAAGTGGCTGATCGTCGTGCTCGTGGCCGTGTTCATCGTGTTCGCGCTCACGCCCTACCCGGCCTGCAAGGGCAACGGCCCGAGCGTGGCCACGCACCGGATCGACGCGCGCGGCACACTCGCGCGCCTGTTCGGCAACCGGCGCTTCGTCGCGGGCGTCGTCGCGCAGTTCCTGTATGTCGGCGCGCAGGTCGGCGTGTGGAGCTTCACGATCCGGCTCGCGATGCAGATCGGCGGCCTGACCGAGCGCGGCGCGTCGCACTACCTGCTCGCGACGTTCTTCGCCTTCTTCGTCGGCAAGCTGGTCGCCACGCTCGTGATGAAGCGCGTCGGCCCGGCCAAGGTGCTGATCGTCTACGGCATCCTGTGCATCGCGCTGCTCGCGTACACGATCAGCGTGCACGACATCACGGCCGTCTATGCGGCCGTGGGCGTGAGCGTGTTCCTCGGCCCGTGCTGGCCGACGATCTACGGCCTCACGATCGACGGGCTCGGCAAGGACACCGAATACGGCGGCTCGATCCTGGTGATGAGCATCGTCGGCGGCGCGGTCGTGCCGCTGATCCAGGGGCTGATCTCCGATCACACGGGCGGCAACATGCAGCTCGCGTTCGTCGTGCCGCTCGCGTGCTTCGTCGTGATCGTCTACTACGGCTTCTACTGCCTGCGCCACCTGCCCGCCGCGACGCCCGACGCAGCCGCCGACGGTCAAGCGCCCGCGCGCTACGCCGCCACGCGCAACACGTCGGGAGCCTGAGCATGCGAGGCGAAATCGAACTGCGCCGCGACGACTTTCGCGACACGCCGCGCACGCTGTACCGCACCGACGGGCTCACCGTCACCGCGTTCGCGTATCCGTCCGGCGTCGAGGCGCTGAAACTCGAGAACCGTCGCGGCCACCTCGTCGTGCTGCCGTATCTCGGCCAGATGATCTGGGCCGCCGCGTTCGACGGCCGCGACCTGACGATGAAGCACATGTTCCGGCAGCCGAAGCGCGCGGCGTCGATCATCGATACCTACGGCTGCTTCATGTTCCACAGCGGGCTGCTGCGCAACGGTTGCCCGGGGCCGGACGATACGCATGCGCTGCACGGCGAGATGCCGTGCGCGCCGATGGATCGCGCGAGCGTCGTCGTCGGCGCGGAGGCGCGCGGCGCGTTCGTCGAGGTGACCGGCGAATACGAATACGTGCAGGGATTCGGCAGCCACTACATCGCGCGCCCGTCGGTGCGGCTCGCCGAGCACGACGCGCAGATGACGATCGCGATGGAGGTGACGAATCTCGGCGGCGCGCCGATGGACCTGATGTACATGGCGCACCTGAACTATGCGTACGTGCCGGGCGGTCGTTTCGTGCAGTCGCTGCCTCGAGGCGGGCTGCGGTTGCGCGACAGCGTGCCCGCGCACGTCAAGCCGACCGCCGCGTCGCGCGACTACACGGCCACGCTCGCGCACGCACCGGAGCGGCTTCACACGCTCGATGCGCCCGCGCTGTACGACCCGGAGATCGTGTTCTTCATGAACGGTGCGAAAACGGATGCGGACGGCGTCGCGCATTTCCTGCTCGAACATCCGGATGGCGGCGCGTTCCACACCGCATACCGTCCCGAGCAATTCCCGCATGCGACGCGCTGGATCCTGCACAACGCGGACCAGCAGGTCGCCGCGTTCGCGCTGCCGTCGACCTGCGAGCCGGAGGGGTATGAAGCCGAACGCCGCAAGGGCCATGTGGCGGCGCTCGCGCCGGGCGCGACACGCCGCTTCGAAGTCGTCACCGGCTACCTGAGCGCGGCGGAAGCCCGCGATGCGTGAAGCGATGCGCGGCCGCGCGGCGTCAGGTCACGAGCGCGATCCCGTGTTCGCGAATCGCCGTTTCGTAGCGGCGGCTCAGTTGCCCGTCCGAGATCACGTAGTTGAAGTCGGTCAGCTCGGCGAAGGACGCCGCGCGCACTTCGTCGAATTTCGTGTGGTCGACGAGCAGGAAGCGGTTCTGCGCACGCGCCATCACCTTCTTCTTCGCGTCGACTTCGTGGAAGTTGAAGCAGGTCACGCCACAGCGGTCGCTCACGCCGGCGGCGGAGATGAACGCCTTCGACACGCGCACCGTGTCGAGGATGCCAGTCTCGGCCACCGACTCGAACACCATGTTCTTGCGGTGGTACACGCCGCCGCACAGGATCACGCTGCAATGCGGCTTCTGCTGCAGCTTCGCGAACACGTTCAGCGAATTGCAGACCGCGGTGAATTCGAGGTCGTCCGGAATGAAGTCGACGACGAACGGCGTGGTCGAGCCGCAGTCGACGAAGATCGTGTCGCCGGTCGTCACGAACTGCGCGGCCAGCTTGCCGATGCGGCGCTTCTCCTCGGTCTGCCGGTCGTTCTCGGTGCTGACCACGTACTCGCCGATGTCGCTGCGCTGCGCGGCGAAGTGGCGCGTCACGTAGCCGCCGATCAGGCTCAGGCCGTGCGGGTTGTCCGCGAGATCGCGGCGGATCGTCATCTCGGACACACCGAACAGCTCGGCCACTTCCTTCAGATGAATCGCGTTCTGCCCTTGCAGCACGTTCATCAATGTCTTGATCCGTTCGCCTTTCTTCGTTTCCATGCCAGTATCCTGCGTGCCCGCCGCATCCGTCGCTCGTCGTGCCGGGCGCGCGGGCCCGGCCGGAATGTCGTATTTGTAACAAACCGATGTGAAAACATCAACTTTACGTGTGCCCTTCCGGCGCACGCTCCGTGGAGTCCTGAAACATGCCGCTTTCCAACGCCCAACTCGCTCAAACCATCGATCACACGCTGCTCGCGCCCGACGCGAGCGACGCGCAGATCCGCGAACTCTGCCGCCAGGCGGCCGAGCATCGCTTTTACTCGGTCTGCGTGAATTCGGCGAACGTGCCGCTCGCCGCGCGCGAGCTGGCCGATACCGGCGTGCTCGTCTGTGCGGTGGTCGGCTTTCCGCTCGGTGCCGGGCTGTCGGCCGCCAAGGCATTCGAAGCCACCGCCGCGATCGCGGCAGGCGCCGGCGAGATCGACATGGTGATCAACATCGGCGCGCTGAAGAGCGGCCGCGCCGACGACGTGAAGGCCGACATCGACGCCGTGCATCAGGCATGCGGCGCGGTGCCGCTCAAGGTGATCCTCGAAACGGGGCTGCTGACCGACGACGAGAAAGTGCGCGTGTGCGAGATGTGCCGCGATCTCGGCGTCGCGTTCGTGAAGACGTCGACCGGGTTCGGCCACGGCGGCGCGACGCTCGCGGATGTCGCGCTGATGCGCCGCACGGTCGGCCCCGTGCTCGGCGTGAAGGCGTCGGGCGGCGTGCGCGACCGCGCGGCCGCGCTGGCGATGATCGAGGCCGGCGCGACGCGGCTCGGCACGAGCTCGGGGGTGGCGATCGTGATGGATCAGGGGGGGAGTGGGTCGGGGTATTGAGTGACGCCCCGGCCGCCGAAGGATTGGCGGACGCGGTCGCGGTGGTACGCTTGGCGCTCCCGCGCGCCGATTCGCGTGCGGCCCCTCGCCGGTCCAACGAGAACACGCTTCTTTCGATCGAGAACCGGCATCCTGCTCGCGACCGGTACACACGACATGAACGTCTCGACACGCGATCTGAACACGCTCCCCGGCATCGACGGCCTGATGCGCCTGACGCAGTCGCTTGCGATCCTCGATGCGGTCCTGTCACCGGAATGGGAATACCGGTACTACTCGTTCAACCAGGCATGGGCAGACGGGGAGAAGATGGCCTCGATGCGCAACGGCTCCGGGGACCAGTGGTTCGCGATCTTCTCCGCCGCGGGCGCCGCCCTCCGTGGCGTGCTGCGCGACGCGCCGACGTACCGGCCGGGAAAGCCCTCGCCCGCCATCTTCAGCGGCCTGCCCGAAGCCTTTCACGTCAATCTGCTGCACGAACCGGCATTCACCACCCAGGACAGCACGTTCTGCATCTGGCGGCTGGCGCACGAAACGCGCTGGTCCTGCGGGCCGGTCGAATCGTCCACGGCTGAAGACCCCGACGGCTCCGCCCGATTGCTCGGCATGCTGGCCGGACGGCCCGGGCAGTACGTCGAATTCGCCGCCGAGTATTACGGGTGCGACATCGATCCGCGCGACGTCGCGGCCGTGTATCGCCACGAACCGCTTGCCGCCGGGCTCGTCCGGCGACTCAATCCCGATTGTGATTTTGCCTCCCTCCACGACGATCTCGTGGAGATCGGTTATCCGCGCGCCACTGCGGACGATCGCTAGCGCCGGCCACACGCACGCCGCATCGGACCATCTTCTCGTCGACAGGGAGCCAGCATGGCCAATCGATCCTATCTTTATAGCCTCGGCAACCGGCCGACCTCGTATGAAGATCGTCCCGAGACGATATCGGGGCTGTCGGAATGGGCGTACGACGTGCCATTCATGTATCGGTTACTGATGTCGTGCGACCCGCAGCCCTGCGCTTCGCTGATCTCGGATGGACTCGACGGCGCGAAAGTGCCGCTTCATGCGATCAGCAGCCCGTTCGCGCCCGGATTCGAGCGTGTCAGGCGTTTCGTCGCCATCCTGAGGGTGCTGATCGAATCGCATGCGGCGCCGACGCCCGCCGCTCCGCCGCCGGAAACCCCGGGGAAATCGACGCTCGTGGACCGGATGCGGCGCTGGGCGGGTCTGACACCTGCCCCGGCGGCGTCCAAACCCGCACCCGCGCCGATACCGGGGACACCCGCCGCGGTCGACCATCTGCCCGAATGGCTAGACGAGACCCTCGCATTTCTCGAGCAGCATCGCGACCAGTACCTGCTGCTCGAAACCGTCGAACTCGACCTGATGTCCGAAAGCGATCCGCATGCGTTGCGCGGACTCGTCGACGCGGAGATCGGCCGCTGCCGTCACGTGGGCGCAGCCTTCGAAGCGTTGCCGGGCGACACCGCAGAGGCGGCTCGCGTGCTGCAGCGCGCCGCGGCCGAGCGGCGCCCCGCGCCGCTCGATGCCTTTTTCGGCCTGCGTTTCGACGACAACTGTGACAGCACGCGCACCGGCGATACCGAACATCCGCTGGGTCTGGAATGGAACGACGTGCTGTACTTCGAGCTGTTCAATCGAGCGCAATTCGATGCGCACCAGGGCAAATCGGACTGACGCCGCAGTTGCCGTTCCGCGGAAGGACGCAATGCCGACAGCAAGATCCGCGCACCATGTTCAACGTCATGCAGACCCTGGGATACCAATGAAACGCCTGCTCATTGTCCTGTTGTGGATTGCTGCGTCCGGCCCCGTTCACGCCAGGGACACGCATGCGGATCTGTGGTCAGGCGTTTACACCCTGTTCCCCTGGGACAAGGACAGCCAGCATTTCGTCGACCGGGCAGTCGACACGCTGACCATCGAGAAAGTGAATGACGCCGACGCGCTGCGCGCCTGCCGTCGAGGTATGGCTCCGATCTGACTCGCTGGTCGATGTCATCCCGCACCGATGAAACGCATCAAAAGCGATCTCTGCGCCGGTTCCTGGCTGACGCCGAGACGGACGAGTACCACGAGTTCCATTGGAGCGATCTTCACGCGCAAGGAAAGATCGAGTGTATCGACGGCGGACACTTCTTCATCTGTCGGACAGCGCCCAACAGTCTGGTCGATGTGTGGGAGATGAAATTCGGACAACCAGTGGAATTTTTGGTGTGCTCCTTCACGGCGGACTGTTTGAGTTGCAGCGGGCCACGATGCCGTGAGCACGTGATTCGCCGCGAAGCCGCGCACGAACTGCCGCGTGTTCCGTTCGACGATCGCCACCTGTCGCTCGACGTTGCGCAGCGCATCGAACGCGATGAGCGCGGGCGCCGCGACCGGTTCGAGCGGCGCCGCGCGCGGGCCGCCGTCGAAGCCGCGCCAGCGGAATGCAACGGCCGCATCGAAATCGACGGGCGTCGGCTGGCCGGTGCCCGCCAGCGCTTCGAGCGCGGTCGCGATCCGTTCGAGCTGATGCGCGAGCGCCCAGCCCTCTACGGATGCACGCGCGTCCGGCAGCGCGCCCATCAGGTGCTGCATGTCGCGGTCGCCGCTCATTGCCGCACGCCTTGCGACGCACTCGCCTGGAACGGAAACCGCTGCGCGATCGCCACGCCGACGAGCGCCACGCCGCCGCCGATCAGGTGATACAGCCGCAGCGATTCGCCGAGCAGCACGATCGCGCCGCCGGCGGTCATCACCGGCAGCAGGTTCATGAACATCGCGCAACGGCTCGGGCCGAGCAGCCGCACGCCCTGCATCCACAGATACGGCAGCACCACCGACGCCAGCACGCCGGCATACAGGATCAGCGGCACGCTCGCACGCGTCGGCCATGCCGCCTGCGCCGGCAACCGCAGCAGCATCGGCGCCATGAACACGAGCGCGGCGAGCGCCTGTACGTAAGTCGACTGCCACGCCGGCAGCGCACCAATGCGCCAGCGCTTGAGCAATACGCCGTACAGCGCATAGGCGGCCGACGCGGCCAGCATCAGCAGGTCGCCCGTATGCACGCCGCGCGCGGCGATCGTCGTCGGGTGCCCTTCGGCAATCAGGTAGACGACGCCTGCGAGCGACAGCACCCCGCCGCCGATCATGCCCACGCTGGGCGGATCGCCGAGCAGCAGCGAGCTGAGCGCCATCGTCATCAGCGGCACGAGCGCCGTGATGATCGCCATGTTGGTCGCGCTGGTCGATTTCGCGGCCTCGTAGGACAGGCTCTGGAACAGCGCCATCGCGAGAAAGCCGAGCACCGCGAGCTTCGGCAGGTGCGCTGCGAGCGCCACGCGATTGCGCCACGCGGGGCGCAGCGTGAACACGCTCATCAGCGCGACGGCGAGCAGCAGCCGGTAGAAGGTGATCGCCGACGGGTCGATCGTCGACGCCGACAGCTTCGACACGACCACGTTGCCGGCCCACAGCGCGATCGCGCAGAAGGGAAACAGAAAAGGAGACTTGTTCATCGCATTCGACGGATTAATATCCCGACAGGGGGTTGGCGTGGATGGGAACGCCATCGTGCCCGCCCGTCCACCTGCCTGTCTCACGCCAAAATGTCACGACTTGTCGCCAATCGGACACTCGAGTCCACGCCGCCCGGTGCCCACCTGCGCTTCGAATCGACGCCGATGCCCGTCTCGGCGATGGCGGCGACGTACGCGCACGGCACGTCGATCGCGCCGCACCGGCATCGCCGCGCGCAGCTGCTCTATGCGATCGAGGGCGTGATGCACGTGCAGTCCGAAGGCGCATCGTGGGTCGTGCCGCCGACGCGCGGCGTGTGGCTCGAAGCCGGTCTCGACCACACGGTGCAGATGAGCGGCGACGTGCAGATGCGCACGGTGTTCGTCGAACCGGGCGCGGTCGAGCACCTGCCCGCGCGGAGCTGCGTCGTGGAAGTGCATCCGCTGCTGCGCGAGCTGATCCTCGCCGCGGTGGACGTGCCGCTCGACTATGCGCCGGGCTCGCGCCACGATCACCTGATGCACCTGCTGCTCGCCGAGGTGACGGTCGCGCCGCTGCTGCCGCTGTACCTGCCGTGGCCGCACGACCCGCGCCTGCGCACGATCTGCGACGCGCTCGTCGCCGCGCCCGACGATCTGCGCACGATCGCCGAATGGGCCGACCTGCTCGGGCTGTCGGTCCGCACGCTCCATCGTGCGTTCCGGCGCGAGACGGGGCTCAGCTTCCGTCGATGGCGCGAACAGGCGCGGCTGCTGCTCGCGCTCAAGCGCCTCGCGCACGGCGAGAAGGTGCTGACCGTCGCGATGGATCACGGCTACAGCAGCCAGAGCGCGTTTTCCGCGATGTTCAAGCGGCATTTCGGCGTGTCGCCGTCGGCTTTTTATGCGTAGGGCGGGTGCGTGCGCGGCGCGCTCGCGCCCGCGCACGCCCGGCCCACCGCATGACGCCCGCCGCTAGCGCGCGGCAATCCCCGCGATGAAGCACACGCACGCGGCGGCCGACGCCACCATGCGCACGTGATTCCACATCGTCCAGTCGTGCACGTAACGCGTCCACAGCGCCGCGCCCTGCGCGGTCGACGGATCGGCCGCGGCGAGCGCATCGTTGAGCGGCACGTTGACGGCCATCGTCACCGCGAACATCCCGACCACGTACAGCACGCCGCCCGCGACCGCCAGCATCGCGCCCGGCTGCTCGCGATCGAACAGCGCGAGCACGACCAGCGCGAGCGCCATCAGCGTCGTGACGAGGAACAGCGGCATGAACGGCGAACGCACGATGTCGACGTTGATCGCGTTCATCGCGGCCACGCCGGCCTGCGGCGCGATCCGTCCGAGCGACGTCATCACGAACGTCGAGAACGCGAAATACACGCCGGCCATCAGCCCGCAGCCGATGGCCGAGCCCCACAGCAAGGCGGTGGTCGCGAATGCGATCATGATCGTGCACTCCACACGCCGGTGGCGGCCGTCGCGCGCGCATAGTCGGCGAAATCGCGTGCCGACCGCCCAAGCGTCGCTTCGATGCCGTGCGTCACTGCGCTGTTGCGCCCGTCGAGCACCACGCTGAACAGATCGTCGAGCAGCGCGACAATCGGCTCCGGCACGCCGGCTTCGCGCAATCCGGCGACGAACGCATCGGCCGGAATCTCGCGATAGACGACCGGCCGGCCGGCGGCCCGTGCGATTTCGCCGACCGCTTCGGCAAACGTCAGCGCGCGCGGCCCCGTGACCTCGATCACGCGGTTCGCGAAGCGCGCATCGGTGAGCGCGGCCACGGCGACGTCCGCGATGTCGTCCGCATCGACGAACGGCTCGCGCACCGCGCCGGCCGGCAGCGCGACTTCACCGGCCAGCACGCCGTCGATCAGGTAGCCCTCGGAGAAGTTCTGGTTGAACCAGCTCGCGCGCACCACGCCCCACTCCACGCCCGACGCCTGCAGCGCGGCCTCCGCGGCCTGCGCGCGGGGCTCGCCGCGCCCGGACAGCAGCACGACCCGCTCGACGCCGCGCTCCCGCGCAAGCCGCGCGAATGCGGCGATCGCGTCCACCGCGCCTTCGACGGCCAGGTCGGGCTGGTAGGTCACGTACGCGGCCGATACGCCGTCGAGCGCGGCCGGCCACGTGTCGGGCACCGTCCAGTCGAAGCGGACGGCCGACGTGCGCGACACGGGCCGGGTCGCGATGCCGCGCGCACGCAGCCGCGCATCGACGCGGGCGCCCGTCTTGCCCGAACCGCCGACGATGAGGATGGGAAGTGCCGACATGACCGTCTCCTTTGGCTAAAATGCGAGAATGTCTCGCGTTTCAAAAACACGATAGACTCTCGCATTAGCAACGTCAAGTTTTTCTGGAGGCGGCATGGGCCGACAAAAATCGGGGCAAAACGATGGGCCCGAAGCGGCAGCGGACACGGCGGATACGCCCGCGCGCGCACGGCTGGTGCCGACGCAGCAGCGCAGCCGCGAGCGGTTCGAGCGCATCCTCGCGTGCGCGTCGGAAGTGATGATCGAGAAAGGCTGCGATGCGTTCCGGATGAGCGACATCGTCGAACGCACGGGCATCTCGTTCGGCTCGCTGTACCAGTACTTCCCGGACAAGGCGGCCGTGATCGGCACGCTCGCGGAGCGCTACAACGAAGCGGGCCACGTCTGCGTGCGACGCGACCTCGCGACGATGAAGACACTCGACGACCTGCACGCCACGCTCGCCCGCATCACGGACAGCTACTACCGGATGTTCGTCGACGAGCCGCTGATGCGCGACATCTGGCGGGCCACGCAGGCCGACCGCGCATTGCAGGCACTCGACCGGGCGGACGGTGAGTTTCTGGCGGGGTTGTTCGCGGATGCGCTGGGCGAAGTGGCGCCCGATATTCCGCATGCGCAACGGAGCACCTTCGCCGAGCTGATGATGATCCAGATCGCGGCGGCCGTGCGCCATGCGATCACGCTGCCGCCGAAGGCGGCGCAGGAGATTCTCGCGATGTTCAAGCGTGCGCTGCCGCGCGATCTGTCGGTGCTGGGCGCGTAGTCGTGTCCAACGCGGTACGCGGCCGGCACCGACTTCACGCCGCGCCTGCCGGATACGCATTCCGCCGGCGGCAAACGAGCCCGACGTTCGTCAGGGCATGACGGGCGGATGGTAGTTGAGCGTGCTCGCAAGCGCCCAGAGCATGAAGATCACCAGCGGCAAATGCACCACCAGTTGCGTGAACGTGAACCCGACGATGTCGCGGGCCCGCAGCCCGAGCACACCGAGGAGCGGCAGCATCCAGAACGGATTGACCAGGTTCGGCAACGCCTCGGCCGCGTTGTAGACCGTCACCGCCCACCCCAGGTGGACGTGCAGCAGTTTTGCCGCCTCGATTACGTAGGGCGCCTCGATGATCCACTTGCCGCCGCCGGACGGCACGAAGAATCCGAGGACGGCCGAGTACCCCCCCATCACCGCGGGAAACGACGCTTGCGAGGACAGCGCGACGAAGAAATGCGCGAGATGATCGGACAGCGGCAGTCCGGCAGGCGCCGACGCCTTCGTCAGGATGTAGGCGATGCCGCCGTACAGCGGAAACTGGATCAGCACGCCCGCCACCGACGGCACGGAACGCGCGACGGCATTGAGGAAGCGCCTCGGCCGCCAGTTCAGCAGCATGCCCAGCATCAGGAACAGGAAGTTGTACGTGTTCAGGTTCGAAATCGCGATCAGCGGATTTTTCGTCGTGAACGTGTGTGCCATCCAGATCGTCCCGATCGCAACGATCGCGAGGGTGACGAGCGGGCTGTACTCGAGCCAGTCTCCCGGGCGAGTCGGGCGCGGGATCGCGGCGTGGGCGTCGTCGAGCGGAATCCCGAGCGCCGCCGCCGTCTTGGCACGCGTGCCGCCGGGTGCGGACAGCCACGCAATCAGCACCGAAACGACCGTCAGCACGGCAGCCATCAGCATCGACTGCGGCAGGAAGATGGTTTCCGCGAACGGAATGACGCCGGTGATCGCGAGCAGCGTCTTGGGCAAGCTGTCCGGGTTCGCTTGCAGTTGCGATGCGGACGAGCTCAATCCGAGCGCCCACGTCGCCCCCATGCCGAGATAAGCGGCCGCGCCCGCGGCCCGGTAGTCCATGCGCAGATCGGCGCGACGCGCCAGTGCCCGGACCAGCAGGCCGCTGAAGATCAGGCTGATCGCCCAGTTGAACAACGAGGCGACGATGCTGACGAGCGCGACGAACGCCACGGCCGCCCGTCCGGACGACGGCAGCCGCGCGAGCGCGTCGATCAGTTTCGACGCGGGTGGCGATACCGCGACGACATAACCCGAAATGGCCACGATCGCCATCTGCATCGTGAACGGGATGAGGCTCCAGAAGCCGTCGCCGAACGCCACGCCGACCTGCCTGACCGGCGCACCGATCGCAAGCGCGCCCAACGCCACGATGACCACGGCGATCGCGGCGAAGATATAAGCGTCCGGGAACCACTTCTCCGACCAGCGCGCGACGCCGGCGGCCATTCGCTCGAGCGCGCCTTCGCGGTCCGTCGCCGGCGCGTCGACGCGCGGCACTTCCATCCACTCCTTCATCCTTGTCTCCTTGTCCGTCAACACGCTAGTTTGATTTTTCATAGACCTGGATCGCAGCGGCCAGGTCTTCCATCGCGGTACCGACGGCCTTGAACACCGTTCTCTCGCTGTCATTCTGCCGGCCGTTCGCTTCGCCCTTGCACAACGCCGACAATGTCCGGTTCAGGCCGCCGATCGCGACGACACCGCGTGACAGCGGGCCAAGGAGATCACCGGATTTTTGCGGTGCCTCGTCCGTATCGACGTAAATCGCCGCACCCCGGAAGCAATCGTCGTCGGCCTCGCGCATGCGCGGCGTAAAACTGCCGATCAGGTCGAGATGCGATCCCGGCGCAAGCCACTTGCCATGGACGATCGGCTCCGTCGCGAGCGTCGCACAACTCACGATGTCCGCGCGCCGAACGCTTTTCTCGAGATCGGTAACGGGCGCCGCGTTGAAGCCGAGCCCGGCCAGCCGATCGACCAGCTCGGCCACTGCCCGGGGATTCCTGTCCCACACTTCGATGTCCGAAATGGGCAACTGGCTGCGATACGCGAGCGGAACCAGGCTGCCGACGCGTCCGGCGCCCAGCAGCACGAGACGCGACGCATCCGGACGGGCCAGATAGGTCGCGGCGAGGGCCGATGCAGCCGCGGTGCGGCGCGACGTGATCTCGTCCCCGTCCAGCTGCGCAAGCGGTTTTCCCGTCCGCCCGTCATAAAGCACATAGGTCGAATGCAGCCCGGGTAAGCCGTGCCGTGCATTGCCCGGGAAGATGTTGACCGTCTTGATGCCCAGATAGCCGTTGTCTTCCCACGCAGGCATGATGAGCACCGTGCCCTCGTCGTCACTGCCGGCATTGATCGCATGCGCATGGCGAAGCGGCACGTGACAGCCGTCGACGAACGCTTGCCTCAGACGCGATACCAGCGATTCAAAATCCAGTGCGTCACGTGTTGCCACGGCGTCAAAATATTTCATGGTGAACATTTCCTTCGGCGGGTTCATGCATCGATGGCAACGTCGGTTGCCGGAATGGCCTGACAGGCGAGACACACATCGGGTTCATCGGGCCCGTGCCCGCTCAAATGCGCGACTTCACCCGATACGACCTTGACCGCGCAGCTCTCGCACTGCCCGACACGGCAGCCGCTCGGCATCGCGACCCCGAGCGATTCCGCGAACGACAGCAGGCTGCCGTCGCTAGGCGTCCAGGTGGCCATGCGACGCGATCGGGTGAACTGGACGACGAATCGCTTCGACGGGTCGGGCGCCGGCCTGAACGGTGATCTGAACGCCTCCTTGAAGATGTCGAAGGGTGGAACACCGCGTTCGATCAATCCCGCGGTAATCGCCTGCATCATCGGTTCCGGGCCGCACAAGTAAAACCGCGCGCGCCGTCGAATCAGGTCGTCACTGACGACGTCCGCCGTCAGATAGCCCTTCATCTGGTAGTCACGCCCGAGCACCTCGTCGTGCGGCTGGTTGTAGCAGTTGACGACTTCCAGCTTCGGCAGCCGCTGCTTCAGTATCTCGATGCGCGCACGGAACGCGTGCGTCGCGCTGTTCAGGTTCGCATAGAAGAGTTTCGATTCCGGCGCCTGCGCGCCCCGATCCCGGATCGACTCCAGATAGGAGATGAACGGCGTGATGCCGATGCCGCCCGCGAACATCACGACGGGCTGCTTCGACGCCGGCGGCACGATGAAGGTGCCGGCGGGCGCGCCGAGCCACACGGGGTCCCCCACCTCGAGCGATCGATGGATATGGGAGGACATCGCACCTTCGAACGGAACACCCTCCCCGGTTCGGCCCTTCTGGTGGCGCACCGAGATGGCGTAAGTCCGGCGATCGTCTTCGCAGGCGGCGCCCGTCAATGAATAGGCGCGAGTCGTCCCGCCGTCGCCCAGCGTCGGAACGTGCACGGTCACGTGCTGCCCGGGCAAGTAGTCCGGCAACGCCCCACTATCCGACGCCCGGAACGTGACCGTTCGCACGCCGCTCGCTTCCTCGTGGATGGCGGAGACGACACAATCCCGCAGCCCTTTCCACGCACGGCGCGACGGATCGATCGACGGGTCCGGGCGGATCCGGCAGCGGACGGAACGCAGCGGCGACGATCCGCTCACCGGATCGAGCGTGGCCGCCGAAACCAGCCGGTTGAAGTTGCTGTGCTTGCGCCCCGCCACGGCGAGCGCATCCATGCCGATCTCGTCGCAGGCCTGCCACCAGCCGTATTCGGCCACGATCACGTCATGCGCAAGCTCCGGCACGACGCGTGCCTTGAAGCGCGCCTGGCCGTTCGTCGTTTCGATCAGGAACCAGTCGTCGTCGACGATGCCATGCTCCGCCGCCAGCGCGTCATTGAGTTCCGCGACGGGGTACGGCGCGCGGCGGCGCAGGCTCGGAAGCCCGCGGTGCTGACTGTGGCAGTAGTAGCCGTTCTTCATCGAGGTCAGCGTGCAGGGGAAGCGGCGGCGATCGTTCGCCTCCCCACGCTGTCCATGCTGCGGCGGCACATATCGGGGCACCGCCGGGTAGCCGTGACGATGCAACTGCTCGGAATACAGTTCGACCCGCGACGTCTCCGTGTTGAAACCGCGCGCGCCGTCAGGTGTCGCCGAAGCGTATCGACGCTCGTATTGCGTCAACGGCCGCGATATCCCCTCCGAATGTTCGCGCAGCATCGCGACGTCCATCCCGAGCGGCTCGAGCACATGATTCCATCCCGCCTCGATGCTGCCGCCGAAGAACCGATCCTTCATGCCGAGCCGAACGGCCAGATCGAAGACGATGTCGTAGTCGGCGCGGCTTTCCCCTCGCGGCGGCACCATGCGCTGCCTCAACTGAACGAGTTCGATCGCACGTTCGTTGATCTCGAAGCCGAGCCGCAAGCCTTCCCGCTCCCACGGCGTGTTCACGGGCAGCAGGATGTCCGCGTAGCGCGACGACGGCGTCTCGAAGAGATCGCAGTGAACGTGAAAATCGAGCGCGCACAGCGCATCGTGGGCGATGCCGCCGTCCGCCTGGGACAGCACCATGTTCGTGCCGAACGCGAACAGCGCGCGTACCCGATAGGGCTCGGCGTCGAGAATGGCGCGATAGACGTCGCGTGCCGTCACCCAACCCTGCGACGGCGGCCCGAGCGGCCGCTCCGCCAGGCCGAGCGCCTTCGCGCGCTGCTGCGGATCCAGCATCGCGAAGCTGCTGATCGCATTGGCCGGCTGCTTCGCCCATTCCCGATTGGAGCCGCGCGTATCGAACGCGCCCGTCAACGCATACAACGTCGCGATGGCGCGTTCCGTCTGCGTGGCATTGGTGTGCATCCCCACGCCGGACCACGCGTGATACGCAATGCCCTGCCCGGGATGCAGCATGTGCGCGGCCTTCATGATGTCGGCGGCATCGACGCCGGTGATCGTGCTGGCATGGTCCGGCGTATAGGCCGCGAGCGCACGCGAATAGAGGTCGAACGCAGGCGTGCATGCCACTTGCATGCAACGGCCGGCCGAGTCCGTGATCCCGACGTGGCGCGTGCCGGTCATCGACAGATCGGAGAGCGCCGTACCAGCCTCTTCGTCAACCAGCTCCAGCCGATCGAGCGTCTGGTTCCAGAGTGCGTATCGATTGCCCGACGCGCGTGGGTCGATATCCCGTTCACGCAGGAACCGTCCGGTATCGGCACGCACCAGCAACGGGCCGTTCGTCCATCGCCGGACGAAGGGTTCGTCGACGTTGCCGATCGCGATCATCTGCCTCGCGATGGCCATGGCGAGCGCACCGTCGGTGCCGGGATTGACGCGCAGCCACAGGTCCGCCTCGCGTGCGAGCGGCGTCGGCCGCGGATCGACGACGATCAGTTTCGCTCCGCGGCGCCGCCCCTTTGCGATCGCATCGGCCTGGGCCAGCCACGTATTGGCGGGATTGTTGCCCCACAGAACGATGAGGTCGGCATGCTGATAATCGGCGGTCGGCATGCCGCAGCCGAACGTGAAGACATGCGCGCTGTCCTTGTGCCAGTTGCAGATCTCGGTCGCGTAGCAGATGTTCGGACTTCCGAACAACCAGACGAACCGTTCGACCCAGTCGATACTGTCGCTCATGGGTGTGCCGCTCGGCGTCGTGACGCCGAACGCCACCGATTCGGCTCCGTTCTCGCGCTTGAAATGCGCAAGGCGCTCCGCGATCTCGGACAGCGCTTCCTCCCAGCCGATGCGCTGCCAGCCCGGATCGGCGGCACCCTTGGGCCGGGTCCGCCGCATCGGATACAGCACCCGGTTCGGGCTGTGCACGAGTTCAGGTGCGGCTTTCCCCTTCATGCACATCGCGTGGCCGGTCGGATGCGTTGCGTCGGGCCGCACCTTGATCATCATGTCGCCACGCACGACGTTGATCGTGCCGCACCGCGACCGGCACAACGTGCAATAGCCCTTTTTCTCCTGCGTATCCATCGATTCGCGTCGTCCGCTTCATGTTTGACTCCATGCTATGAAGCGGCAACGGCCATGACAAATTCATCCTTTTGATGGCGTGATATATATTGAATCAATATCACGCGACCCGATCCGGTGTACCGTTCGGACCGTCGAGGCGGCGCCGTTCCGGCGCCGCCCGGATTGCCTGGAGCCTCGCCCGTGAGCACGCACATCACGCTTCGCCAGATCGAGTATTTCGTCTCCGTGGCCGACACGGGCCAGATCTCGCAGTCGGCCAACCTGTGCTCGGTGTCCCAGTCGTCGATGACCATCGCACTGAAGAATCTGGAGGAGAGGGTGGGCGTCACGCTGCTTCAGCGTCATTCGAGAGGCGTGCGGCTGACACCGGCAGGCGAGCGATTCCTGCGTCACGTGCAACACGCGACCCTGTCGATCGATCGCGCCGTGGTGGCGGCGCAGGAAGAGCCCGAGCAGATCTCGGGGCATGTTCGTATCGGCGTGACCGAAACCATCTCGGCTTATCTGATGCCGTCGCTGATGTCGGTCATTTCCCAACGGTTCGGTAACCTGAGCGTCAGCCTCGTCGAAAGCGAGCGCGAAGCGATCGAGGACATGCTCGTCGACGACCGGCTCGATATCGCACTGCTCCTCGTGTCGAACACGGCGGAGATTCGGGACCTGAAATACGAGACGATGCTTCGCTCGCCGCGCAGGCTGTGGACCCATCCGGATCATCCGCTGCAGGACGCGCATCGGGTCACGCTGGAGGACGTCGCGCGCGAAAACTACCTGCTCCTGGACATGGACGAGCACCTGCGCACCGTCGGCAAGTACTGGGGAAGCTACGGCATCACGCCGAACGTCCGGATGCAGAGCAAATCGATCGAAGCCGTCAGAAGCCTCGTGGCGCTCGGACAAGGCGTCACGATCCTGTCGGATCTCGTCTATCGTCCGTGGTCCCTGGAAGGAAACCGGATCAGCCGGCGCAACCTGAGTGTGACCGTCCCGACGATGGATGTCGGTGCGGTATGGCGACGCGGGGGCGCAACGTCAACGCCGTGCCGCGCGCTGCTGGATTTGTTTCGGTCGTGGAAGAAAGGCGCGCGGTAGACGCGTGCGATGCCGACGGCGCGTGATCGACATCGAAGCAGCGCAACCGTTCGTGCAGGCCGGCGCCGAGCACCCGGGCAGAGCGGGTGTGGCGATCGGAGGCCGGCGTCCGATCACGCGGCGCCGGCCCATGCCGGTCAGCGCTTCGCCGGCACCGGCGGCTCGCCCGCCGTCGTCGCGCTGCGCGCCCAGTCGGCGAACTCGGTGTCGTAGCGATTGCCGATGTAAGCGACATGGTTTGCGTAGCCGTCGTAATCGCCCACCCGGAAGCGGGACACGATCGTGTCGACGTCCGCGCGATGGCGCTCGAACATGAAGCGCGTCGCCATGTAGCCCCACCGGTACGCGCGCGTGACGTAGTCGCTCGACGTGTAACGCGTGCCGAGCACGTCCGAGAACCGGTACGCGCCCGTGCGCACCGCGTCGATCGACTCCGGGTTGTCGTTCTTTCTCGACAGATACTCGGCGACACCTTCGATCCACCACACGGTCGGCTTCGCGGTGCTCACCGAGAAGTCGCCCGCCATGTCGTAGCGGCCGTCGAGATAGTGCGTGAACTCGTGCTCGAGATTCCACACCTTGAACTCCGGCCGCAGCCACGATGCCTCGTGCGCGATGAAGCGCGCCTGATTGCCCGGCGCGGCCGGATCGCCCTCGAGATACATGCCGCCGTTGTCGGTGCTAATGCCGTAGATCACCGACGCGTATTTTCGATAGTTCGCGTAGTCATCGAAAATGACGAGTTCGATCGTGTCGTTGCGATCGCCCGCGACCGGCTTGCGCCCGGTCTTCATCATCCGGTGGAAGTAGTCGTCCTGCCGCGCGACTGCCGTGCAGACCGACTGCAGCTGCGGCATCGTCATGTCCTGCGCGAGAATGCGCACGCCCGCATTGCATGCGTAGCGATGCGAGAGCACCGCGTCGGTCAGCCGCTTCTTGTAGTCGCAGGTGCCGTAGTCCGCGCAGTTGCCCGGATCGCCGTAGTCGACCGCTTCCGCCGCCGCGAGCCAGAGGTCGCTGTCCGCGCCCGTCATGCTCGTCGACGCCAGCAGGTCCTGGATCATTTTCTTCACGCGCGGCTTCTGCGCCGGATAACGGAGGAAGCGAAACGTTTCGCGCGCCGCGTCGGCCAGCTGATAGGCGGCGCTCGTGTTCGACAGGCTCGCGCGGTTCGCGGTGACGAAGCGGTTGAGCGTCTCCGGGAACGTCGCATCTCTGTCGAGCATCGGTTGCGCGCCGCTGCGCTGGTGCGCGTAGAAGAACACCGTGAGCAAGCCGGTGAAGCCGCCCGCCGCACTGCGCTGCAGCAGCGGCGCCGCCGCCTGCGGATTCGCCGCGCTCACGGTGTAGGACGCGATGCGGTTCTTCAGCGTCGGCAGGTAGTACGCTTCGTCCCGCATGTTCGTGATGAGCTTCATCAGCTCGTTCGCGGTGCTCGGCGCACGCGAATTGTCGCGATAGAGCGCATCGCCCTCCAGGCCTTGCTTGATATACGGGCGCAGCGACACCGCGAGATTCGGAATCGGGTTCGCGATGCCCGATACATCATATTGGTAATAAGCGGCACGCAGATAAATCAGCAAATTGACCAGGATCAAATTGCTCGCGTCGTATTGATAGATTTCCTGCACGAAACGACCCGCGACAGCGTGCACGTTCTCGGCATTGAATATCTGCGTGGCCTGCGCTTTATCGACCGAGAACAGGCCGTAATGGCATTCGTAATCGGGAAGATTCGCGATGTAATCGGCGAGTGCCGCGCCGCGATACTGGGTCATCGCCGACATGTCGCGGCAATCGGCGCCCGACGTGCTCCGCTTGCTGCGCGTGGCCGGTTGCTTGAGCGGCGAGGGCCGGGTCAGCGCCGCGCGATCCTGTTCGCTGAGCGGCAGGTTGTACTGCGCCTGCTCGGGCGACACCGGCAGATTCTGCGGCACGCGAGGCATGCGCGCCTGCCTGGGTTGCGTCTGCTGCGCCGGCTCGGTATTGGCCGATGCGGTGCCGGCCAGTCCGGCGAATACCGACCATGCGACGATGGCCGACCAGCGGCATTTTTTTTGAAACCCCTCGTTTATTGCCACTTTATTTTCTCTCGGTTGCTTTTGGGCAACCAAGATATAACATTACACATTGAAACGTCAATTTAATCGATATGAAAGATATCAACGTTAATTGGTTTAACTATTTAACGATTAAAATCGATTTTCGAAATGATTCAACCGGCGGACAGGATTCGGTGAGCCACTTCCATCAATGAAAAACGCGGATGGCGAACCGCACCGGATAAACGACACCATCCGGCACGACTCGCCACCCGCGTTGAGGTCTTTCCAGCCCTCTGCTTACTTGCTGTAGTCGTACACCCCACGCCCCGTCTTCCGCCCGAGCCTGCCGGCCGTCACCATCTCGCGCAGCAGCGGGCATGCACGATACTTCGGATCGCCGAAGTCCTTCACGAACACGTCCATCACCGCGAGGCACACGTCGAGGCCGACGAGGTCGGCCAGCGCGAGCGGCCCGATCGGGTGGTTCGCGCCGAGCTTCATCCCCGCGTCGATTTCCTCGGCCGACGCGATGCCTTCCGCCAGCACGAAGAACGCCTCGTTGATCATCGGCACGAGGATCCGGTTCACGACGAAGCCCGGCGAATTGCGCACGCCGATCGGCGACTTGTCGAAACGCTCGGTCAGCTCGCGCACCGCCGACGCGGTCGCGTCGCTCGTCTGCAGCCCGCGGATGATCTCGACGAGCGGCATCAGCGGCACCGGGTTGAAGAAGTGCATGCCGACGAAGCGCGCCGGATCGGCGAGCGGCGCCGCGAGCGCGGTGATCGAGATCGACGACGTGTTGGTCGCGATGATCGCTTCCGGCCGCGCGACGGACTCGATCTGCTTCAGGATGCGGCCCTTCAGCTCGACGTTCTCGGTCGCGGCTTCGATCACGATATCGGCCGCTGCGAGCTTCGCGTAGTCGGTCGACGTCGTGATGCGCGCCAGTGCCGCGTCGCGCGTGGCGGCGTCGAGCTTGTCCTTCGACACGAGCCGCTCGAGGCTGCCCTTCAGCGTCGCGATGCCCTTCTCGAGCGCCGCGTCGCTGACGTCGATCATCACGACGTTGAGACCCGCAACGGCGGCGGTCTGCGCAATGCCGTTGCCCATGGTTCCGGCGCCCACGACGCCGACGATTTCGATGGCCATGAAATTTCCTGTGTGTTCGGGTGCTGAGCGTTCGATTATCAGATGTTCTCGAAGATCGCAGCAATCCCCTGGCCGCCGCCGATACACATCGTCACGAGCGCGTAACGCCCGCCGATGCGCTTCAGTTCGTACAGCGCCTTGACCGTGATCAGCGCGCCGGTCGCACCGATCGGGTGGCCGAGCGAGATGCCCGAGCCGTTCGGGTTGACCTTCGCCGGATCGAGGCCGAGCTCCTGCGTGACCGCGCAGGCCTGGGCCGCGAATGCCTCGTTCGCCTCGATCACGTCGAGATCGCCGATCTTCAGGCCCGCGCGTTCGAGCGCCTTCTGCGTGGCCGGCACCGGGCCGATGCCCATGTATGCCGGATCGACACCCGCGTGCGCATACGCGACGAGGCGGGCGAGCGGCTTCACGCCTTGCGCGCGCGCGGCGTCCGCGCTCATCATCAGCACGGCCGCGGCCGCATCGTTGATGCCCGACGCGTTGCCGGCCGTGACGGTGCCGTTCTCCTTCTGGAACACCGGTTTCAGCTTCGTGAAATCATCCGCGCTGGCTTCGAGGCGCACGTGCTCGTCGGTGTCGAACGCAACCTCGCCCTTCTTCGTGCGGATCGAGATCGGCAGGATCTGATCCTTGAAGCGCCCTTCCGCGATCGCGCGCGCCGCGCGACGATGCGATTCGAGCGCCAGCGCATCCTGCGCGTCGCGCGAGATGCCGTACTTCGCCGCGACGTTCTCGGCCGTCACGCCCATGTGGATCGTCTGGAACGGGTCGTGCAGCGCGCCGAGCATCATGTCGACGAGCTTGCCGTCGCCCATGCGCTGGCCGAAGCGCGCGGCCGGCACGGTGTACGGGGCGCGGCTCATGCTTTCCGAGCCACCGCCGATCGCGATGTCGGCGTCGCCGAGCATGATCGTCTGCGCGGCCGACACGATCGCCTGCAGGCCCGACCCGCACAGGCGGTTCACGGTCAGCGCGGGCGTATGCTGCGCCACGCCGCCGTTGATCGCCGCGACACGCGCGAGATACATGTCCTTCGGCTCGGTGTTCACGACGTGGCCGAACACGACATGCCCGACTGCGTCGCCCGGCACGTTCGCACGCGACAGCACTTCGGCGACCACCTTCGCACCGAGGTCGGTCGGCGAGAAATCCTTCAGGCTGCCGCCGAAATCACCGATCGCGGTACGGACACCGCTCACCACCACGACTTCTTTCGCTGCATTGCTCATCGTCTCACTCCGGTTCGTTCGCGCCCGCAGGCGCGGGGATGCGTTGCGTTACATGTTCGGGTAATTCGGCCCGCCACCGCCTTCCGGCGTGACCCACACGATGTTCTGCGTCGGGTCCTTGATGTCGCAGGTCTTGCAGTGCACGCAGTTCTGCGCGTTGATCACCAGGCGATCGCTGCCGTCGTCGTTCTTCACGAATTCGTACACGGCCGCCGGGCAGAAGCGCCCCTCCGGCCCCGCGTACGTGCGCAGGTTCACGTTCACCGGCACGTTCGCATCCTTCAGCGTCAAGTGCGCCGGCTGGTTCTCCTCGTGGTTCGTGTTCGAGATGAACACCGACGAGAGGCGATCGAACGTCAGCTTGCCGTCCGGCTTCGGATACTCGATCGGCGTGCATTGCGACGCCGGCTTCAGCATCTCGTGGTCCGCATGCTTGTGATGCAGCGTCCACGGCACGTTGCCGCCCATCACCTTCTGCTCGAGCCCGACCATCAGCGTGCCGAGGTACAGCCCCTTGGCCATCCACTGCTTGAAGTTGCGCGCGCGATACAGCTCCGTGTACAGCCACGACTGCTTGAAGGCATCCGGGTACGCGTTGAGCTCGTCGCTCTGGCGGCCGGCCTGCACCGCGTCGAATGCGGCGTCGGCGGCCAGCATGCCGGTCTTGATCGCCGCGTGACTGCCCTTGATCCGCGATGCGTTCAGGAAGCCCGCGTCGTCGCCGATCAGCGCGCCGCCCGGGAACACCGTCTTCGGCAGCGACAGCAGTCCGCCGGCCGTGATCGCGCGCGCGCCGTACGACACGCGCTTGCCGCCTTCCAGGAACGCACGGATCGACGGGTGCGTCTTGTAGCGCTGGAATTCCTCGAACGGCGACAGGTACGGGTTCGTGTAGCCGAGGCCGACCACGAAGCCGACCACGACCTGGTTGTTGTCCATGTGATACAGGAACGAGCCGCCATAGGTGTCCGACTTCAGCGGCCAGCCGGCCGTGTGGATCACGAGGCCCGGCTTGTGCTTGGCCGGATCGATCTCCCACAGTTCCTTGATGCCGATCCCGTAGGCCTGCGGATCCGCGTTCGCGTCGAGCTTGAACTTCGAGATCAGCTGGCGGCCGAGGTGGCCACGGCAGCCTTCGGCGAACAGCGTGTACTTCGCGTGCAGCTCCATGCCGAGCTGGAAGTTCTCGGTCGGCTCGCCGTCCTTGCCCACGCCCATGTTGCCGGTCGCGACGCCTTTGACCGAGCCATCGTCGTTGTAGAGGATCTCCGCGGCCGGAAAGCCGGGGAAGATCTCGACGCCGAGCGCTTCGGCCTGTGCGCCAAGCCAGCGCGTGACGTTGCCCAGCGAAATCACGTAGTTGCCGTGGTTCTGGAAGTTGGCGGGCAGCGCCCAGTTCGGCGTCGTGACCGCGCTCTTCTCGGACAGGAACAGGAAGCGGTCTTCCGTCACCTCGACGTCGAGCGGCGCGCCGCGCTCCTTCCAGTCGGGGAACAGCTCGGTGATCGCGCGCGGGTCCATCACCGCGCCCGACAGGATGTGCGCGCCGATCTCGGAACCCTTCTCGAGCACGCACACGCCGATCTCGGTGCCTTTCTCGGCGGCCAGCTGCTTGAGCCGGATCGCCGCCGACAGCCCGGCGGGGCCGCCGCCGACGATCACGACGTCGTATTCCATCGATTCGCGCGGGCCGTACTGCGCGAGCAAGTCCTGTGTGGTCAAAATCCTGTCTCCTCCTGCGTCCCGACCGTCAGCCGGTCAGAACTGGTCTTCCGTCAACGCGAGCACGCCCTCGTTGCCCTTCGTGCCGACGATCGACGCCTCGAATGCGCCTGCCTGCACCAGCACGTGCTCCGCATAGCATTGCGCGATCGCGATCTTCGCATCGAAGAACGCCGGGTCGCTCGCGCGGTTCGCGTGCGCCGCCACCAGCGCGCGGCCCATCTGCCACCCGCACAGCACCACGCCCGCCAGCTTCAGGTACGGCACGCTGCCCGCGAACACCGCGTTCGGGTCCTGCTTCGCGTTCGCCACCACGTAATCGACCACCGACGACAGCGCCTTCGCGCCCTTCTCCAGCTGCGCCTTCACCGACGCAGCCGCCGCGCCGTCCAGCTTGCCCAGCGCCGCCACCGTGTCGCCGATCTCCGCGATCAGCGCCTTCGCCACCGCGCCGCCGTCGCGCATCGTCTTGCGGCCCACCAGGTCGTTCGCCTGGATCGCCGTCGTGCCTTCGTAGATCGCCAGGATACGGGCATCGCGGTAATACTGCGCTGCACCCGTCTCCTCGATGAAGCCCATCCCGCCGTGCACCTGCACGCCCAGGCTCGCCACGTCGTTCACCATCTCCGTGCTCCAGCCCTTCACCACCGGCACCAGATACTCGTAGATTGCCTGATGACGCGACCGCGTCGCCTCGTCCGAATGGCGGTGGGCAATGTCGCTGTGCGCGGCGGCCACGTAGGCCAGCGCCCGTGCGCCTTCGGTCAGCGCGCGCATCGTGCCGAGCATGCGGCGCACGTCCGGGTGATGGATGATCGTCACCGACTGCTTGGCCGAACCGTCCACCGGGCGGCTCTGCACGCGTTCCTTCGCGAATTCCGCGGCCTTCTGGTACGCACGATCGGCCACGCCGATCCCCTGCATCCCGACGCCGAAGCGCGCCGCGTTCATCATGATGAACATGTATTCGAGGCCGCGGTTTTCCTCGCCGACCAGGTAGCCGATCGCGCCGCCGTGGTCGCCGTACTGCAGCACCGCCGTCGGGCTCGCCTTGATCCCGAGCTTGTGCTCGATCGACACGCAGTGCACGTCGTTGCGTGCGCCGAGCGAGCCGTCGTCGTTGACCAGGAACTTCGGCACGATGAACAGCGAGATGCCCTTCACGCCTTCCGGCGCGTTCGGCGTGCGCGCCAGCACCAGGTGGACGATGTTGTCCGCCATGTCGTGCTCGCCCCACGTGATGAAGATCTTCGTGCCGAACACCTTGTACGTGCCGTCGCCCTGCGGCTCGGCGCGCGAGCGCACCAGCGCGAGGTCGGAGCCGGCTTGCGGCTCGGTCAGGTTCATCGTGCCGGTCCATTCGCCGGAGATCAGCTTCGGCACGTAGCGCTGCTTCTGCTCGTCGGTGCCGGCCGTCAGCAGCGCCTCGATCGCGCCGTCGGTCAGGAGCGGACAGAGCGCGAACGACAGGTTCGATGCGTTCAGCATCTCGATGCACGGCGTCGCGATCAGCTTCGGCAGCCCCTGGCCGTCGTATTCGGACGGGTGCTGCAGCCCCTGCCAGCCGCCTTCGACGAACTGGCGGAATGCTTCGCCGAAGCCCGGCGTTGCAGTTACGACGCCGTCCTTCCAGCTGCTCGGGTTGCGGTCGCCTTCGACGTTCAGCGGGGCCAGTACCTCGCCGCAGAACTTCGCGGACTCGTCGAGCACGGCCTGCGCCGTGTCGTAACCGGCATCCTCGAAGCCCGGCAACTGCGCAACGGCGTCGATGCCGGCCAGTTCCTTCAGCACGAACAGCATGTCCTTGACGGGGGCGTGATAGCTCATGGTCGATGTTCCAATCAGACGTTTTATGAGGGGCGCTCTCGGGCGAGAGGCGGGAAAAACGGCTCAGGCCCGGGCGACGACGTGAGGCATCGTAATCCTAGGGCAGGCGATTCTCATTGTCATATCCGGCCCATGTGGTGACAAAATCGGCCACGGGATTGGGGGGTTGGGCGGGGGAAGGCTGGCTGGGTGGGGGTTTGGGCGGGATCTCGTTTGGCGGTTTGGGGATTGGCGAGCAAACGGTGTGCCGCGTTGGCGGGATGGAGCGGTCGAGGCGGCCAGATTTGTGCGGTGGCTTGTGGGGCTGCGGGTTTACCTTGAGCCGCGATGTGGGCTGCGCACCGGTAGGCGATTCCGGCGCGACGCCGGGAAGTACCTGATGTCGAAACGATCACGCGGAGGTCGGAGAGCGCTTGAATTCCGCGCAACAAACCTCGAAGTGAAGAAAGATCCTCTATGACGTGAGTCGGGGTCACGGACCGTCCTGAGCGCGACTGGATCCGTGCCCACGGGCCGCGCCGCAAAAACACCGAAACAATGCCTGCCGCGCCGGTTCGACATCGTCGTCGAGCCGATCTCCGACGTAGGCGACCCGCGACGGATCACGATCGCAAGCGTCGAAGGCATCGCTGAACGAATAGAAGGAAGATCCTACAGTGGCCAGATAGCGCGCGCTTCTTCGAACAGTACTTCGGCACGCTTTGCAATCGCTTTTTCGTCCCAGTCAACGTATGTCTTCAGCAGCAATCGGTTCAGCTCCAGCTTGCTGTGCTCCTCCAGAGCCTCACGCTTCGTCTTGATATCGTTTCCGGGCAAATTATTCCATGGTGCATTCGACAAGCTTCCATTAAGTTTCTGACTTACGAGGGTGAGATTACCGATTCCTTGTATTACGCGCGCTCGTTCATCCAGACTCTCCCCGGCTTTAAGAGGCCAATGTTCCACCCAGTTCTGGGGCATGACGTGCTCAATCTCGAGTTTCGCAAAATTGAAGGACAAGACCGGCTCAGCCTTGGAATTGCGATGCTGATACGCTTCCTCAATGGCCCGGAGAATCATAACAACGCGATCGCGACGGAGCATGCCGTAGAACTTTCTGTTCAACCACTCCCGCCTGAATTCTGAATCGCTGGGCCATCCGTCACCAACTGCAAGATGGCGACGCAGTACGGTAACAACGTCTCCATCATTTGCAACTTGAAGGGATAGCATCAAAGAAGTGACCAGACCACCATAACCTCGCGTCTGATATCCACATATCATGCGTCTAACGAGATAACTTTCAAGCACGATTGCAGCTTCGTCGAGATTCGAGGCTGTAATGCCGGGTCTGCCCAGAAGAGCTAGCAGGAGGGGATGGAATACCACAACGTCTAGGGTATGAAGGCGCCGCAAAAATTCGTCGAAACGCGAGCTTCCTTGTGGATCGGAGATGCGCAGATAACGAAGTGCGTCCGCGTGGATGCCTGACATAAGCTTTGGAATGTCGACCTTCTGATCTGGCGAAGCCACCCTCAAACTATCGACGTACTGCAGAAACTTGTCGTACAAGTGCTTAGTCGATATCGGCGTCAGCGTCTCTTTCGTCAACCAGTTCTGCAGGAAAGTATCGACCCGAGGTCTCGCAGCGTGTCCGGTACCAACTACCTTGCGCCAATATTCATGGTCCCGATCGAATATTCTCCAGTGTTTCTCATATAGCGCTGAGGCGTCCAGATTTTGACGGTTAGCTTCCCACAGTACCCAGTTCTTGATCAGATCAGCGGGCAAAAGCGGCGTGCCATGCGCATTCAGCGTCTCAAATATCGCTTGGGGCTCGTCGCTATTGTCAAGATCGAGAACGATGAGGCGAAGATGATCCTTGAGCGCAGCAGCCAGTCGTTGCACGCGCGGAACGCGTTCGGATTCAGTGAGATAACTTTGGAACGTCTGCCTGAAAAAAGCATATGCTCTTGCCATCTGCGTTACGGGAGCAGAGTAGTCATCTGACGCGGACGAACTCATCACGGCGACGAAAGGAGCACGGTCTTCGTTGGTGGGCCAAACCTTGTACTGCTCTTCTTCCTCAACCCAACCGGGATTGATTGTCAGGGCGGAGATTTGCCGATGAGCAGCTTCCACGGCCCGTTTCGATGCGTCTTCGACGCTTGCAAGGATAGTTTCGAAGGCATGCTCTGCGGCCTTCAACACAATCTGCAGTGTCGTCAGCCTCTGCTGTCCATCGATGACCTCTCGCCTTGGAAGACTGCCTGTCACATTCGGCGTTTGCTCGAGAACGACTGTGCCGAGAAAGTGCCCAGGAATTGCGGATTTGCCGCTTCCGCGCTCGATTCTGTCAAGCAATCCAGAAATATCTTCCCACAGCGGTTGCCACTGGTTCTCCTCATCCCAGACATAAGGACGTTGAAAAAGCGGAACTGTGTGGCGAATACCATGCGCGAAGAGAACTCCAATTGGAATGTACTGTGGTTGCATGCACTTCCTCTTGTCAATTCGTTTACTTTTAAGGAACAGCGTGAGATCAAACCATTAGTTCGGTCCAGCGTCTCCTGCCGAACAACCTGATTCGCGAACAAATCGTTGATTTTCGTAGATCATCGATTTCGACAATTCATTTTACGTGCAACATACCCAAGCCCTAAGGGCGGTCACGGCGAAAGCCATCTTCTTCAATTTCGTCGTCTTGCATTATTGCCGTGACAATTCAGAAAGTCGAGCCCCAGAAGCTGCGAAGCCGCGAGGTCATTATATGGTCCAGCGACACGCAGATTGCGAGGCTTGCGTAGGAAACCCTCCCACTTTGGCTGCACGAGTTTCCCAGCGGTCCCGACATCCAACGTGACGTCTTCTGTTCGACCAACGGTCGAGACCACAACTGGGTGATGCCGGTCCACTGCAGTACGATTCGGTCACCTTTGAATCAAATCGGCCACTTACCCGAATCCCCCTACTTCACCACCACCAACGGCCCCACAAACGCCTCGAAGTGCGGCAACCAAATGGGTATCGCCTCCGTGACCGCAAACATCCCGTGCCCGTTCTTGCCAAACGGCGGTTCAACAACCATCTGCCCGCGCCCACCCGCCCCCTGAAACGCGGCAAACCAGGTCGCCACGACTTCAGGCGCGAAATACTTGTCGTTCTGCACGTAATGCCACAGCACCGGCACCCGTGTCGTGCTCGCGAAATGCCCGATCGTGTCGGCCATCTGCTTCGGATCGCACGGCATGCCGGGATGAGTCGTCGGGTTCCCGCCACGCCCACCCGAGAAGTTCACCACCGCGACCACCCCCTGCGGCGCGTAGCTCGCCGCCGCCAGCGAAGCAAAACCACCCGCCGATTGCCCGACCAGCACGACACGGTTTCGATCCACCTGCGGCAACGTCTGCGCATACCGCACGGCCGCGAGCACATCGCGCGCGGCCTGCTGCCCCGCAGCAAGGTAATCCGGATGCCGGCACGAACCGGCATCCTCTTCATCGACCCCGCCCGTCGCCCCGTACCCGCGGCGGATCGGCACGATGACCGCGAAGCCGAGCTTCACGAACGTCCGGATCTGCGGCAATGCGCGATAGCGGCGCACCTTCGGCCGGTCGCGCGGATCGGGCGGGCTGCCGTGGCTCAGCACGATCAGCGGAAAGGGTCCGGGGCCCTCCGGCATGTAGGTGGTGGCGACGATGTCCCGCGTGCTCGCCCCCTCGTCGACCGGCAGCTTGACGACGGTTTCATGCAGATCCGGCGCGATGGACGTGTCGTCGACCGCCGTCGCGGCACAGCCGACGACGGAAGCGATCAACGCGCCCGAGATGAGCACCCGGCCTAATCGGCTGGCGATCCGGTTTCGACGAACGACGATGCTCATGGGTGATCTCTCCACGAATCCGCAGCCGACGGCCCACGCTGCCGCGACGGATACGGCGAAGGCGTCAGTGTATCCGGGTGGCGAAGGTGCACGCTGCCGCGACTCCATTTACGGGCGGATAGACCGGCGCTGCAACTTCAAGCCGAACTTACCCACCCCCAACGGCAGCGGAAAAACGACGATCTCGCCGCGCGCGTTCCAACGTACACCGAATCATCGTGTCATCCGATGGCCAATTACGTGCGGTAATATTGCGATTCGATGAAGTGAATAGCAGAATCCCAAGCGGACACCATGATTGAAGAACGCATACCGTCCCGCACACATCGCGCTGTCCGGCCGCTGTCCCTGTCGGCCGGGAACGATCCCGTCGATGCAAGCCCGGCCTTTTCCGGTCTCGAGCCACATCGCACCTCCGACACACCTGCCGCGGGAAACCTCGACGCACCGAGGCATACCGCTCACCCGCCTCGATCACACCCCTCCCTTGACGCCACGGCCATCCAACCGCACGACTGTCCCGTCGTGAATCGACGCAACACCACGCTTGGGAGCACGAAATGAAACTCGGTGGGCTGGGCCGCAAGATTGCGGTGTCGATGGCGGAGCTGGCGCTCGGCATCATGCTGATCGTCGTGCTGATGACCTATGTTTTTTACTACGTGATGCTCCGGCACTGGAGCGAGTTTTGCCACCAGGCAAGCTGGATTCCGTCCAACCCCGAGTGGATATGCCTGGGTATCACGCTGCTGATCGGCCTGATACTCGCCATTGTCGTGTCGGCCCGGCTCGCGCATCGGATCCTGGTGCCGCTCAACTCGGTCGCGGACAGCATTCGTCGCGTCGCCAGGGGCGACCTGACCGCGCGCGCCGTCGCCGGCGATCGATCGATTCACGAAGCCGCGCTGATCGCGGACGACTTCAATGCGCTCGCCGCCCAGCTGCAGCGCATGACGGACGAGCAGGCATTCTGGAATGCCGCGATCGCGCACGAACTGCGGACGCCGGTCACGGTCCTGCGCGGGCGGTTGCAGGGGCTGGCCGAAGGCGTCTTCCAGCCGGGCGAGGCGCTGTTCCGAAGCCTGTTGACCCAGGCGGAAGGATTGACGCGCCTGATCGAGGATCTGCGCGTGATCAGCCTCGCCGAAAGCGGGCATCTGAGCGTCAGTATCCAGGAGACCGACCTGGCGACGCACGTCAAGGCGGTCGTCGAGATGCTCGAGGATTCGCTGGCCGCGGCCGGTCAATACATGGTGCTCGATCTCGATACGCGGCCCGTGCGCTGCGACGCGTTCCGGATGCGCCAGGCGCTGCTCGCGCTGCTGGAGAATGCACGGCGCTACGCGGTGCCCGGTGCGATCCGCATTCACACGCGGGTCGAAAACGGTACGTGCCAGCTGGTGGTCGAAGACGAAGGTCCGGGCATCCCCGCCGATTGCGCAGCCCGGATCTTCGATGCCTTCCGGCGCGTGGACGATACGCATTCCGACCAGAAGGGCGGCAGCGGCCTGGGGCTCGCCGTGGTGGCGGCCATTGCGCAGGCGCACGACGGCGAAGCATCGTGTCGCCCAACCGCGCGCGGCGGCACGTCGTTCGCGTTGCGCTGGCCCGACCGCCCTGCATCGGTACGCGCGGCGGCATCGAGCCGGAAGGACCTGCCGTCCACCACGCAGCGCACCGTCGACACCGACCCGCGGTAAACCTCCCGGCGAGCGGTCGACGCGCCTTGTGCGCCGGGCCGCCGCCTCGCCGCCTCGCGCCCCCGGCCGCCGCAGCAGCGGAACGGGAGGCGCGCCGGCCCTGATCCATCCCGCGCCGCCTCCACCGACGCGAACCTCGCAATGGCATCCCCCCGGGCGCCGGCCGGGGCATGCCGATGGCACACACAGCCACCGGCATTTCATCAGACGATTGCGTCATTCCGGGACTCGCGCGCCGCCCACCCCGCATCCGGATAGCGCCAAGCCGCCCCGGCGCCCATCATCTTCCGGCCCGCCCCGCCTGCGAATCGCCCTTCCGCGAATCCTTCACGCCCTCCATCGAACCTCCATCTTTCCGCACAAAAAACTCCATCGGGCGCACGCACACTTCGATCCGAAAATGCGGGCCACTGGGTGCCTGCGTCCCATGGAGTCCACATGAAAAATCAGAAACGAGCCTGCTACGGCGCCGTGTGCGCACTGGTGGCGGCGATGCTGGCGGGCTGCGGGCCCACCGAACAGCAGGCCGCCGCGCCGGCCACCCCGGTTGCGGCGATGACGCTGGCAGGCGCCCCCCTCGACCTGACCGAAGACCTGCCGGGCCGCGTCGCGGCCGTCCGGATCGCCGAGATCCGGCCGCAGGTCAGCGGCATCGTGCAGCGGCGGCTGTTCGAGCAGGGCACGGAAGTCCGTGCGGGCCAGCCGCTGTTCCAGATCAACCCGGCGCCGTTCAAGGCCGACATGGACACGGCCGCGGCGGCCCTGCAACGCGCGGAAGCCGCGCTCGCGCGGGCCAAGGTGCAGACCACCCGTCTCAAGCCGCTGGTCGAGGCCGACGCGATCAGCCGTCAGGTGTACGACGACTCGGTGTCGCAACGCGACCAGGCTGCCGCCGACGTCGCGCAGGCGCGCGCGACGCTCGCCCGCCGCCAGCTCGACCTGAAGTTCGCGACCGTCGAAGCGCCGATCACGGGCCGCATCGACCAGGCCCTCGTGACCGAGGGTGCGCTCGTCGCGAGCAGCGACAGCCAGCCGATGGCACGCATCCAGCAGATCGACCAGGTCTATGTGGACGTGCGCCAGCCGGCCGCGTCGCTCGAAGCGCTGCGCGGCGCGCTCGCGGCCCAGCCGGACACCGCGGGCAACGGGCTGCCGGTCGACGTGCTGCGCGACGACGACTCGCGCTACGACGTGAAGGGCCGCATGCTGTTCTCTGGCGTCAACGTCGACCCGGGCACCGGCGACGTGCTGCTGCGCGTGCTGGTCGACAACCCGAAGCGCGAGCTGCTGCCGGGCATGTACGTGCGTGCCCGCATCCCGCGTGGGCACTTCGAGAGTGCACTGACCGTGCCGCAACAGGCGATCGTCCGCGCGGGCGGCAAGCCGCAGGTCTGGGTGCTCGACGCAAAGAGCCAGGCACACCTGAAGGCCATCGAAGTGGGCGAGCTGACGAACCGCAGCTATCGGATCAAGTCGGGTCTGCAGGCGGGCCAGAAGGTCGTCGTCGAAGGCATGGAGCGCCTGAGCGACGGTGCGCCCGTGACGGCGACCGCCTGGAAGGCGCCTGAAGCGGTCAAGACCGCTTCGTCGCACTGAGTCACGGGGAGCATCCAGTCATGTCCCAATTCTTCATCCGGCGCCCGGTCTTCGCGTGGGTGATCGCCCTCTTCATCATCCTGCTGGGCCTGATCGCCATCCCCGAACTGCCGGTTGCGCGCTATCCGTCGGTCGCGCCGCCGACCGTCACCATTACCGCCACCTACCCGGGCGCCACACCGCAGACGATGACCGACAGCGTGCTGAGCCTCATCGAGCGCGAGCTGTCCGGCGTCCGCAACCTGCTGTACTTCGAATCGGCGTCGGATACCTCCGGCCAGGCGAAGATCACCGCGACCTTCAAGCCCGGCACCGATTCGGCGATGGCGCAGGTCGAGGTGCAGAACAAGCTCAAGTCGGTCGAGCCGCGCCTGCCGCCCGTCGTGCGGCAAAACGGCGTGATCGTCGAGTCCGCCTCCACCGGCTTCCTGTTGTTCGTCGGCCTGAAGTCGGACAGCGGCCGCTATGACGAAAACGCGCTGGCCGACTACATGGCGCGCAACGTCGTCGAGGACCTGCGCCGTGTCGAAGGCGTCGGCAAGGTGCAGCTGTTCGGCTCCGAACAGGCGATGCGCATCTGGGTCGATCCGCAGAAGCTGATCACCTACGGCCTGTCGATGAACGACCTGACGACGGCCGTCGCCCAGCAGAACGTGCAGATCGCCCCGGGCAGCCTCGGTGCGGCGCCCGCGCTGTCGGGCCAGCGCGTCACGGTACCGCTCACCGCGCAAGGCCAGCTCACGTCGCCCGAGCAGTTCGCGAAGATCGTGCTGCGCGCGAACGCGAACGGCTCGAAGGTCGTGCTCGGCGACGTCGCGCGGGTCGAGCTCGGCCCGCAGTCGTTCACCTTCGTCAACAGCGAGAACGGCAAACCCGCGACCTTCGCCGGCGTGCAGCTGGCGCCGGGCGCCAACGCGGTGAAGACCGCCGAGGCCGTGCGCGAGCAACTGGACATGATCGCCAAGACGATGCCGTCCGGCATGACCTACTCGATCCCGTTCGATACCGCGCCGTTCGTGAAGATCTCGATCGAGAAGGTGATTCACACGCTGATCGAAGCGATGGTGCTCGTGTTCCTGGTGATGTACCTGTTCCTGCAGAACGTGCGCTACACGCTGATCCCGGCGATCGTCGCGCCGGTGGCGATGCTCGGCACCTTCACGGTCATGCTGATGACGGGCTTCTCGATCAACGTGCTGACGATGTTCGGCATGGTGCTCGCGATCGGCATCATCGTCGACGATGCGATCGTCGTCGTGGAGAACGTCGAACGCCTGATGGTGGAAGAAGGCCTGTCGCCGAAGGACGCGACGATCAAGGCCATGAAGGAAATCACCGGCGCGATCATCGGCATCACGCTGGTGCTGACGGCCGTGTTCCTGCCGATGGCGATGTCGAGCGGTTCGGTCGGCGTGATTTACCAGCAGTTCACGATGTCGATGGCCGTGTCGATCATGTTCTCGGCCCTGCTCGCGCTGACGCTGACGCCGGCCCTGTGCGCGACGATGCTCAAGCCGGTCGAGCATGGCCACCACGAGAAGCGCGGCTTCTTCGGCTGGTTCAACCGCCGCTTCGACCGCATGACGAGCTGGTACGAAACGCGCGTCGGCAAGCTGGTCGGCCGCACGGGCCGCGTGATGCTGCTGTTCGTCGCGATCTCCACCGCGCTGGTGTTCGGCTTCCGCATGCTGCCGTCGTCGTTCCTGCCCGAGGAAGACCAGGGCTACTTCATGACCGGCTTCCTGCTCCCGTCGGATTCGACCGTCGAGCGCACGGGCGACGTGGTCAAGACCCTCGAGAAGCATCTCGCGTCGCGTCCGGGCATCGAGTCGAGCATCTCCATCATCGGCTACGGCTTCTCGGGCCTCGGCTCCAACGCGGCGCTGAACTACGCGGTGCTCAAGGACTGGGACAAGCGCGACGGGGCAAACGCGATGGACGAAGCGATGCGCGCGCAGGCCGCGATGGGCGGCGTGACGGAAGGCACGGTCATGAGCCTGTTGCCGCCGGCGATCGACGGGCTGGGCACCAGCTCGGGCTTCACGATGCGCCTGCAGGATCGCGCGAACCAGGGCTACGCGGCACTCAAGGCGGCTGAAGCCAAGCTGCTCGAACTGGCCGCGCAAAGCAAGGTGGTGACCGGCGTCTATCCGGACAGCCTGCCGGCCGGCACGAGCGTGAAGCTGGACATCGACCGCGACAAGGCCGAAGCGCTCGGCGTGTCGTTCACGACCATCAGCGACACGCTGTCGGCCGCGATGGGTTCGACCTACGTGAACGACTTCCCGAACGCGGGCCGCATGCAGCAGGTGATCATCCAGGCGGATGCGCCGGCCCGCATGCAGATCGAGAACGTGATGAAGCTCTACGTGCGCAACGCGACCGGCGGCATGGTGCCGCTGTCCGAAGTGGTGCGTCCGGTCTGGTCGGAAACCCCGCTGCAACTGGTGCGCTTCCAGGGTTACCCGTCCGCACGGATCTCGGGCGGCTCGGCCCCCGGCTACTCCAGCGGCGCGGCGATGGCCGAGATGGAGCATCTGGCCGCGCAGTTGCCGCCGGGCTTCACGGTCGCGTGGACCGGCCAGTCGCTGCAGGAGCGTGAGTCGGCTTCGCAGGCGCCGATGCTGATGGCGCTGTCGATGGTCGTCGTGTTCCTGGTGCTCGCGGCGCTCTACGAGAGCTGGGCGATTCCGCTGTCGGTGATGCTGGTGGTGCCGCTCGGCCTGATCGGCGCGCTCGCCGCGGTGATGTTGCGCGGGATGCCGAACGACGTGTTCTTCAAGGTCGGGATGATCACCGTGATCGGCCTGTCGGCGAAGAACGCGATCCTGATCGTGGAAGTCGCGAAGCAGTTGCGCGAGGAAGGCATGGGGCTGATCGAGTCGGCCGTGCAGGCATCCAAGCTGCGTCTGCGCCCGATCCTGATGACCTCGCTCGCGTTCGGCCTCGGCGTCGTCCCGCTGATGATCGCGACCGGCGCCAGCGCCGAAACGCAGCACGCGATCGGCACCGGCGTGTTCGGCGGCATGGTGACCGCCACGGTGCTGGCCATTTTCTTCGTTCCGGTTTTCTACGTGTTCGTGATGAGCATCCAGGAACGCCTCTCGGCATGGCGCGCATCCGGCAAGAAGCCCGCCGCCGTGACCCACGAACATGAAGGTTGATGCCATGCGATTACTCATTCTTTCCGCCGCGGTTTCCGCCGCGCTCGCGCTGTCGGCGTGCTCGATGGCGCCGAAGCTGGTCAAGCCCGAGCTGCCGGTGCCGACCGCCTACACGACCGCCGTCGCGGCCGACCAGCACGCGAACGCGGCCGATCTCGGCTGGCGCTCGATGTTCGGCGACCGTCGCCTGCAGCGCCTGATCGAGCTCGCGCTCGAGAACAACCGCGACCTGCGCCTGGCCGCGCTGAACGTCCAGGCCGCCGAAGCGCAGTACGGCATCCAGCGTTCCGCGCGCCTGCCGTCGATCGGCGCCGGCGCGAGCTTCACGCGCCAGCGCACGGCCGCCGACTCGCAATCGAACCCGCCGCTGCTCGAGAACACGCAGAACCAGTACGGCGTGAACATCGGTCTCAGCGCGTTCGAGATCGACCTGTTCGGCCGCGTGAAGTCGCTGTCGGATGCCGCGTTCGCGCGCTACCTCGCGACCGATCACGGCCGCCGGGCGGTGCAGATCGCGCTCGTCGGCTCCGTGGCCAACGCGTATTTCGCCGAGCGTCTCGCGCAAGAGCAGCGCGCGCTGTCGGAACGCACGCTGAACGACTGGCGCCAGTCGCTCGACCTCGCGCGCCGCCTCAAGCTCGCCGACCAGGCGAGCGGCGTCGACATCGCACAGGCCGAAGGCCAGGTCGCGAGCGCCAGCGCCGATCTCGAGGCGCGTTCGCGCGCCGTCGAGCAGGCGGGCAACGCGCTGCGGCTGCTGGTCGGCACCGACCTGCCGAAGAACCTGCCCGATCCGCTGTCGCTGGAACGCCAGCCGGTGATGACCAAGCTGCCGGCCGGACTGCCGTCGGAACTGCTGTACCGCCGGCCGGACATCCAGCAGGCCGAGCAGAATCTCGTCGCCGCCAACGCCGACATCGGCGCGGCGCGCGCGGCATTCTTCCCGCGCCTGTCGCTGACGTCGTCGATCGGCTTCCTCAGCCCGGGGCTGGGCAGCCTGTTCGACGGCGGCCAGCGCGTGTGGAGTTTCGCGCCGCAGGTCACGCTGCCGATCTTCCAGGGCGGCCGGCTGCGTTCCGAGCTGAATCTCGCGGAAGTGCGCAAGTCCAGCGCGGTCGTCGAGTACGAACGCTCGATCCAGACCGCGTTCCGCGAAGTGGCCGACGGCCTCGCCGGGCGCGAGACCTTCAGCCGCCAGATCGACGCGCAGACCAAGGTCGTCAAGAGCGCCGAGCGCCGTACCGATCTCGTGAACCTGCGCTATCGCGCCGGCATCGAGGATCGGCTGGAACTGCTCGACTCGCAGCGCCAGCTGTATGCCGCGCGCCAGACGTTGCTGGATCTGCGCAACGCCGAACTGGGCAACGCGGTCGCGCTCTACAAGGCGCTCGGTGGCGGGCTGACCGACACCGACGTGCCCCCCGCCAACAGCGTGGCAAAAAACTGAGCAATGGGCCGTCGCCCAGCCGTCCGCGACGACCGAAAGCACGGTGAAGTCCGGCGGCGCACGTGCCGCGCCGCCGGCCCGCCCAAGGACACGCTCACTTCCAGTGAACCCGATGAACCCTCTGATACTCATTGCCGAAGACGATCCGGAGATCGCCGACATACTCGACGCGTACCTCGCCCACGACGGCTTTCGCACCTACCGCGTCGATCACGGCCAGGCCGTGCTCGACGTGGAGCCCGTCCTGAAGCCCGACCTGATCCTGCTCGACGTCAGGATGCCGAAGAAGGACGGCTGGGAAGTCCTGGTCGAACTGCGCCGCCGCAGCGACACGCCGATCGTCATCATCACGGCGCTCGACCGCGAGATCGATCGCTTGCAGGGGCTGCGTTTCGGCGCGGACGACTACATCACGAAGCCGTTCAATCCGGCCGAGGTGGTCGCGCGCATCCGCGCGATCCTGCGTCGTTTCGAAACGGCCACGTCCGGGCGCTTCATCAAGGTCGGCAACCTTGAAATCGACACGCAAAGCTATCTGACCACGGTTCGCACCGACACCGGAGCAACCGGCGTCTCGCTGACGTTGACCGAATTCCGGCTGCTCGCGCACCTGGCCGGCTCGCCGAACCGCGTGTTCACGCGCAGCGAACTGATCGACGCCTGCCTCGCCGACGTCGATGCGCTGGAGCGCACCGTCGACAGCCACATCAGCCGGCTGCGCAAGAAGCTCGAATGCGCGGGCGCGTCCGGGATGCCGGAGGTGATGCGCGGGGTCGGCTACCGGCTGCGCAGCACGCAGTGAATGCGCGTCACGGATCGCGGCGGCGCGGGGCGAGGATCGTCGGACTCCTGATGGTTGCTGTCGTGCTGACGATCGCGACCGGATGGTTCGTCGCCTACGGCCTGATCCTGGCCGTGTCGTCTCCGGCGACCGGCAACCCGATCGCGGTGATGATCCGGGAGACGCCGAGCTATCCGATGCTGGCAGCCGTATTGCTGGCCGCGCTGGTCGCGACGATCGTCGATCTCGTCAGACTGGCGCGCAGAACGGGCTCGTAGCAACAGGCCGACGCGCATTGCATGCCGGCGTGCCACGCTGCGGTTCCGTTGTTTTCGAATCGTTATCGGAAAAACGCCTTTTCCAGAGATCTGATCAACCGCATGCGCGCAGCGAGGGTCGAAATGAGCAATCAGGGCAATGTCTCTTCGTCGATCGATGGCGATGCTCGCGAACGGGAAAGCAGCGACGATGCACGGATCGGCCGCGTAACGTCGATTCCGATCGACGCAATCGAACCGGAGGAACGTTGGCGCCACATGATGCACTCGCTCAACGCATGCAGCGACGGCGCGCGCATCAACCGGCAGCGCAAGGATGGCGTGGTCGATTCACGCAGAAAGGTGACTTCGGGCGATCGATCGAGGTGCAGCGCGACGATCGACATCCTGGATCGACCGACGTCCAGCACGGTGGTGCTTTCGTGGCGGGATTCGACGGGCGGACATTACGGTTATCAAAACTGGCACAAAGGATTCGCCAGACGGGCAGGGATATGCGCGATGAGCGGGGTGCCCATCACCCCGGGCGACGAGATATTTCGTCCAAGCGCGCGAAATGGCCGGCCGACGAACGCGTCCGCGATGATTCTCGCGATTCACATCGCCTGCATCGACTTTGCGCGGATCACGACATAGACGTGACGCCCTTCCCGCTCCCGGCCGGGCGCCGACGCTGTCCGGCTCCTGGAAACCGGGCCGCTCAGTGCGCCTTCCATCCGGCCGAAGCGCTCATGGGCCACTCACCACCGAAGCGCTGAAGCGCCGACTACAGAACCCTCACCATGACTATTTTCGAATTGATGATCGCGCTGCTCCTGGCGATCCTTGTCTTGCACTACGTCGGGCACAAGCTCGGGCTGCCCCCTGCCGTCGCGCTGATCATCGGCGGCGGTTTCATCGCCTTTCTGCCCGGCCTGCCCGAGGTGCATATCGATCCGGAACTGGTGCTGGTGATTTTTCTGCCCCCGTTGCTGATGGACAGCGCGCTGGGCATCTCACTCGACCATCTGCGCCGGCACATGCTGGGCGTCGGCGCGTTGGCGATCGGGGCGGTGCTCTTCACCACGACCGTGGTGGCCCTCGTCGCGCACTGGCTCGTGCCCGCCCTGCCCTGGGCGGCCTGCGCGGCCCTGGGCGCGCTGGTCGCGCCGCCGGATGCGGTGTCGGCCCGCGCCGCGCTGCAGCAGGTGAAACTGCCGCGCCGCCTCCTGATCCTCCTGGAGGGCGAGAGCCTGTTCAACGACGCAACGGGCCTCGTGCTGTTCCGCTTCGCGGTGGCCGCGGGCGTGACGGGCCTGTTCAGTCCGGCCGAAGCCCTCGGCAGCTTCGCCCTGCTGGCGCTGGGCGGCGTACTGGTCGGCGCGCTCGTGGGGGGCGCCTGGGTGATCCTGATGCGCCATCTCGACGAAGACAGCCTGATCATCGCCGCCGGCCCGCTGTGTGCGTGGGGCTCCTATCTGCTGGCCGAGCGCTTCCACGTGTCGGGGGTGATCGCCACGGTGACGACGGGGCTCATCTGCGCCTGGTTCCAGCACCGCGTGCTCGGCGCGTCGGCGCGCCTGTACGGCACCGGCTTCTGGTCCGTCACGATCTTCATTCTCGAGGCGTTCGTGTTCCTGATCATCGGATCCTCGCTGCATGAGTTGATCCAGCGGGGCGACGGGCTCGACTCGATGCTGGCGGAGATGGGCGTCCCGGTGCTGATCGTCGTGCTGGCCGTCATCCTCGCGCGGTTTGCGTGGGTGTATGTGTCGGACGGCGCGCTCATCGTGCTGCGGAAGCTGGGCGTGACCCGCTTCCATCCGCTCGGGCTGGCCGATGCCACGGTATTGAGCTGGGCCGGGATGCGAGGGGTGATCACCCTGGCGCTCGCCGCCAGCCTGCCGGAGGGTTTTCCGGGGCGCGATTTCATCCTCGTCACCGCCATCGCCGTCATCCTCGCCACCGTGCTGGTGCAGGGGCAATCGCTCGGCGCCGTGATCCGCTGGACCGGGCTCGCGGCGCCGGAAAGCGACCAGCCTCGCCTGAGCATGAGCGAGGCGCAGGCCGTGATCGCCAAGGTGCAGTACGAGTTGATGGCAAAGCGGGCCTACAACGCGGCAGGCGAACTCGTTCACCCGATGCTCCTGGACATTCACCGGCACAAGGCCGAGGACATGGCCCGCTACGCGCGGCACGCCAACGAATACAAGCCCCACCTCGTGGCGCGTTCGGACACCGTGCTGGAACTGATCGCGGCGGGACGGGCCGAGCTCATGCGCCTCTACCGCGCCGGCGACATCGACGAGCACACGCTGCACGAACTGACGCGCGACCTCGATCTCGAGGAACTCCGCGCCATTTCCGCCAAGGCATGAGGCGATCGCCATCGATGGAGACGTAACGCCTTCACGCCCGCTCCGCCTCCATCATTTCTCCATCAAACCGCACCAAAGCGTCCATCGACGCGAAGCACACTGCGAAGCCCATCACCGAGACCGCATGCGCGAGCAACACGAACCCATGGACACGTTTCCAGCCCTGATCGCCTGCGAGCATTGCGACAGCGTCTACCGACGCCGCGCGCTGGCGCCGCACGAGGTCGCGCGGTGCGAGCGCTGTTCGGCCGTGCTGTTTCGCTCGAGCTGGCTCGATATCGACCGGTGGCTCGCGCTGGCGATGGCGGCAGGCGTGGTGTTTGCCATCGCCAACCTCTGCCCGATCATGCGGATCAGCGTGCAGGGGCTGCACAGCGAAGCCACGCTGTGGCAATCCGCGCTCGCGCTGGCCAAAGGCTACGCCGCGCCGATCGCGATTCCGACGGCGCTCGCCATCGTGGTGGTGCCGTTCCTGCAGATCGCCACGCTGATCTGGTTGCTGGCGTTTGCCCGCGCCGGGCATCGCGCGCCCGCGTTCGGCCCGCTGATGCGGCTGCTCGTCGCGCTGCGGCCGTGGAGCATGATCGAGGTCGGATTGCTCGGCATCCTGATCGCCATCATCAAGCTCTCCAGCATCATGCAGATCATTCCCGGCGCGGGCTTGTGGGCCACGGCCGTGCTGATGGTGCTGATCCCGCTGATCGCGGGCCACGATGCGCGCCAGCTGTGGGACTGGGTCGTGCCGGTGGAACCCGCCGGAGGCCGCTCGTGAGCCTGCCCGTGCGCGCCAGTCAGATGGGCATGGTCGGGTGCCATGCGTGCGGCCTCGTCTGCCGGACCCATGCCTGCGCCGCGCAGGATGTGCACGCGCGTGGCGCCGAAGCGGCACGCTGCCCGCGCTGCGGGTCGGCGCTGCACGCGCGTCGCCCGGACAGCCTCGTGCGCGCGTGGGCGCTGCTGATCGCCAGCCTGATCTTCTATCTCCCGGCCAACCTGTTGCCGGTGATGCGCACCACGCTGCTCGGCAGCCATAGCGAATCGACGATTCTCAGCGGCGTCGTGGTGTTCTGGAAAGCCGGCTCGTACGGCATCGCGTCGGTGATCTTCATCGCGAGCGTCGTCGTGCCGTGCACGAAGTTTCTCGCGCTCGGCATGTTGCTCGTCACGACGGGCCGGCGCAGCGTGTCGGCCATGCGCGAGCGGGCCGTGCTGTATCGCGCGGTCGAGCTGGTCGGCTACTGGTCGATGCTCGACGTGCTGGTCGTCGCGATCATCTGTGCGCTGGTGAAGTTCGGTCCGCTGTCCGAGATCGAGCCGCGCGCCGGCATTTTGTTTTTCGGCATGGTCGTCATTCTCACGATGCTGTCAGCGATGAGTTTTGACCCACGCCTCATTTGGGACGCCGAAGAAGCATGAATCCTCCATCCGGCCCGCAAGGCCTCGAACCCCACGACCCGCCCGTGACGCGCAACCGCCTGCGGCTGTCGCTCGTCTGGCTCGTGCCGCTCGTCGCGGCATTGATCGGCCTGTCGATGGTGATCCACGCGTGGTTGTCCGTCGGACCGGAAATCACGATCACGTTCAACACCGCGCAAGGCCTCGAAGCCGGCAAGACGCCCGTCAAGTACAAGGACGTCGTGATCGGCACCGTGACCGCCATCTCGCTGAGCGACGACAGTTCGCACGTCGTCGCGACGGTCTCGTTCGTGAAGAATGCGCGCAACCTCATTCGCGACGACACGCGCTTCTGGGTCGTGCGGCCGCGCGTCGGCATGAGCGGCGTATCGGGCATCGATACGCTGTTCTCCGGCGCCTATATCGGCATGGACACGGGCGGCTCGACGCAACCGCGCAAGGCCTACACCGGGCTCGAGACGCCGCCCACCGTCATCAACGGCATGCCTGGGACGAGCTTCGCGCTGCGCGCCACCGATCTCGGCTCGCTCGATATCGGCTCGCCGGTCTATTACCGCCACCTGATGGTCGGGCACGTCGCGTCGTACAAGCTCGACATGCAGCGCCACGACATGAACCTGCAGGTGTTCATCGATGCGCCGTACGACCGGCTGGTGACGACCGATACGCGCTTCTGGAACGCGAGCGGGATGGATCTGTCGCTCGACGCGAACGGCCTGAAGCTGAAGACCCAGTCGGTCGCGACGATCGTGGGCGGCGGCATCGCGTTCGCGACGCCGGAAGACAGCGATGCGGCGGCGGCCCGTGCAAACCACCTGTTTACGCTCGCCGACAACGAAACGTCCGCGATGGCGGCCCCGGACGGCCCATCCCAACTCATTCGACTCCGTTTCGCGCAGCCGTTGCGCGGGCTCGCGGTCGGGGCGCCGGTGGAATTCTCCGGCGTCAACATGGGCAAGGTGGTGTCGACCCAGCTCGACTTCGACCGTAGCACCCGGCGCTTCCAGTCCGTCGTCATGGTCAAGGTCTATCCGTATCGGCTCGGCCCCGTCATCGAGAAGCTGCAGAAGACCGAAGGCAACGGCAATCCGCGCGCGGCCCAGTTTCTCGCGGGCCTGGTCGAGCATGGGCTCCGTGCGCAGGCGCGTACCGGCAACCTGCTGACGGAGCAGCTCTACATTTCGTTCGATTTCGTGAAGAACGCGCCGAAGGTGCCGTTCGATGCGAATGCCACGCCGCTGACCTTGCCCACCGTGCCGAGTACGTTCGACAAGCTGCCGGAGCAGCTCGCCGACATCGTCGACAAGATCAACAAGCTGCCGCTGGCGTCGATCGGCAAGCATGTCGATTCGAGCCTGACGAACCTGGACGCGACGCTCAGGCAGGTCAACGGCCAGGTGCTGCCGTCGACGACGCGCGCGCTCGACCAGGCGAACCAGACGTTCGGCGCGTTGCGCCAGGGCATCGCCGAGGACGGCCCGCTTCAGGAAAACCTCGCGAACACGCTGACCGAAGTCCAGCGTACCGCGCGCTCGTTGCGCACGCTCACCGACATGCTGGGCCGCCGTCCCGACGCGCTGCTGCGGGGCACCGGCGCCGATCATGCGCCGATCGCGCCGGTCGCCCCTTCCACCTCGCCTGTCCAGCAGGAGCCACGACAACCATGAGCTTCCCGATTCGCGCCAGGACGATCGCCCTGGGCGCCGGCGCCGTCATCGCGCTGACCGCCTGCGCGTCGAACCCGGTGCACTACTACACGCTGGTCTCGCCGGCCACGTCCGCGACGACAACGGCAACGTCGACCACCGCGCGCGCCGCCGCGCCGCTGGCGATCAACGTGTTGCCGGTCGGCATCCCCGCCCAGCTCGATCAGCAGCAGATGGTCGTGCGCAGCGGAACCGGCGCCGCGCGGATACTCGACAACGAACGCTGGGTCGCGCCGCTCGGCGACGAGCTGCGCGCGGCGCTTTCGTCGGCGCTCGTCGAGCAGCTGGGCGCGCGCAATGTCACCGGCCTGCCGCGTCCGTCGAACCAGACCGTCATGAGCATCCGCACGCAGGTGCGCCGCTTCGATGCGTGGCCCGGCAGCATGGCCCAGTTCGAAGCGGATTGGGTCGTCGGCGTGCAGCAGGACACGCCGGGCACGCCGGGCACGCGCATTTCGTGCAGCACGCGGCTCAACGAGGCGGCACCCGGCGGCTACGCGGACATGGTGCGGGTGCAACAGCGCATGATCGAGCAGTTCGCCACGCGGATCGCGAGCACGGTGCGCAGCTTCGGCAACGGCCGCCCTGCCTGTCCCGCCGATTCGTAAACCGCCCGCCCAGGGGAGCCGTCCATGGGAGCGCGCGAAGGTATCCGGTTATGGGAACCGGCTACCTTGAAGCGATGCATGACGCGTGACGTGCTACGCGCGCCGCCGGTAAGTGCCCGGCGTGCTCCCTGTCCAGTGCCGGAACGCGCGATGGAACGCGCTCGGATCGTCGAAGCCGATGTCGGCGCCGATCGCCGCGATCGTGTCGGGCGTATCGGTCAGCCGCTGGATCGCGATGTCGCGCCGCAGTTCGTCCTTGAGCGCCTGGAACGTCGTCCCTTCGGCGGCCAGGTGGCGGCTCAGCGTGCGCACCGAGCAATGCAGGTGCTCGGCCGCCTGGTCGATCACCGGCAGGTCGGGCAACGCTTCCGACAGGTACTGCCGCACGCGATGGCACACGAGTTGTTCGCTGAACGATTCGAAGATCCAGTCTCCCGGTGCGCGCGCGAGGAACTTGCGCAGGTTGCGCTTGCTCTGCCGGATCGGCGCGTCGAGGTAATCCGCGCTGAAGCGCATCAGCGTGCGCTCGCAGTCGAACTGCACGGCGCCGGTGAAGAAGTACAGGTGCTCGACCGCATGGCGCGGCCGCGGGCACGCGAACTCGATCTGCAGCAGCGGGATCTTCTGCCCGATCAGCCAGGAGCACACGCCGTGCACGAGCTTGAGCATCAGCTCCTGGCCGAGCGCGCCGATCGGGCCGATGGCGTCGTTCGGGCGCAGCACCGTCTGCGCGACGAGGCCGTCGCGCTTCGATTCGACGAAGAAATCGTCGAGCAGGATATGGAAGAATTGCCCGAAACGATGCAGCGCCGTTTCGAGGTTGCGCGCGTCGAGCAGGCTCAGGCACAGGTACTTCAGCGTGCCGCCGCGCAGCGGGCGCGAGAAGATGCCGGGCATCTCGTCGTCGAGTTCGATCGCGAGCGTGCGGTACAGCGTCGAGAACTGTTCCTCCGTCACGCGCGCATGCGGTTCGCCGAGCAGCTCGATCGGGATGCCTGCGCCGCCCAGGTAGCGCTCGACCACGTCGCGCTGCACGGCCGCGCTCGCGAGGAAGCCGTTGACGAGCGAGATCGGCACCGTCGCGCTCGGCGACGGCAGCGCACGCCCGGGTGCGGGCCCGGGCTGGGCGGAAAGTGAATCTGAACCGGTCATCGCGTCCCCGTCGATCGAACCGCTCGCATTGTACTTGAGCGGCCCGCGCGGAGCCTTCCGGGCCGTCGGCGCGCCGGGCGCTGCGCGGCGCGCCGACGCCATTAGTCGGTGCGGCTGAGTTCCCGGCGCAGGATCTTGCCGACGGTCGACTTCGGCAGGCGGTCGACGAAGCGAATCAGCTTCGGCACCTTGTAGGCCGCGAGGCTCTCGCGGCAATGCGCGACGAGTTGCTCCTCCGTCACGTCGGCGTCCTGCGCCAGCACCACGAACAGTTTCACCGCCTCGCCCGTGCGCGCGTCCGGCACGCCGATGCACGCGCATTCGGCCACGCCCGGCACGGCGGTCGCGACCGCTTCCACCTCGTTCGGATACACGTTGAAGCCCGACACGATGATCATGTCCTTCTTGCGGTCGACGATCCGCAGGAACCCGGCTTCGTCGAACACGCCGACGTCGCCGGTGCGGAAATAGCCGTCGGTCGTGAACGCGGCCGCATTCGCGTCCGGTTTCTGCCAGTAGCCGCCCATCACCTGCGGCCCCTTCACGCAGATCTCGCCCGCGCCGCCGATTGCCACCTCGTTGTCCTGGTCGTCGAGCAGCTTCACGTCGGTCGACGGCAGCGGCAGGCCGGTGGTGCCCGTGAACGAGTCGATCGACTGCGGGTTGAACGACACGACCGGCGACGTTTCCGACAGCCCGTAGCCCTCGCGGATGAAGTTGCCCGTCACCGCCTTCCAGCGCGACGAGATCACGTCGATCACAGCCGCGCCGCCGCCGGCCGACAGCTTCAGCCGCGACCAGTCGACTTCCGTCAGGCGCGGATGGCCGGCGAGCCCCGCGTACAGCGTGTTCACGCCGACGAACACCGTCGGCCGCGCGGCCTTCAGCACGTCGATGAAGCCGTCCATGTCGCGCGGGTTCGCGATCAGCCAGTTCTGCGCACCGATCGCGAAGTAGGACAGGAAGTTCACCGTCAGCGCGAAGATGTGATACATCGGGATCGCCGTGACGACGACCTCCTCGCCCGGCACGCGCGCGGCCGGCACGATCGCCCCGAACTGCTCGATGTTCGCGACGAGGTTGCGGTGCGACAGCGCCGCGCCCTTCGACAGGCCGGTCGTGCCGCCCGTGTACTGCAGCAGCAGCAGGTCCGCGCCGCCGAGCGCAACCGGCTCGAGCGCGAGCGATTCGCCGGCGGCAATCGCATCCGCGAGCGGGATCGAACCGGGCGGCAGCGCGTCGCATGTCCCGGCCGGCGCATCGACGACGCCGAGATCGCCGCGCCCGACGCTCAGCACGGTGCGCACGCGCGTGCCGCCGACCACCTCGGCGAACGTGCCCATCGACCCGCCGCACACCAGCGCGACCTCGACACCCGCGTCGTTGAGCTGATGCTCGAGCTCGCGCGCCGTGTAGAGCGGGTTCACGTTGACCTGGATCGCACCGATCTTCGCGACCGCGACGAACGCGACCGCAAACGCGAGCACGTTCGGCAGCATCACGGCCACGCGATCGCCCTTGCGCACGCCCACGACCTGCTGCAGATAGGCGGCCAGCGCGGTCGACAGGCGATCGACGTCGCCATAGGTCAGCGTGCGGCCATACGAGTGGAACGCCGGGCGACCGGTGAATCGGCGCATTGCGTCGTCCAGCAACGCGCTTACGGAAGGAAAGCGATCGGGATCGATCTCGGCGGGGATCGAGCCATACGACCCGGTCCAGTGTCTCTTCGTCATGTCTCACTCCACGGGGGACGGCGCGCCGGCCGCGCCGTTCGCACGACGGCCTGCACGCCGGAGAAGCGCGGACCATCGCCTGATCGGCGACTATCGCCCGCGCGGCGCACTTTGAAAATGATCCGGGCGGCCGAAAAGATGATCGAAACGGACATACGGGCCGCACCTGTCCAGGTAACGTCGGCGGATACCGCCGACCTGGCCGGCCGGCACGCGCCAGGCCGGCTGCGGCGGCAGGGGTGCCACCGACGCCCGCTGCACCGGGTCGCACCGGCGCGCGCATCAGGGTGAACCCTGTGGCGCATGGGACCGATCCCGAGCAGAATTGCGTGCCGTCAACGATATCGATTCGGACGCAGGATGCTCCCATGCCGCGCAGTGCGCTCTTGACCCCGACGACCGCCCGCGCAGCCCGCCTGCCGGACGTCGAGCCGACCCACGCGTTGCGCCAGCAGCGCTTCACGCCGGCCAAGCTGGCCGTGCTGCTCGACGTGGCCACGCAAGCCGGCCTCGACCCGGCCGCGGTGCTCGACGGCACCGGTCTCATGCCGGCCGCCGTCGCGGACCCGTTCACGCTCACGTCGCCGCTGCAGTTCCTCACGGCCGCGCGCAATGCGATCGGCTGCTACGACGGCACCGATCTCGGCGTGCGCGTCGGCCACCGGCTGCACGCGTCGAGCTACGGGATGTACGGCTACGCGATGCTGTGTTCGGAATCGCTCGCGCACGCGTTCGAATCCGCCGTCAAGTATCACCGGCTCGCGAACGGCATGCTCGCGATCCGCTGGGTCGAACAGGGCGACATCGTATCGTGGCAGTTTCCCGACCGGCACGAAGTCGCGCTCCCCGACCTCGACGAGCCGCTGTACCGTTTCCTGATCGACATGCAGTTCGCGCTGCACGTGACGATCATCAAGGACGTGATGGGGGCGTGGTGCGTGCCGGCGCGCGCGCAGTTCGCGCAGCCGCAGCCGGCGCACGCGGCACGGCTGGCCGACGCGCTCGAATGCCCGATCGCCTTCGAGCAGCCGCATCATGTGCTCAGCTACCCGGCCGCCTGGCTCACGCGCGCGCCGCAGCTCGCGAATCCGATTACCGCCGCGCAGGTGTCGTCGCATTGCGCGAGCCTGCTCGACGAATTGCGCAGCCAGGCCGGCGTCACGCGGCGCGTGTACCAGGAACTCACGCGCACGCCCGGGCAGTTTCCGGACATCGACGCGATCGCGGCGATCCTGTGCATCACGTCGCGCACGCTGCGCCGCAAGCTCGAAGCCGAAGGCACGTCGTACAGCGAACTGCTGGCGAGCGTGCGCAAGGCGCTCGCGATCGACTATCTCAGCACGACCACGCTCAGCACCGAGGACATCGCATCGACGCTCGGCTTCAGCGACGCGGTGGGGTTCCGCCACGCGTTCAAGCGCTGGACAGGGATGACGCCGAGCGACGTGCGGCGCAAGCGCGGCGGTTGAACGCGGGCATTGCCGGGGGACGGTCAGCGCCCGTCGCCGGCCGCAGGGGTGGCCACCGCCAGCTCGAACTCGAACACCGCCCCGCGCCCGGCCCGGTCGACCAGCCGGATACGGCTGCCGTTGAGCGCCAGCATCCGGTGCACGATCAGCAGCCCGAGCCCGCCGCTCGTCACCGCGCCGCCGCTCATCGGCCGCTGCGGCCGCTGGAACAACCCTTCGCGCCGCGCCGCCGGAATCCCTTCGCCGGTATCGGCCACGGTCACGAGCACGCGGTCGCCGCGCGGCTCGAGCGCGACCTCGACCTCGCCGTGCGCGGGCGTGTGCCGCAGCGCGTTGTCAAGCAGGTTGGTCAGCACGCGCTCGATCATCCCGAGATCGGCCGACACGACCGGCACCCGCGGCGGAATCCGCGCATGCAGCGCGACGCCGCGCGCCTGCGCAGTCAGCTCGAATTTCTGGAACACGTCCTGCACGAGGTCGACGAGCGAGAACGGCTCGCGCTCGGCCTGCACGCCGCCCGATTCCAGCCGCGCGAGCTCGAACAGCGCCTGCGCGAGCCGGCCGACCTTCGCGCTCTGCGCGAGCGCGATCGACAGGTAGCGCCGCCGTTCGTTCTCGGCGAGCGCGTCCGACTTCAGCGACAGCGTCTCCAGGTAGCCGTGCAGCGACGTGAGCGGCGTGCGCAGGTCGTGCGAGATGTTCGTGATCAGTTCGCGCCGCTGCTGGTCCTGGTGCGTCAGCGCGCGCCACTGGTCGCCGATCCGGTCGGCCATCTGCGCGAACGCGGATTCGAGCACGACGATGTCGTCGCCGCGCCGGCCCGGCCGCGAGCGCGGCACCGGCGGCTGCGTGTCGGGCGTACCGTTCGCGTCGAAGCGGCGCATCGCGTCCGTCAGCCGGCGCAGCGGGCGCGTGATGAAGCTGAACGCGGTGAGGCCCGCGAGCAGGCCGAGCAGCGCGACCAGCGCCATCGACCACAGCGTCGTGCGCAGCACGTTGCCGGCGTCGACGCGCGCGGCCAGCTGGTCGTGCGCCTCGCCGAGCAGCACCACATAGATGTAGCCGGACGGCGGCTGCCCCGCCAGCTGCAGCGGCGCGGCGCTGAACACCTTGCGCGCATCGGGGCTGCGCGGGTCGTCGCCGAGGATCGGCAGCGGCTCGCCCGCGATGAAGCGCTGCACGGGCGCGAGATCGACGCGGTCGCGCTTCACGTGGCCGGGCGGCGCATCGTCGCCCTTGATCCGCCCCGCGTTGTCGAGCAGGTACACCTCGACGCTCGGGTTCACGCCCATCAACTGGCCGAACAGCGTGCGCACCGCATCCGGGCGCAGCCCGTTCGCGTCCATCAGCGGCGCGCTGTGGGTCACGCTGTTGACGATGTTGGCGGCCAGGTCGCGCGACAGCCCCTGCACGACTTCCTGCTCGCGCATGTCGTTCGCGCGAATCTGCAACCACGCTGACGCGCCCGAGCACGCAAGCAGCAGCACCGAGAACACGAGCGACAGCCGCTGGGTAAGGGTGAGCTTCATCATGCGTCCCGCTGGCCCGGCGCGGCGAGCTTGTAGCCGCGGCCCCACACGGTGAGGATCCGCACGGGTTCGGCCGGATCGGCCTCGATCTTCGCGCGCAGCCGGTTGATGTGGGTGTTGACCGTGTGCTCGTAGCCTTCGTGCTGGTAACCCCACACGGCATTGAGCAGGTCCATCCGCGAGAACACCTTGCCCGGGTGCCGCGCGAAGAAATACAGCAGGTCGAATTCGCGCGGCGTGAGGTCGATGCGCGCGCCGTCCACGCTCGCCTCGCGCGCGATCGGGTCGATCGCCAGCCCCGCGACGTCGAGCGTGCCCGCGTCGATCCGCGAATCGCGCGCGAGCGCATCGACGCGCCGCAGCAGCGCCTTCACGCGCGCGACGAGTTCGAGCACCGAGAACGGCTTGGCCAGATAGTCGTCGGCGCCGAGCTCGAGGCCGAGGATCCGGTGCACCTCGCTCGAACGCGCACTGGTGATGATGATCGGCGTGTAGCGCGTCATCGCACGCGCGCGCCGGCAGATTTCGAGGCCGTCGACGCCCGGCAGCATCAGGTCGAGGATCAGCGCATCCCAGCCGCCCTGTTCGAGCAGGCGCAGCCCCTCGGCGCCGTCCGCGCTGTGCACGACCTCGTAGCGCTCGTCGCGCAGGTGCAGGCTCAAAACGTCGGCGATATCGGCGTCGTCCTCGACGATCAGGATGCGTTTCGGTTGGTCCATGGCGGCGGGCGGCGGCACGTCGGTGCCGGGTATCGGTTCGGGCCGGCCCCGGTCCGGCTGGCCGGATGCGCGGGGGCGAATGGCGGCAATGGCCGCGCTGCCGCCATTGTGCAAAATTTTTCGGCGGCGAGTGATCACAATTCGTTTATCTTTGGATCACGCCTCTTCCGCGAGCCAATGCGGGCAAGACTTCCTGGTCCGGCCCCTGAAATTCGATCCGTCGCGGGTCGACACGAACACTCAATAAACACTGAAAGGCGAACTCACGTTGCTGCGTGCCGCCTCACCCCCACTCCGGCGCGACGACGTGAGTGCCCCGCCCACGTATGCCATGAGCAGGACGTCGTCCCTTTTCATGCGTCCTGATCCTCACGCTTCGCCGCGCCCTTCATGGATCGATCCTTTCCATCGCCGAACAGGGCGCCGATCGTCTGGCGGGCACGCGAAAGCCGGCTCATGATCGTCCCGACGGGTACGCCGAGCGCCTCGGCCGCTTCGTCATAGCTAAGCCCCTTCACGGCGACCAGCAACATGACCCCGCGCTGCGCTTCGGGCAGTTGCTGCACCGCCCTGACGATCTGCGCGTCCAGCGCCTGCTGTTCCAGTGTCGGCGCGGCGGGATCGGCGACGGTTTCGAGCAGGTCGTCGTCCCAGTCCATGCCCGAGCGCCGACGCACGCTGCGTGCGCGAAGCTCATTGAGCCAGATGGATTGCACGATCGAGAACATCCAGCTGAGCGGCGCGGTTCCTGGTCGTAGCTGATGCGCTCGTTCGAGTGCACGGACACACGCGCTCTGCACCAGATCCTCGGCGTCGTGCCGGTCGCCTGAGATTCGCAGCGCGAAGGTCCAGAGACGCGGCAGCATCGCGGGGAGCATGGCGGACAGTTCGGCTGCGGTCATCTACGTCGATCCTCCCGCGGTGCGACCAAGCCGACGTTGATGAACTGCAGTATCTGGCATGTCTATATGGGTTCAGGCGAAATCAAGCGGGTCGCGCCCGCCTGGATATCGCCGTGGAAAACGCTTCTTCCTCGAACGCGACCGGCAGAAGGTTGTCGAGCCCCCCAGCCACGCAAAATGTGGCCACTTCGGCCTCCATGTCACCGCCTCGGCCAAAATCAACCGCCTCGATAGAGCTTGTCGAGTGCCGCAAGCTGACCGTCACGCTCTGCCTGCACCAATTCCGCACGAACCTGGGCGCGCGTTTTTCCCTTCGGCGATTGGGCGACCGTCGCCCATTGGCTCGCTTGCCCGACGGCCTGGTCGTTGGCGCTCGTGTCGACGGGGCTGCCTGCAAAAGCGGACGTGGTGGCTGCAACAGCGGCGCACGCCGCGAAAACCAAAGCAATCGTCTTTACTTTCATGTCGTTCTCCTGGATAAATTCGGCTGCCGCGAATCTGTCCGGTCGCTCGGCGGTCGCTGATCTCGCGAAGCCGGTTCGAGCGCCCTGATCGGATTCGATCGGTAGATGCATTTAATCCAGATCACGTATCTGACGTGTGTCCCGCGAAATGGCTTTTGCAAGGCCATGTATCCCGACCGGTTTCATACACATTGAGAAACAAATCTGCCGTCTCGTTTTCGATCAATCGCCAAACGAAGCCGCGTTTTTCCGACAAAATGGCGCCACGACAGCGCGTTCACCCCATACGTCGCTGACATGAAAAAATCGAAGGAGAGATAGCTGATGTCTAGAGACGCCCTCGCAGCACTGCTGTTTTTCAGCGTCGTGACCTCGGTCGACGCGCACGCTGAAACGATCAAGCCGATCAAGGCGTCGCGGTCCGACCTTGCCGGTGCGATATTCAATCGCGCCGACGCCGTGAAAAACGACCAAGGCGGCGACACGAGCGCGGACGTTGCGACGTTCACGTCGACCGACAACGCTTACCAGACCGGCGTGTATCGCTCCGGGCCTTCACACGAGGAAATCAAGGGGCCGCACGGGCTGCCGTACAACGAGTTCCTGTACTTTCTTTCAGGCAGCGTAAAGCTGACGTCGTCGGACGGTTCGGTGATGCTCGTGAAGACCGGCGACGCCGTCACGCTTCCCAAGGGATGGACGGGACATTTCGACACACCGGGCTATACCAAGCTCTATGTGACCTACAGCCCCGACGACAGAAAGAAATAGTCCGGCATGTCGAGCGGTCCGGCCATGGCGGAAAAGCGCACCCGCCTCGTCCGCGCTCGATGCCGACCATCCCGCGCGTCGCATCGGCAGGCGGATTCGGGAACGCCGGCGCGTGCATTCAGCACGCCACCGGCAATACCCGCTTGCGGTGCTCGACGATCGAGAGAAGCAGCGCCGCCAGCCCGCATGCCGCGATCAGTATCAACAGCATCGTCTTGCCCATGCTGACCAGCACCATGCTGCCGAGCGCGGGGAATCCGAATACGCCGACGAAATACGACGCCACGAACCACGTCAGCACGGCGTGCCGATGCCGCGCATCGGCACTGTTGACGGCCTGCGCCTGAACGATCGGATAGACGAGGCCATATCCGGTTCCGAGCAGCACGGCGCTGGCCGAATGAAGCAGCGCGCTGTGCGGGACGGCGAACGTCACGGCCACGCTCAGGATCATGAAGCCGAGCAGGATCTGCGTCGTCGCGCCGACGCGGATCTGAATCACGACCGCACCGAGCAGCCAGCGGATGACGACCACCGTGGCGGAATACAGACCGAAAAACGTTCCGGCCGTCACGCCGGGGCCCTGCGCCATCGACATCTGGAACGTCATCAACCCCGAGAAGACGCTCGAGCCAAGCGCGATGATCGCGATCGGATAAATCGCATGCGTACGGGCGATCGCGCCCATCTCGCGTACCCAGCTATCGCGTACCGGCCGCGCAACGGCATGCGAAGCAGGCGACAGGTGTCCGAAACATTCCAGCATCGCCGCGGCCGTCACGCACAGCCCGCCGACCGTGAAGAACACCGCGCCCGTCGTCCAGTGCCAATTGCGAATCGCGAGTGCCGCAACCGCGGGACCGCCGCCGACGCCGGCCATCTGAAACGACCCGAACCGCATGAACCAGCGTTCACGTTCGATCTCGGCCGTGCGCTCCACGAGCATGATCGGCGCCGCGAGGCAGAACCCGCCCCAACCGATGCCGACCAGCAATCCGGGCACGACGCGCAGCAAGCCGGTGCGCCCGGTCAGCGCGAAGCCGACGACGCCTGCGCCGACGACCAACGCCGCGAGCGCGGTCGTGCGCGCGGCGCCGATCCGGTGCGAGCACCACGCGACCAGCGGCAGGCCGATCAATGCACCGATCATCGCTTCGGCGAGCGCAGCCCCCGTGTCGATGTCGCTTCCGCCCGCCAGATGGAAATGCATCGACAACAGAAATGTCGCGCCGTAGCCGCATGCGGTCAGCAGCGCGCCGCACAGCACGAATGAGGCGACGCGCGGCGACATCGTGCGTGTCATCGGCGGTCTCCGGCGGCCGGCTTCATTCGGGCTGCGCCGGCGGAAACGAAACCGATTCGCTCAATTCGCGCCATTGTGCGTCCTCTTCCGCACGGAACCTTGCCGCCGCGCCGGCTACCGCGACCGCGTCGCTGCCCATCAGCAATCGCAAAGGCGCTGTCGGCGATCCGGCAATGCCGAGCAGCGCCCGGGCAATCCGCGCGGGATCGCCGGGTTGCATGCCGTCGATGCGACGCAAGCGTGCCGCTACCGGTTCGATGATCGGCTTGTACGCGTCGCTGACCGGCAGAATGGTCATCGACGAACCGGCCCAACGGGTCCGCATCGATCCCGGCTCGACGATCGTGACCTGGATGCCGAAATCGCGGACCTCCTTCGCAAGCACTTCGGAGAATCCGCCCACCGCCCATTTGGCTGCCTGATAGGCTGCGAGCCCGGGGCCGCCGACTCTTCCGCCCACCGACGAGATCTGAATGATGTGGCCGGCCCGTTGCCGGCGCATGAATGGCAGTGCCGCACGGGTGACATTGCACACGCCGAAGAAGTTGACTTCGATTTGCTCGTGCAGCGCGTCATCGGTGATGTCTTCGATCGACGCCAGATCGGCGTAGCCCGCGTTGTTCACCAGCACGTCGAGACGACCGAATTGCTCCACCGCCAGGCTGACGGCGCCGCGCACCGCGTCCGGGTCGGTGACGTTCAGCTGGATCGCCAGGATCCGGTCGCCATATGCGTCCGTCAGGCTGGCCAGACGCGTCACGTCCCTCGCCGTTGCCGCCAGTTTGTGGCCCGCGGAAAGCACCGCGTCGGCAAGCTGAAGACCCAGGCCGCCGGAGCAGCCCGTGATGAACCAAACTTTGCTGTCATTCATTGTCGTACTCCAGGTCATTTACGATCGACGTCAGGTCCCCCAACCGCCGTGAAAACGGGGGCCGCCATGCTTCTGCGGCATCGCGGACCCGCCAGACTCGACGTCATGCATCATTGGGAGCCCGCCATGTATCCCGCGTATGTCGCCGGCGTATCGGAATGTATCTGGCGATTCCGTGGGTACGACGCGGCGATCGCGCAATCGCGCGGTTCGTAACACGGAAGTCGACGCAATGCCGGAACGCCGCGCTGCGCACATCGCCTGGCTGCCGTCATGCGACAGCGAGCGGCAACGTCACGCGCGCTTCGAGCCCTCCGGTACTGCGATTGTTCAGCTGCAGTTCGCCCCGCATCGCTTGCGTCAACCGCCGTGCGATCGCAAGCCCCAATCCGGATCCCGGCGCACGTGCCGATGTCTGCGGCGCCCGATACCACGGCGTGAATACCGCTTCCATCTCCGCCGGCACGATGCCCGGCCCCGAATCAACCACCGCAAGCATCACGCGCCGGGCATCGACGCGAACGCACACACGGACATCACGCCCGTAGCGCAGTGCGTTGTCGATCAGATTGACGAGCACGCGCCGCAGTGCATGCGGAAACGTCACGAGCGGACAGTCCAATCGCCCGTCCAGCACGACGGCAAGCCCCGCGTCGCGATAGTTGTCGACCAGCGAGCCGAGCAACTCGTCCACGTCGACGCTGCGCGGCGGCTCCGCCACGCTACACTGGAGCCGTGCGCAGGCAAGGCTCGCGTCAATCAGTTCCGCCATCTCGGCAAGGTCGCGCTCCATCGCATCGCGCAACGCGCGATCTTCCAGCATTCCGCTACGCAGCATCACGCGCGTCAGCGGCGTACGCAGATCATGCGCATAGGCCGCGAGCACATGCAGCAATTCCGTCATGCGATCCGCGTGCTGGCGATGCGCGTCGTTGATCGCGGCCGCCAGTCTCGCGATCGGCGGCGTACCGCGCTCGACCAGTGAACAGGGCAGCGCTTCCAGCCCATGGTCCTCGATCGCCGCGGCGAGTTGCCGGATTGCCGCGTCCAGTCGCCGTGCACGTAGCCACAGCACTGCCGCCGCCAGCGCCAGCATCGCGCCCGCCACGCTCGCAATCAGAAGACCGTCGTCGACGGCGGGAAGCAATGCATTCGCGAGCAGGTCACGAGCGTCGTACAGCGCCGCCGCGACGAACAGCACGCCAGCCACGACGAACAGCCGGGCCGGACATGCGACGAGACCGCGTGCATGCCCGCGGCATGCACGGCTGAGGTTGCGTAGGGAGCGCGCGAGCCGAGCCTCGAACCAGGCTTCGGACGATAAGGTAGGAATGTTGGCCATCTTCGTTCTCCTGTCGCCGTCGCGGCGGACGGTACAGGGAAGATGAAAACATGCGTGCGGGGAGGCGCACCATCAAACAAGCGGCCATCTACCCCCTACGAAGGTTTAGGTCACCGTTGCGGCGCGGATCGGCAATCAGCCGTATCCGAGCGCACGGGCGAGCCAGCCTTCGAGCTCCTGTGCGTCGATCGGTTTCTCGAGGAGACAAAGCGCGGTGCTGGCCCGCGCTCGCTCGGACGCGCGGGCGCTGACGAACGCCGTGACCAGCACGGTCGGAATGTGCAGGCTGCGTGCTTCCATCTCGGCCAGCACTTCGAGGCCATCCATCTCGGGCATCTGCAGGTCGCAGATCAGGCAACCCGTGCGCGACACCACGTCCGACGCCAGGAATGCCGGGCCCGACGCGAACTCGCGCGCCTCCCCGCCCAGCGAACGCACGAAACTTCCGGCGGCGGCGCGTACGAAGGGATCATCGTCGACAATGGATACGAGATCGGAGGCTGAGAGTGAAAAAGGCATCCCTGCTTATGGCGAAGGGGACGGAACGGCCCGTCCCGAGCACTGTTACCCAAGTTGCCAGCATACCGTCACGCCGCAGCGCCGCCATCATACCTACGTATGGGTATGCCCGGCGCGGTGCATGGGCCGTTCGACGAAGATCCGGGAAACGCGTGGTGCTAGCGCGACGGCACGTTGATGCCGAGCGCAGTCATCTTGCGCACCAGTTCGGCCACCGAGCGGCACTTCATTTTTCGCATCGCCTGGCTGCGATGAATCTTGGCCGTGATCTCCGCGATGCCCATGTTGCCCGCGACCTGCTTGTTCATCAGGCCCATCGCGACGTGTTGCAGCACCTCGGATTCGCGCGGGGTGAGCGATTCCCAACACGCGCGCAGATCGAGCAGCGAGTGATCGTCCTGCAGCCGTTTCGCATCGCGCTCGAGCGCCGCGATCACCGCATCGATCACGTCCTGGTCGCGGAACGGTTTCGTCAGGAAATCCATCGCACCGGCTTTCATCGCCTTCACCGTCATCGCGATATCGCCGTGCGCCGTGATGAAGATGATCGGCATCTGCGGACCGCCGCTCTCCGCGAGCGACGTCTGAAACGCGATTCCGCTTTGCCCGCGCAGCCTTACGTCCAGTATGAGGCACGACGGTCCCGCGCCCTTCGTTGCCGCGAGAAACTCTTCCGTCGACGCAAAGGCGCGAACCTCCAGGTCGATCGATCGCAGCAGGCTGATCAGCGCGACACGGACGAATTCGTCGTCATCGACGACGTAGACGACGCGGCTGTTCCGATCAGGTGTCGCGTGGGGCATTCTGGTTTCCGGCATCGATATTCGCTGATGAATTTTCAGGAGTGGCCGCGCAGCGGCTCATGCACAACTCGAAGAACCTGTCCGCCCGCTGCGCGTCGCGCCGACGGACGACTCGTCATGGATCGACACGCGGCAGCATCACGGTTGCTCGCGTACCGGCACCCTCGCGCGGCGACAGCGTCAACGTTCCGCCGTGAGCATCCACGATCGAATGCGAGATGGCGAGGCCCATGCCCATCCCGTTCTCCTTGGTCGTGAATAGTGGTTCGAGCAGCCGGTCCGCGATGTCGGGTGCAATGCCGCTGCCCGAATCCTCGACGCTCACGCGCACACTGTCAACGCCGTGCACTTCGCACGCTAGCGAAAGACAACGCGCCGTCTCGAGTTCGGCCATCGATTCGGCACCGTTCGTCAACAGGTTGATCACGACCTGCTGGAGCTGGATCCGGTCGCCGTGTACGTAGACGGGGCCATCCTGACTGCGCAGCTCCAGCACCACGTCCAGCGTGTCGAGCTGCCGCGCGACGAGCGCCGCGGCCTCGCGAACGGCCTCCACGAGGTCGACCGTCGCAAACTGCGGCGCGGCCTTGCGTGCCTTCGCGCGCAGCGTCTGGATGATGCTCTTGGCCCGCGCGGCGCTCCGGTTGATGTGCTCGAGCATCGTCCGCACTTCGCCGACGTCCGGCGGTTCGCGGTTCAGCCAGCGCAATGCGGCGCTTGCCGACGTGTCGACGGCGGCAAGCGGCTGTCCGATCTCATGGACGATGGACGCGACGAGCTCGCCCATCGCGGTCAACCGGCTGGCGCGCTCGAGGCCGGCCAGAGCGGCACGCAACTGTTCCTCGGCATGCGCGCGCTGACGGTTCTGCTCGACCAGCTCCTCATAGAGCCGCGCATTCTCGAGCGCGAAAGCGGCCTGCGACGCGATCACCTCGACCAGCGCCGCCTTGGCCGCGGTAAACATCCGCGCCGCCAGATTGTTTTCCATATACAGCACGCCGACGAGCGTCGCATAACGCATCAGCGGTACGCACATCACCGAACGCGGGCGCCGGCGGCGAACGTAAGCATCCTGACCGTGAACCGGCGATTCCGACGCATCGTCGATCACGACCCCTTCCTGCATCCGGGCGACCGCCTGCACGACGGAGACAGGCAGCACGCTCGCCGTCAACGACACGGCCTCCTGCGTCACGACGATCGTACCGTCGATCACGTCCGCACGAGCCGGTACATGCCAGACGCCGTCGCGCAGCACCGCGAGCGCGCCATGCTCCGCCCCGGCGCTTTCGAGCGTGGTGCGCAACAGCGTTTCCACGAGACGCGCCGGCACGATGTCGCTCGCCAACGCGTTCGACACGCGAAGCACCGCGTTCACGTCCAGTGCGTGCATCCGGCTCCCGACGGAATTGCCGGCGCCGGCATCGAATACATCGGGATGCGCGGCCTGCAACTGGCGCACCTTTGCCAGCGCCCCCAAGCGCTGCCATGCGCTCAGCGCATGGCGCAAATAGGCGTGCGCGGCGATATTGTCGCGATCCGCATGGAAGCGCGCCGCATACTCGGCTGCCAGCGCCTCGACCTGCGTAAAGCCATGCCGGCCCGCGTGCGTCACGGCGCGCGCATAGGCTTCCGCCGCGTCCAGCGGCCGGCCGTTCACGCGTGCGTGCTCCGCGCGCACCAGCTCGCGCCGCGCGGCGAAGTTCGCCGGGCAGGCCTGCGCCCAGACGTCGAGCTGCGCGAGATGGCGCTGCAGCGCAGCCTCCTCGGACGCATCGCGGCCGGGCCGCGCAAGCAGTGCGAGCGCACCGTAGAACGGCAAATCGGCCCGCTCGGCAAACGAACGCGCCGTATGCTCGCAAGCTTCGGCGTGCCGACGCGCGTCGAGCGCGCCCGGAAGGTCTCCGAACAACAGTGCGGCCTGCAGCCTGTAGACCCAGTAGGCGAGATCGACCAGGTTCGCCGGCCGCCCCTCCTGCGGCGGCAACACGTCGTGATCGTCGCGCTCGCCCTCCTGTAACCGCCTCAGCAGCATCTGCTGCACGAGCAGCCCATCGATCACGAGCTGGAAATTCGCATCACGCGCGATCACGAGCCCGTGCGCCACCGTATCGCGTACGTCGCCGAGAAATTCGCCGGCGAACAGCATGCCGGTCGCCTCGTTGCGCTTGCAATAGAGCGCGAACGTATGATCGCAGCACTCGACCGTGATCTCGAATGCCCGCGAGATATACCCGCGGGCCGAGCGCGCCGGCAACACCCACGGCACCACGATCGTGCCGTGCGCCATATATACGCGGCCGCGATACCGATCGAGCCCGCGCTCGTCGACCAGATGCAGCGCGAGCTCGCCAAATGCCAGCGACGCGGCGTAGTCGCCGTAACGTGCGCCGAAGATCTGGTTCATGCAGACGTAGACGTCGGCCGAAGCATCGGAATGGCCATGCTCGATCGCCAGATTCACCGCGCGCAGCAGGATCATGTCGACCAGGTCCTGATCGGAATAGAGTGCCGGCGGGATCAGGTCTGCAAAGATGTCGACAATCGCGCGCTGCAGCGGATCGGCGATGATCGGCAGCTCACGCAGCGCGTCGATCCCGTTGCGGTCCAGCCAGCCGCGCAGGCGAAGGTATTCGCGATGCACGTCCGCGCTGTCCGGATGGGGCGGGATATCGATGCCGGCGCGCTTCAGGAACGCAAGGCCGACACCGAGCGCCAGATCGAAGCGGCCCAGCGCCGTGTACAACGCCGCGCGCAGGCGCGTGAGATCCGCGCCGAACGTGCCGTCGCCGGCTACCCGCTCCAGCTCGGCCAGGCGTGCTTCGGCGGCGTCGAGCGCTCCGGTCATGAACTCGGCCTCGCCGCACAGCATGCGCGCCTCGAGCCCGTCGTCGCTGGTGTCCCGTTCGCCGAGGAAATCGACGGCTGCCCGAAAAAAGCCGAGCGCGGAATGATGCGCGGTGGCAGCCCGGGCCTGCTGCCCTGCTTCCAGATTCACGCGCGCGAATGCGCGGCGCTGCGCGGGCGTCTCGACCACCATCCTGCCGAGGTTCGCCTGCGCGGCCAGCACGAACGCGTCGGCGCAGGCATCGCCGGCCGCCAGCAATCGGCAGGCGATTGCATGATGCAGCGGCGCCCGCTCGGCCTCCGGGATCGACGCATACGCGGCCTCGCGAATGCGATCGTGCCAGAACGTCCAGTCGTCGCCGTCGCGCTGGAGACTGCCGGCCTCGAGCGCCGCCTGCAGCCCCGCGATCGCATCGGGCTCGCTCAGGCCGGCCGCCGTGGCCAGCAGGCGCGTCGACGCACGCTGCCCGATGCAGGCCAGCAGGCGCAACATGAATCGCGCGGCATCCGGCAGCAGTTCGAACTGCCGTGCCAGCATCATCGCGACGTCATCGCCGCCGCGATGCGCGGCGATGCGCGCCATGTTCCAGCGCCACCGGCCGGCGCCCGCATCGTAATCGAGCATGCCTTCGTCGGCCAGCAGGCGCAGCAGATGATGCACGAAGAACGGATTGCGGCCGGTCCGCCGACCGATCAGGTCGGACAGCGGCCGAAGCGCATCGGTATCCTGATGCAGCGCGTGGGCGATCAGCTCGGTCGTCGCCCGTTCGTTCAGCGGCCCGAGTTCCACCGTCAATGCATTGGGAACGTCGGCCAGCGGCCCCGCCCGCAACGGGTGACGCGCATCGATTTCGTTGCCGCGATATGCGCCGACGAGCAGCAACGCCGCGTCGTGGTGTTGCTGCACCAGCCGCTCCAGCACCTGTATCGTGCCCGCATCGGCCCATTGCAGATCGTCGAGCAGCAGCGCGAGCGGGCGCTCCGGTGCCGCGAAACACGCGATCAGCCGGGCGATCGCGTGCAGCACGCGCTCTCGCTCCAGCCCGGGCGCCAGTTCGGATTGCTCCGGCGGGCCCGCCTGCGGGCCAAGCACCGCCGAGAGCGCCGGCAGGAATCTCGCGAGCGTGCGCCCGACGGGCGCCACGGCCGTTCCGATTCGCGCACGCCACAGGTCGAACTCGTCGTCCGCGCAACCGAGCACGAACTGCAGCAGCGGCTCCAGCGCCTGGGCAAGCATCGCATACGGTGTGCCGCGGCGCCCTTCCTCGCCCTTGCTGGTGGCCACGAGCAGCGCCCCGTCGTAGCGGATTCGCGCGACGGCCTCCAGCAGCAGCGTCGACTTGCCGATGCCCGAGTGGCCGGAAACCCATGCGACGCGCATCTCTCCACCGGCGGCCACGGCACGGTACTGTGCGCGCAACGCATCGATCTCCTGGTCGCGGCCCACCACGTGATCAGCTTGCTGCAGACGCTGCAGCGCCGCATGAGCATCGAGCACGAACATCGGAATGCGCCCGTCGCGACGAAGGCACTGCTCACATCGCTGCAGGTCGGCGACGAGCCCCGCGGCCGTGCCGTAACGCTGCTCCGGCGCCTTTTCCAGCAACTTCACGACGATCCGGGAAATCTGCTCGGGTACGTGCGGACCGAGTTCGTGAGGGGGGCGCGCCGAATGCGTGGCGTGCGCGTGCACGAGCCCGGCGGCATCGGTGGCATCGAATGGCGGCACACCGGTCAACTGCTCATAGAGAATGCATCCGAGCGAGTAAAGATCGGCGCGCGCGTCGACACGCAGATTCATGCGCGTGCCGAGTTCGGGCGCCGTATAGACGAAATCCGCGTCGTCCCACTCGAGACCGGTGTCGCACAACGGGTCGGCCACATCGGGGCCGATCGCATAGCCGAAGCCCGTCAGAAACGCACGATCGTCGTCATCCACGAGGAAGCGATGCGGTGCAAGCGCGCGATGCACGATGCCGGCCGCATGCATCTCGCCCAGCGCAGTCGCGAGCGAAATCGCACGCCGCAGAAACGCGGATAACCGCGGCTGCGGGACATCTGCGACGGATAGCGGCATCCCGCCCGGATCCGCCAGGACGAGCACGGCTCCGCCGCCATGCGACACGATCGCTTGCGGCACGGCGGACCAGCGTTCGTGCAGTGCCGAGCGCAACACATATTCGCGTTGCAGCGCGGCGACCGCGGACGGCGCCGCGACGCCGCGCCCCGCCACCAGGACCGGCGGCGCATGGTCATCGATCGCACGGTGCAGCCGGGGCGGGCCGGGGCTCAACTCGATGAAGCGGCGTGTCGAAAGTTCGATCATGCGAATGCAGTAAGGAAACGGTGGCGTCGTCAACTCGAACGCCGCCGGCACGGCGGCGTGGAGCGTGGCATGCGGCACCCGCGCCACGTGCCGCGGCGGGATGCCAGGTTGTATCCGTTCGTTCGAACACGCGGTCGCGACGCGGGCCGCGGGGCGCCCTCGATTTCGCTCGTGCGGTGTTGCACCTCACCGGCCGCCGCGCCCTTCTTCCAGGTACCCGTGATAACACGCGAACCCGCCGATTATTCCAGCACGATGTCGTCAATGCAACAATGCGCGCGGCCATTGCATGCGAGCTGCCGAAGCGCACGCGCGTCGCGTCATGATCGGGGATTTCGTATCCGGATGTATCGCGTGTCGGCATCGATACATGACGTTGCAAAACGCCGCGCCGCGGACATGTGCGGGATACCTTGGTGGCGCTCAATACACGTGCGACGGATTCTGACGACATTCGCGACGCGACCGGCGTATCCGGCTCCCGCGTTCGCCAGATACCGCGTGTACCGTTCGACCGACCCACTTTCCGGATTTCGACATGAAGACCTCAAGGATCACCTTCGCACTCGTCGCCTTTGCTACCGCAGCCTTCGCCCATGCAGCGGCCCCTGTCGATTCGACGACAGGGAATCAAGATGTCGTGGCCACGACCGAATGGGCACCGGCCATCGCGATGCCGATGGGAAAGACCCGGGCCGAAGTGCGTCAGGAGCTCGATCGCGCGCGCCAGAGCGGCGAGCTCGACGCACTCAGGAAACGCTACTCCGGTCGTTGAAGCACCGACGTGTTGTGGAGGGCCGGCACGGGCAGACGCAATGCTCGCCGGCTCGATATGGCTCATTGACTTGCGGCAACGCAATCATCGCAACGGCCTCGTGCTCGGGCTGAGCGACGCATTGCTGGAAACGGTCTCCGATTCCAGCTCCCCCGAAACCGGACTGGCCATCCGCCCAAACGTCGACGCTGCCGGGCGGCTGCAGGAATCCCGACGCGCTGCATTGCTGCTCGTCAGCGTCGACGGGCTCCGCTATCGGCAAGCAGCCGATACGCTCGACATACCCACCGGTACCGTCGTGATCCGGATCTCCCGTGAGCGCAAAGCGATTCGGATGGTGTTCGACGGCACCGGCGAATCACGAATGGAGACGGGACATCGCATCGACGTGCAGTGCCGACGTCGACGTGCGACGTCGCGCGCCTGCCGATGCGACCCGGCCGCGACACGATCGCCCGCGTGGGGAATCGCATGGGAATAAACGATCGCCTTCGCGTGTTCAGTGTTGGCAGTCGCGCCCGCTTCCGTGCATGTGACCGAACGCCGACCGCCTGTACCGGTGCCCGCCACGGGCGATCTTGTTCCCTCGCCGCCAATCTCGAAGATGTCATCGCTGTCCAGAATGCTGCTCGTCCATGACGGAACCAACGAAGCAAACGCCGCGCTCGCACGATGTGCGTCGCTTTCCCGCGCATTGTCGGCCACGGTCGACGTCGTCGCCATCGTCGACAATGTCACCGCCAACGCACGGTCGGCCGGGCTGCTCAGCGAGCTCGCCCATCAGCGTCTGGCGGAATCCGCCCATCGCGATCTTCAACGGGCGGTCGACACACTGGCGGACGACGGCATCGCCGCGCGCGGTTATCTCCGCTTCGGACGCGCGGCCGATGCTGTCGCCGCCCATGCATCGACGACCCGCGTGGACCTGATCGTCGTCGGATATCGCGCCCCCACCAGGTTCGCTCGCTGGTGGCGCGAGTCTCTCGTTCACTTCGACCTGGTCGAGCGCGTTCCGGGTGCCGCGCTTGTCGTCGTCACGACCCCGTCGACCTAGCGCCGGACGCATCGATGCTCGACTGAACGGTCGCGGCAAGAATCATCCGCTGCCGGTTGGCGGGCAGGCAGGCCTCGCTCCCCCGCGGACGAAACACCGGGTCCCCGCGTTGTATCGCACGCCCCGTCAGCGCGCATGTCGACGGGACACGCGCGCGGCTCCTGCACCAGATTTGCTCGGCATACCGCCCGGAACACGAGTCGCTCCACGAGACACTGATCATGTACGACGACAGGCGTTCCATCACGGCTATCCTGGCAGGCGGCTCGGTGCGCGCACGCGCATCGTCCTCCTCCCATTGACGCAGCCCGACGCGTCGCGACTTGTATCGCGTGCGCTGCGCTCGCAAACACACGCTGCGCTGTTCCTGCGAAGGATCCAGGACATTGATCAACGTGCGAGCCACGATATCCGCTTCATGCAGCATCACCATCACCTCTTCTCCCAGTCAATCGGATCGATCATGTGAAAGCGGGCGCCCGAATCACCGACACACCGTCATTCGGCCCCGCGATGCGCGCGCCCTCGCTCAGGCGCCACCTTTCTCACGCAGCATCAGCTCGCTTTTCACCGATTTGACGCCGCGGATCTTCCTGGCCGACTCGACCGCGAGATGGTCTTCGTCTTCGGTCTGCACCTGGCCGGCCAGCGTCACCTGTCCGGTCGCGGCATTGGCGAAAACCGTGATCACTCGCCCTTGCAGCCCCTTCGTTCGCGACAGCGTGTTCTGAATCGACCGCGAGAACCTGCGATTGGCCGCACGCGTGGCCTTTTTCGTCTGGGCGGATGTCTGGGCGGACGTCACCGCTGCCTCCGTGCCTGCACCATTGGCACTTTCGTCGGCGCTTGCCTGAAGTTGCAGGCAAGCGAGCAGGACGGCCGCCAGGCCGCCATTCAGGATGACTTGTCGAATTTTCATGATGGGTTCCTTGGGTTTCGGGTATCGAATGGCACGCATGTTCCGGCCGTGTGCATCGTCGCGACGCACGCGAATCGCCTCATTGCCACATCGCGACGCCGACTCGATCACCTGTCGCCGGCGTCGTCACCGATGCGATTCGTGTACCGGTGGAACCAGAATAAGGGGCGGCGTCAACGGCATCCATAGCATCTGCAGCTAGCGGCACAACCCGTCGGGATAGATGGCCGCATACGTTCGTATAGGCTGTGGAAATGGCTGCACGCGTCGCGGCGCATCACGCCGCCCGATGCGCGCCCCCGCCAACCGGAAAACGCGTGAGCGTCACCATTGAGTGCGTGCCGCCGCCCACGTGCGGCGTCAGTCAAGGAAGGGCGAGCCTTCGCCGGACAATCCGGGCATCCTGCAGGGTGTCGTGCACGAAAGCGGACGGCTGGTCATCCCCTGCGAATACGCACACGTCCATCACGCTTACAAGCAGCCGCCGAAGCTCCTGCACGGGCGCCAGTTGCTGGCGATTACCGCGGACGGGCGGCCCCATTTCTACAGTCCCGACGGCACGCTGCTGGCGGCGCTGGAGTGCGACATGAAGCCCTGGATCTGGACGCCGATCGTCAAGAACAATCAACTGTTGGCGTTCGACGGCGAAGGCATGGACGCACGCGTGATCTGGATAGCGTTGAGCGACTACAGCTTCATCGAGACCGGCGAAACCCGCGCCGATTGCGTGAACATGTTGACGGAAAGCCTGAAAGGCTGGCTCCCGAAGTAGCGGCGTTCGCGGATCGTGCGTCTGCACGGTGCCGTTCGGTGCGTCATGCCGGACGCGCCATGGTCAGCCCGAAGGGCGCGCGATCAACGCTTTCGGTACGCCGGAAGACCGCGAGGACTTCATCTATTTCACGGTCTTTCCAGATCGGCTGCAGTTTGACCTGAAACGAATCCTGACCGGTGTCGCGAGCCTGCGCTTTCGCTTCACGCTGTACGCACGAGAAGGGGCAGTCCGGATAGAACGTACCCTGCTCGACGCCGAGGGCGCGAACCGCCACATTCGCGGCGCACTGGGCGATCACTACACGAAGGACAAGATCGGTGTGCCGTTCGACGATGTGTCGGAGGATGAGCGCGAGTGGATTGCGTGCGCGCTGCAGGCGTTCCATGTCTATTTCATGAAACCCGCGACCTCAACTTGATCGCTCGACGACCATGACGATGACACGCCGCATGGTCCACCTCGGCGTCGCGCTTCCCCTCTCGTTACTCCGAATCCGCCTGCGCAAACCCGAGCGTCAAACCGAACGCATCGAGGATCGTCGCCGCGGTGCTGGCCATGCGCTTCGCCATGGCCTCCGGCGTTTCGCGCATGGCGCCCTGGCGAAGCCAGTGCACCGCCGTCCAGACCAATCCCCCGCCTAGCACCGTCAGGCAATCCTGCTCTGCCTCCGTACGGACGCCTTCATAAGGCGGAAGAATCCGGCCGGAAACGAATGTCACCAGTTCATCGAAAAACGCCGATGTCGCCGCGTCGTTGAATACGGTCAGATAGAACGACTGATGCGCATTCAGATGCTCGAGAATCAGCGCGGTTTCCACCTCCATTGACCGGCTGAACGTGGCATTCGGCGGGTTGATCAGCTTGCCTTGCTCCTCGACGAACGCAAACGCGTTGTCGAGCCTCACCAGCGCTGCCCGCTGGGCGGCCGATTGAAGGTCGGGAAAGTGCTGATAGAACGTGGGACGCGCGACGCCCGCGCGCTGCACGAGCTGAGCAATGCTGAGCGTGTTCAGCGGCGCGTCGTCGAGCAGTTCGGTCATCGCGCGAACGAGCGCGTCGTAACTCCGTTGAAAGCGAGGATCGGCGGTATTAGGGCTTACATCAGGTGGCATAAAAAGCTCTGGACACGTGGTTTTGTCTATTTTACATTCGTTCAATAGATTGAGATGTGATGCGTCGATATACCTCTGAAAGGCTATTGAAATGAAATCCTCATCCCTCGTCCCCCAGCCGCCCCTGAAACCCGTCATCGGTCATCTGATGGAGGTCCTCGGGCCGTCTCCACTTGCCAAGATGATGGATCTCGCGCGCACTTACGGGCCGGTCTATTGGTTCGAGGTGTTCGGCCAAGGTTACTACGTTGTCAGCGGCCAAACACTCGTGAATGAAGTGTGCGATGAAAGCCGATTTCAGAAGTGCGTGCACCAGTCGCTACTCGAACTCAGACCGGCGATCGGCGACGGGTTGTTTACGGCATTCGGTGACGAACCGAACTGGGCCAAGGCGCATCGTGTGCTGATGCAGGCGTTCGGCCCGCTCAGTATCTGGTCGATGTTCGACAAGATGGTCGACATCGCCGATCAAATGTTTCTCCATTGGGAGCGATTCGGCCCGGAGACGCCGGTCGATGTGTCCGATCACATGACGCGACTGACGCTCGATACGATTGCCCTGTGTGCGTTCGATTGTCGTTTCAACAGCTTCTACCGTGAAGATCAGCATCCGTTTGTCGATGCCATGGTCAACACCCTCAGCGAGGCCGGAAAGCGCGAGTTGCGACCCAAACTGGTGTCGAAGCTGATGGTCAATCGCAGTCGAAAGTTCGACGCGGACATCGAAGTCATGCGATCGCTCGCGACCAAAATGATCGAAGACCGGCGGAAAAACCCGCACGTCAACGAAGAGTCGATGGACCTGCTCGACCGAATGCTGAACGGCGTCGATCCGGTGACGGGAGAAAAACTCGATGACGAGAACATCGTCTTCCAGATGATTACCTTTCTCATCGCCGGACATGAAACGACCAGCGGGCTCCTGTCCTTTGCCACCTATTTCCTCCTCAAGAACCCGGACATCCTGCAAAAGGCACGGGACATGGTCGACGAGGTGGTGGGCAGCGAGACGCCGCGGATCGAGCATCTCGCACGACTGCGTTACATCGAACACATCCTCATGGAGACGTTGCGAATCTGGCCGACCGCGCCGGCATTCGCCGTGTCGCCGCTCGCCGACACCACGTTCGGCGGGAAATATGCTGTTTCTCCCGACGACATCATCATGATCCTGACGCCCATGTTGCATCGGGATGTGAGCGTCTGGGGCGAGGACGTCGAGGCGTTTCGCCCGGAGCGATTTGCCCCGGAGAATGCGGAGCAACTCCCGCCCAATTCATGGAAGCCCTTCGGCAATGGTGCCCGTGCCTGTATCGGCCGCCCTTTTGCAATGCAGGAAGCGCATCTCGTCCTGATCATGCTGCTTCAGCGATTCGATTTCTCGTTCGCCGATCCGGACTACGAGCTGGAGGTCGCCGAAACGCTTACGCTGAAGCCGACCGGCTTACGGATCAACGTGAAACCGCGGGCCCGGGGTGCGCTCAAAGTGCCCGATACGGCCGTTCGCGCCCGCTCGAGCGCTCAAAGCCCGAGTGTCGCTCCGGTTCAGTCGGCCCCTTCCGGCGAAGACGTGTCGACCATGCTCGTCCTCTTCGGGGGAAATACGGGCTCCGCCGAATCCTTTGCAAGACGCATTGCAGGGGACGCGAGTCGTCACGGATTTCACGCGACGTGCGCGCCCCTCGACGATTTCACGGGAAAACTCGACGGACATCCAGCCATCGTGATCGTCACCGCTTCCTACGAAGGACAACCTCCGGACAACGCCAGATCATTCGTCCCGTATGTCGAAGCACTCGGCGAAGGTGCGCTGGACGGTGTCCATTTTTCGGTGCTCGGGTGCGGCAACAAGCAATGGGCTCGGACCTACCAGGCGATTCCCAAGCGAGTCGATGAAGCGCTCGAGAAGGCCGGCGCCACGAGAGTGCACTTCAGGGGCGAACTCGATTCCGGCGGCGACTTCTTTGGTGAATTCGACCGTTGGTACACCGAAATGTGGAGTCGCTTTGCCATCAGCGCTGGGAAGGAAATCTCGACCGTGCAACATGGCGATACCGCGTTGAAGGTCAGTTTCGCCGAGAATACCCGCGAAAAATTGTTGAATTTCGGTGACATGGCGCATGCGTCCATCGTCGACAACAGGGAACTGGTCGATATCAGCGTGGCCGGCAGCCGCTCCAAAAAGCATATCGAACTGAAACTGCCGGAAGCGATGACTTATCAATCGGGAGATTACCTGGCCGTTCTGCCGCGCAACTCGAAAAACAACGTCGATCGCGTCTTGCGCCGGTTTCGCGTGAGCTGGGACACGCAGGTGGTGATCGAAGGAACGTCAAGTAATCCGCGCCTTCCGCTCGGCCAGCCAATCAGCTGCGGTGACCTGTTCTCGAGCTACGTCGAACTCGCCGTTCCTGCTACGCGATCACAAGTATCCACCCTGGCCGCCGCCACGCGTTGTCCTCCCGAGAAGGTCGAGCTCGAGCGCCTGAGCGCCGACGATTTCGAAGGCGAGATCCTGGGGAAACGGACCACCGTCATGGATCTGCTCGAACGCTTCGGATCCGTCGATCTGTCGCTCGAAAAGTTCCTCGATATGCTGCCCGCGCTGAAAGCACGCCAGTATTCGATCTCGTCTTCCCCGCTTTGGAAAGCAGACCATGTCACGCTGACGGTAGCCGTGGTCGATGCACCGGCGCTCTCCGGCCATGGTCGCCATGAAGGGGTGGCGTCGTCGTTTCTCGCGCGACTCGACACCGGGGACAGCCTGTCCGTTGCAGTCAGGCCATCGAATGCACACTTTCGGCCACCCGCCGAGACCGGCCTTCCGATGATCCTGATCTGTGCCGGTTCCGGTATCGCCCCATTCCGCGGCTTCCTGCAAGAGCGTGCACTACAGAAGCAGCAGGGGGAAAACGTCGGCAAGTCGTTGCTCTTCTTCGGCATCGATGACCCCGACGTCGACTTTCTTTATCGCGACGAACTCGACGAATGGGCTCGATGCGGTGTGGTCGAAGTGATGCCGGCTTACTCGAACCGACCGGAGGAAGGTGCCCGGTTCGTTCAGGACAAAGTCTGGCTGGAGCGCGAGAAGATCGCCGCACTGTTTGCGCAAGGCGCCACCGTCTTCGTCTGCGGGGATGGAAAGAATATGGCGCCTGCCGTACGCGCCACGCTTGCCCGCATTTATCAGGAGGCAACGGGAGCGAACGATGAAATCGCCAGCGCGTGGATCGACACGATGGAGCGGGAGCATGGCAGATATGTTGCCGACGTGTTTGCATGACGGTGACGTGATCCTGCCACGTCCGGTTGCTTCAGACATCTGAGCTGCCCCGCCACCGCTTTCCGGAACGGATGCGACACGTGCTTCGATCCCGGCCCGTGCCCTGTTTTCCTTGCGTCCTTCACCCTGGTTCCGGTCGAGTTCCGACCGGAACCAGGGATGGATCACACACCGCATGACTGCGTCGAATCGACCGCACCTCTTTCAACGACGGACGGTTCGGAAAGCGACGGGTTAACCACGATCGACCGTCGATGAACACCATGCTAATTTCATCGGCCACATGACTTGGTCATTTGATCAACATTGGTATGGATATGCCGTCCCCCTGGAAACCACGTGAATCGCTCCATGCATGCCGCCTCCGGATATGCGTGATCGATCACCCCGATGTCGTGGCGGAATGGACGATGCCGATCACCCCATGATGTCCTCCAGCGTCTCCCATCTCGATCGCTTCGAACCCATAATTTCGCATTCCGGAATTTATTGAAGCGATTCGAAATCGCGCCAAGACACCAGATACACACTCATTCGATGCCATGACTAGCGAACTCACCCTTTCCCGCCGCGACGTGGAGTTCATTCTTTTCGACTGGCTGCAGGTCGAATCGCTTACCCATCGGCCACGATTTGCCGGGCAGGACCGCTTCGACTACACCTCCGTGCTGGATGTGTACGAATCGCTTGCCACGGATCTCTTCAAACCGCACAACAAGAAGAACGACAGCAACGAACCCGCATTCGACGGAGAACGCGTCACCATCAACCCGGAAGTGGGGGTCGCATTGCGCGCATTTGCGGCCGCCGGCCTGATCAGCGCGTCGTTCCCGAACGAGTGGAACGGCATGAGCCTGCCGAGCACCGTGGAGCGGGCCGGCATGGCGTATTTGCTGGCAGCCAATCCGGGAACCGCGGGCTACGCCTTTCTCACGATCGCCAACGCCAATTTGCTGATGGCCCACGGCGAGCGCGACCGGGTCGAGCCCTACGTCAAGGCCATGGCGGAAGGGCGATGTTTTGGCACGATGTGCCTGTCGGAGCCGCAAGCCGGGTCGAGTCTTGCCGATATCCGCACGCGCGCGGTTCCGAGCCGGGACGGCCGCTACCGCCTGTTCGGCAACAAGATGTGGATCTCCGGCGGCGATCACGAGATTGCCGAGAACATCGTCCACCTGGTACTGGCCAAGATTCCCGATGAAAACGGCCAGCTTCCTCCTGGCATTCAAGGGATATCGCTCTTCACCGTCCCGCGCAAGTTGATCGACGCCGACGGGCTGCCTGGCGAGCGAAACGATGTCGTACTCGCCGGCATCAATCACAAGATGGGGTACCGCGGCACCGTCAATTGCCTGCTGAACTTTGGTGAGGGTCGCTACCGCCCGGAAAGCGAAGCGGGCGCCATCGGCGAGATCGTCGGCGAGCCCGGCAAAGGCCTGGCCTACATGTTCCACATGATGAACGAGGCGCGTATCTCGGTCGGCCTCGGCGCCGCCGCGATCGGCTATACCGGCTACCTTCACTCGCTGGACTACGCGAAGACGCGCCTGCAGGGCCGGACACGCGGAGACCGATCGCCCGCGTCGGGACAGGTCCCCATCATTCGTCATGCCGATGTCCGGCGCATGCTGCTCGCGCAAAAGGCCTATGTGTCGGGGGCACTCGCGTTGTGCCTGTATGCGGCTCGACTGAGCGACGATATCCATTCGCAGGAAGACGCCTGCGACCGCGAGGACGCGCATGGCCTGCTTGACCTGCTCACGCCCGTCGTCAAGAGCTGGTCGTCCCAATGGGGTCTCGTCGCCAACGATCTCGCCATTCAGGTTCATGGCGGCTACGGTTACACGCGCGAATACAACGTCGAACAGTTCTATCGCGACAATCGGCTCAACCCGATACATGAAGGCACATTCGGTATCCAGGCGCTCGACCTGCTGGGTCGAAAGACGCGTGCAAACGGCGGCGCCGCGATGAAGGCGCTCGACCGGAAAATCGCCGCGACGGTGTTCAAGGCACGGTCGATCCGTCCGCTCCATGGCCATGCCGACACGCTCGAATGCGCGTGGGAGCGCGTCCGACTCGTCACCCACGCGCTGCACCGGCTCGACGACCCGGAGCTCCAGCTGGCGAATGCGGCGGCCTACCTCGAAGCATTTGGCCATGTCGTCGTCGGCTGGCTTTGGCTCGATCAGGCGCTCGTGGCCAACACGCTCGAGAGCGGCCCCACCGGCAGCGACTTCCATCGCGGCAAGCTCGCCGCGTGCGACTACTTCTTCGGGTGGGAAATGCCCAAGGTGGCCGCGTGGCTGGCGGTGCTCAATCCCGTGGAAACCACGCCCCTGACGATGCCGGAGCATTGGTTCTGACCCGTGCGCGCAGCCTCCATTTCGTTGCTTTCGTTTAATTCATGAGGATGTCATATGATTGATGCCGTCATCGTTTCTACCGCGCGCACGCCGATCGGCAAGGCCTATCGTGGCGCATTCAACCTCACGCACTCGCCCACCCTGCTCGGTCACGCGATCCGGCATGCCGTGCTGCGCGCCGGGATCGAACCGGATCGCATCGAGGACGCCGTCATCGGTTCGGTGCTCAACGCGGGTACCGCCGGCAACAATGTCGCCCGACAAGGTGTGCTGGCGGCCGGGCTGCCTGCTTCGGTCGGCGCGCAAACGCTTGACCGGCAATGTGCGTCGGGCCTGATGGCGATCGCCACGGCCGCCAAACAGATCATGTGCGACGGGATGCAGGTGGTGGTCGCGGGCGGCCAGGAAAACATCTCGGCGGTACAGACGCGCTACTTCGAGTGGACGCGCGCCGACCAGGATCCCAACGTGCTGGCCGCGCAGCCCGCCGCCTACATGCCGATGCTCGAGACCGCCGAGTTCGTTTCCCGCAAATACGGGATCGCGCGGGACGTGCAGGATCAGTACGCGCTCGATTCCCAGCTGCGCACTGCCGCCGCACAAAAGGAAGGCCGCTTCTCGGACGAAATCGTCCCGATCACGACACAGATGCTGGTCGTCGACAAGGCGACCGGCGAAACGTGGCGGAGGGAGGTCACGCTCTCGCAGGATGAGGGGAATCGTCCCGGCACGACGCTCGAATCGCTCGCCGCGCTCGCACCGGTGATTGACGGTGGCGTGGTGACCGCCGGGAACGCCAGCCAGCTGTCGGACGGTGCAAGCGCCTGCGTGCTGATGAACGGCAAGACCGCCGAACAGATCGGCGCAACGCCCCTCGGCATCTATCGCGGCATGACCGTCGTCGGCAATGCGCCCGAGGAGATGGGCATCGGCCCCCTCTACGCGATCCCCAAGCTCCTGAAGCTTCATGGCCTGACAGTCGACGACATCGGACTGTGGGAGCTCAACGAGGCATTTGCCTGCCAGGTGCTGTACTGCCGCGACAAGCTGGGAATCGATCCGACCCGATACAACGTCAACGGCGGCAGCATTTCGATCGGCCATCCGTACGGGATGACGGGCGCCCGCCTGGTTGGACACGCACTGATCGAAGGCAAACGACGCGGCGCGCGCTACGTCGTCGTATCGATGTGCGTGGGGGGCGGCATGGGGGCAGCCGGCTTGTTCGAAGTCGTCTGACGAAACGCGCCTTTACCCGCAGCACGAATGGGGCGGCAGCCCCGCTCTTGCGGGCCTTGCCTACGTTTCCGCGGATGCTTGAGCGGACCTTGTGTCGCCAGCGCGCCTGATGCGCCATCGCACCAGGCGCCGACGCGCGCCGGATTTTTTCCGCGCTGCCATTCACGTGCCGGTTAGGAGACGGGTGATGCCGGCCACTCAATCTCCCGGCATCACCTCGGTCACCACGTCAATTGTTCAACACCCGCAACTCGCGCCGGAGGATCTTCCCGACGTTGCTCTTTGGCAGGCTGTCGCGAAACTCGATGCTTTTCGGGCGCTTGTAACCCGTCAGCTGGCCTTTACAGAACGCCATCAGGTCTTCGAACGTCAACGCCGGATCCTTCCTGACCACGAACAGCTTGACGGCCTCTCCGGAATGCTCGTCGGGCACGCCGATCGCCGCGACCTCGTATACGCCGGGGTGGTTGGCGACGACCTCTTCGATCTCGTTCGGGTAGACGTTGAAACCGGACACGAGAATCATGTCCTTCTTGCGGTCGACGATTCGCACGAAGCCCGCTTCCGAGATCGACGCAATATCACCCGATCTGAAGAAGCCGTCCGCGGTCATCACCTTCGCGGTCTCGTCCGGCCGCTGCCAGTAACCCGCCATCACCTGCGGGCCACGAATGCACAGCTCTCCGGCTGCGCCGGGCGGCAATTCGTTGCCGTCGTCGTCCCGGATCGACACTTCCGTGGAAGGCAACGGCAGGCCGATGGTGCCGTTGAACTCACTCCCGGTCACGGGATTGACCGCGACGCAAGGTGATGTCTCGGACAGCCCGTATCCGTCGATGATCGGCGCGCCGGTCATCTCCTTCCAGCGCCTGGCGACGGCTTCCTGCGTGGCCATCCCGCCACCGCTGGCCAGCAGCAGATTGGAGAAATCGAGACGCGGGAATTCAGGATGATGGAGCATCGCGTTGAAGAGCGTGTTGACGCCCGGAAAATTCGTGACCTTGTATCCGGCGAGCGACTCGATCATCCCGCCGATGTCCCGCGGATTCGGCACCAGTACGGAAAGCGCACCCATGTGAATCGTCAACAGGCAGCAAACATTGAGCGCAAAGATGTGATAGAGCGGAAGTGCAGCCACCGTGATGAGCTGCGTCACGTCAGGGCGCAAATCGCGAGCCGGTTTGAGCCAGACGTCCGACTGCACTACATTCGCGACGATGTTCCGATGCAACAGCGTCGCGCCTTTCGACACCCCGGTTGTCCCGCCCGTATATTGGAGAAAAGCGATATCGTCCGGCGACTGGGAAGCCGGTACGAATGTGCCCCGACGTCCCTCCTCGATCGCGTCGTCAAATGTCGTATACGGGCTCGGCTTCCGTTCCGCGCCGGAAGCGTTGCCCTGCGCGACAACCAGCGCATGCTTCACCTGCGTGTGCGCAAGGATGGCATCCAGCGTTGCCGTGCAGCCGTCAAGAATGACGATCGCCTCCGCGCCGCTGTCATTCAGTTGGTGTTGCAGCTCGCGGGGCGTATAGAGCGGGTTGACGTTGACGACAACGTAGCCGGCGCGCAACACCGCACAAATCGAGATCGGGTACTGCAACACATTCGGCATCATGATGGCGACCCGCGCACCCCGCTCGAGGCCGCGTGACTGCAGCCACGCGGCCAGTGCTCGGGACATCACGTCGAGCTCACCATAGGTGATCTGCTTGCCATCGCACGCAAACGCCGGCTTCGCGTGAAACCTGCTGAAGCTTTGTTCGATCAACGCAGTGATGTTTCGATACGCGCTTGAATCAAGCTCTGCCGGAACCCCCGGCGGATAGGCATCAAGCCAGATCTTTTCCATACCCAATCTCCTCTGTCCCGTTTGAATAATTGCGCGACGCCAATCTCCTCATCACGCGCGTGAATATGCCGGGACGCCTCGAACACGCGAGACACATCCCTCGTCGCAACGATAGGGCTGCGTGGTCGGCCGACAGTCAGCGGCGCCGTGGATCACGTTGTCGGCAGACAGTTGACGGGCGACGGCCACCATCCGTTTGTTTCGCCTTCATCGCACCCTGCTTGGCAGGCAAATTCTTGCCCCCCGAGACGCGACTTCCGAATCAGGGGGCTACACCAAAACTGGTCAAATGATATGGTCATTTGACCATACAGGGAAACTTGCGGCAACTTGGTAGTTGCACGAGGCTGCGACGCGGGATCTGTCGACGCCATACTCGAACCGAAACACGGATCGTCGGTGTTGAAGTTCGTCGAGGTTGCGCGAGGCGTCCATTAAAACGCGAATCGTGCCCGTTTGTTCCGCCCATGCGGAACGACCGCCGTGACGCTTAGAAGCGGTGACGCAGGCCAACCGTTGCCGCAGTCTGGCTGACCTTCGAGGTCGGGAACGCGTTGATATCGCCGTTGTAGATCGACGAACCCAAACCGGCACCCTTCGTACCACGCTGATACACCATCTGAGCGTAGACGTCCGTACGCTTCGACAGGAAGTAGTCGGCTTGCACGCCGAACTGATTCCAGTGCGTGCTGTTACCGTTCAGTTTCGCATTCGTATACGTATAGGCTGCGCCCAGGCCGAGAGCCGCCGTGAGGTTGTACTTCGCGTTGACTTCGTAGTTGTCGGCGCGCAGCGTACCGGCACCGTTCGTCTGGTTATCGAGGCGCGATTGCGTCCATGCCGCGCCAACCAGTGCCGGGCCAAATGCATACGTTGCCGCGATGCCATACGTGCGGCTGCGGCCCTGGATTCCGTATGCAGTGCCATTGATCGAATCGACCGACGGGTTCACCGCGCCCGTCGCGGACAGACCGGCGTTGTTCGCTTGCGAGTACGCCGCACCCAGCTTCAGACCTTCAAACTGGTACGACACGCCGGCGCTGTATGCGCGGTTGTTCGCAAAGTTCGTGCTGTTCGAGAACGAGTACGTGCCGCCGAACTGCAGACCGGCATAGTTCACGCTCGTGTACTTGATCGTGTTGTTCAGCGCGACGTCGCCGTTCGTGCTCAGGCGGTCATTGTTCAGCGGGTGCGCGAAGTACGTGCCGCCCCACGAGCCCGTTGCCGTCAGCGGTGCCAGGTAGTCTTGCGTCGCGTCGTATTGCTTGCCCAGCGTGACCGTGCCGTACTGGCTCGACAGGCCGACGAAAGCCTGGCGGTTGAACATGCCGCCGTTGCCGTTCGCGAACTTGCCGTTACCGAGGTTGAAACCGCTTTCCAGCGTGAAGATTGCCTTCAGGCCGCCACCGAGATCTTCCGAGCCACGCAGGCCGAAACGGCTCTGGTCAATGCCCGAGCCCATCGAGAAGCGCGACTTGCCTTGGCCTGATGCGGTCTGGACGTTGCTTTGATAGGTCAGGCCCGCGTCCAGCACGCCGTACAGCGAGACGCTGCTTTGCGCGTGTGCGACGGTGGAGAACGATACTGCAGCTGCTGCAGCGATCAGCGTCTTGTTCATTCGTGAAGCTCCATTCAAAAAAAGAGGCAGGTCTCGCGACCTCGTTCATAAAAAATCGGGAGGACCTTGTCCTGTTGGTCACCCCCGGGTTCCAATGCGCCCGCATCGACGGGCGCTATAGGGTCAGGCGATCCGTTTCAACATTTCCCGGGCGCATCGACGGCGCCGGAACCGAAGAACTTCCGGCTCCAGCCGGACAGCCTGTCGCTGAACAGCAGTTCGTACAGCACCGGCACCATGCCGAGCGTGATCAGCGTCCCGAGCAGCAGCCCACCCATGATGGTGACGGCCATGCCGGTCCATAGCGTGCCGGCGAACAGCAGCAGCGGAATCAAGCCGGCGATGCAGGTCAGCTTGGTCATCACGATCGGCCGCAGGCGCGCCACGGCCGCGGCGACGACCGCTTCGCGGCGCGATTTGCCGGCCGCCAGCTCGACCTCGATACGCTCCAGCAGCAGCACCGCGTTGTTGACGATGATCCCGGCCAGCGACAGCAGGCCGAAGTTCGCCATGAATCCCAACGGTTCGCCGGCGATGATCAGCGCGGGCCCGACGCCGATCATCGCGAACGGAATGATCCCGACGATCAGCAGCAGCTTGCGGAACGAGCCGAACTGCCAGGTGAACAGCACCAGCATCGCGACCACCGCGTGCGGCAGATACTCGCTGAGCGCCACGTTGGCCTCGGCGGACTCCTCGATTTCGGCGCCCAGCTCGATCCGGTACCCCGGCGGCAACGCGATCCGGCCGATGGTCGGCGCGAGCTGATCGACCGCCTGCTGCGCGGTGCCGTGGGCATTGCGGCCCTTCACGGTGAGCGTGCGCATCAGGTCGCGGCGTCGAATCGTCGACGGCTCGGTATTCAACGTGACCGTCGCGACCGCGGACAGCGGAACCGGCGCGCCGCCCGCAGCCGGATGGATCAGCGTATTGGCGAGATCTTCGGGCCGCGTGCGCTCGGCTTGCGCGCCGCGCACGACCAGCGGCACCAGCGTATCGCCGTCTCGCAACACCGACACGTTGACGCCGGTATAGCGCGTGGCCAGCGCCGTGGAGATGTCCTCGCTGCTGACGCCCAGTCGCCGTGCCTTGTTCTGGTCGATCTCGACGTCGACACGCGGCACGCGCGGCCCCCAGTCGTCGTGGATCTGCACGATGCCCGGCTCGGTATGCAACGCCGCCTGGATCTTGCGGCCGATCTCGCGCAGCACGGCTTCGTCGGGACCCGACACGCGATACGCCACCGTGCCGGCGTCGTGGGCGCTGCGCGAGAAGCGTTTCGCATCGGTTCGCACTTCGGGATGGTGTTGCGTCATCCACGCCTGGGTTCGCGCGATCACGGCGTCGAGATCCTGCGGCTTCGCGACGCTGACCGTGACGTAGCCGATATGCGACGCAGGCAGCGGCGGATTGAGCACCAGGACGACACGCGGGCCGCCGTCGGCGACATAGCCGATGCTGGTCGTCACCTCGGGATTGCGCTTGCGATCGTCGAGCCAACGGCTCAGGTCGCGGACCACGTCGCGCGTGAGCCGTGCATCGCTCCCGGGCTGCAGCTCGAGTTCGACCTGGAACTGCGGCCGGTCGGAAGCCGGCAGGAACCCGGCCGGACGCGTGGCCAGGATCGCGAGCGCACCGACCAGCAACGCAGTCATCACGACCAGGAACCGCCCCTTGTGGTCAAGCACGCGGCGAATCAGGCGCGCATAGGCACCGTAGAAGCGGCTTTGCTTGACCGTCGCGTCGGCATCGTGCTCGTGCGCATCGCCTCCGCCGTGATGGCCGGATTTCAGGAAGAAATAGCAGAGCAGCGGCGTCACCGTCAGACAGAGCAGCCACGACCCGAGCAGCGACAGCGTGAGCACGACCACGAGCGGGCGCAGGTATTCGTTGGTGGCGGTGTCGCCGAAGAAGAACGGCGAGAACGCGAAGATGATGACCAGCGACGACGTCAGCAGCGGGATCGCCAGCGTACGGCCTGCTTCGACGCACGCGTGACGGCGCTCCTCGCCCGCGGCGAGGCGGCGTTCGACGTCCTCCGCGATCACGATGCCGTTGTCGACCAGCAAGCCCAGCGCGATGATGATCGCGGCCATCGACACGATGTGCAGTTCGATGCCCAGCGAGCGCATCACGAGCAGCGTGGCCAGGATGGTCAGCGGCACGATGCCGCCCACCACCACGCCGGCGCGCCAGCCGAGGAACAGCACGACGACGATCATCACGATCACGATCGTCTCGATCATCACCTGGTTCATGCGGCCCATTTCCCGCTCGACCACGTCCGCCTGGAAGGTCACGTAGTCGAGCGAAAAACCGGCGGGCAACTGCTGCTTCAATTCGTCCAGACGCGCACGCAGCGCCTGGCCGACCGCCTTGACGTTCTGGCCTTTGCGCATCGAGATGCCGAGGACGACCGCGTCTTCGCCGCGGAAGATCGCCGCGGACTCGGGCGGGTCGACGGGCCGGACCTGCACCTGCGCGATGTCGCCCAGGCGCACGGTGCCCGGCGCGGCTTCCGCGCGCGCGCCGGCCGGCGGCACGGTGAGCGTGAAATCCTGCAGCGCCTGCAGCGAGCGGATTTCGCCGGAGCTGACGACCGCGCTGTTCAGGCCCGACACCACGAGCCGGCCGCCGGACTGCACGACGTTCTGCTTCTGCAGCTGTTGCATGACCGACGCGGTGGACAAATGCAGCCCCGCCATTCTGGCGCGGTCGAATTCGATATAGACGCGCTCCTCCTGCAGCCCATGAAAGCTGACGCCCTGCACGCCCGGCACGCGGTACAGCCCTTCGCGCAGCAGCTTCAGCGGTTCGCGCATCTCGCTCATCGAAAAACCCGGCGCGGTCACCGCGATGGACGCGATCGCCACGCGGCCGAAGTCGTCGTCGATCTGCGGAGGCAGCGTGCCGGCCGGGAACAGCGGCACCGCTTCTTCGACCTTGGCGCGCATGCGCTGCAACACCGGCATCAGTGCATGCACGTCTTCACGCAACGAAACCTGGAGGATCACGCTGCCGTCACGCACGGTGCTCGTGACGTGCTTCAGTTCGTTCAATTGGCGCAGGCGCTCCTCCACCGGGCGGGCGACGAGTTGCTCCATCCGCTCGGCCGGCACGCCGGGGTTCGCGACGAACACCAGCGCGTCGCGAACGGTCGTGGAGGGCTCCTCCTGGGACGGGAACGTGAGGAACGTGAACGCGCCGGTCACGAGAATCAGCAGCGCGACGAAGAAGGTGAGCCGGCTGGAATTGAGTGCGGCCTGGGTCAGCTTCACGAGCGCGCTCCCTGCAGAAGGGTCTGCGCCCGATACGTGACGACGGACTGGCCCTCGTTCAGGACGGAAGTCCCCGCGACCACGACCTGCTCGCCGGCGCGCAGGCCTTGCGTCACGGCGACGCGCCCGCCCGGCAGCAGCTGCCCGCCCGTGCGGATCGCGCGACGCTTCAGCGTCTGGCTGGCGCCGTCGATGACGAAGACGCTGCCGCGGCCGGCTTCCGTGCCGGCCATGACGGCGGCCGCCGGCAGCGTGATGTCATGCGCTTCACCGCGCGGCAGCGCCACGGACAGCACGCCGCCGCTGCGCAGCCCGGAAGGGGTGCCCTGGACCCGGAAGATGGCTTGCACCAGCGAGCCGTTGTCGCTCCGGCCGGACAGCCGTTCCATGGTCAGCGTCACGCGATCCGTGCCGCTGACCGCGTGGGCTTCGGCGCCGGGTGCAAGCGTCGCGGCGATCGTGTCCGGCAGCATCACGACGGCTTCCAGCGCGCGGCCGGCTTCCATCTGCAGCACGCGCTGGCCTGCGGCGACATCCACGAACGGCTGGACCTGACGCGCGACGATTTCGCCGTCGAACGGCGCCGTGATGCGCGTGAACGCGAGATCGCGCCGAGCGCTCGCCACCGCGGCCTCCGCGACACCCAGCTGGCTCGCGGCCTGCTGATGCGATGCCTGTGCGGCCTGCAACGCGGGCGCGGAAATGATTCCGTCGCGGGCGAGTTCCTCCTGCTGACGCAGGTGGGTGCGACGCTCGGCCAGGGTCGCGACGGCGGCGGCACGATCGGCCGTCGCCTTGTCGAGCCGCCAGCGTGCCGGCGACTCGTCCAGTCGCGCGAGCACCTGCCCGGCCCGGACGCGATCACCCACGTCGACCAGCATCGCGACGACACGGCCCGACGACTCGAAGCCGAGGTCGGTGCGCTGACGCGCGCGCAGCGTCGCGACGAACGTGTCGGCATGTGCCTGGCCGGCACCGCCGGCCACTTCGACCTTGACGGGCCGCGGTACGTCGGCAACCGGCGCGGCGGATGGCTGACATGCCGACAGCAGCGTTGCCGAGACGAGCGCGCAGAGTACCAGCCTGCCCGCTTGAGGCATGGAACGGGAATGCATCGTAAAACCTTCGAAATGAATGAGGGAGCTCAGGGAAGCTTGCGAATCGCGCTTTCCAGCGTGTCGCGCAACACTTGGCGCTGCTCGGGCGTGAACCGGTGCAGATTGAGCAATTCGAGCAGGGCGATGCCGTCGAGGGCGACGACCAGCGCGAGCACCTGCCCCGCATCGGGGCCGCTTTGCGCGACCCGTGCATAGCTGCGCGTGTAGAAATCCCGCACGGGACCGGCCAGATGCGGATACAACGACGTGGCGGCCAGCAGGTTGGCCAGCAGCAGGCGGCGGTCTTCCGGCATGTCGAAGGTCAGCTTCGACAGTTCGGCCAGCGACGACTTCAACGGCTTCGCGGAATCGTCCGCCTCACGCGCGTCACGCGTGTCACGCGTGTCACGCGCCTCCTGCGCCCGCAGGTCCAGCATGTCCAGTTCGCCGACCACCCGCTCGATCAGCGCAGCCAGCAAGTCGTCGCGCGTTTTGAAATGGTAGACAAGGCCCGCTTTCGTGACCTTCGCGGCAGCGGCCACGGCTTCAATGGTCAGGTTCTGGATACCCTGGCTGGCCACGAGCTCGGCCGCGGCATCGAGAAGACGGTCGCGTGAACTGCTGCGGCCGGCTCGTCGCTCGGAAGTCGACATGGTGCATCTCCTTGGGATTGAAACTAAACTATACGTACAGTATAGTTTCATGAACTCCATGTCAAGACTCAAGGTAAATCCATGACGACCGTTGTTTCCCGCCCCATTTCCGCGCACCGCGCGCTGACTTGTCTTGCTCTTGCCGCGACACTCGCCCTCGGCGGCTGTGCGATCGCCCCGCCCAGCCACGTTGCCACGACGCCCGCCGTTGCGGCGCCCTCGCAATGGGCCGAGACGTCGCCCGGGAACCAGGGCGCCGTCGGCGACAGGTGGTGGCGGGATTTTGGCGATCCGGTGCTCGATCGACTGGTGGACAGCGCGCTCGACGCCAACCGCGACCTGAAGGTCGCCGCGGCGCGCCTCGCGCAGGCGCGCGCGCTCGGCGACAGCGCCGAGGCGGAGCGCCGTCCGCGGCTGGATGCGATGGCGCGTGGCGAACGCGGGCGCGAAAACAGCGTCGATCCGCGTGCGGAGCGCAGCGGCGTCGGCTTGCGTGCCGCGTGGGAAGTCGATCTGTTCGGACGCGGTGCGTTGCTGGTGGACGCCGCACGGTCCGACAGCGATGTCGCTCGCGAGGCGCTCCGCGCGGCCCGCATCGCGCTGGCCGCGGACGTCAGTACCGCCTACTTCGAATTGCGCACGCTGGAGCGGCGCTCAGCGCTCAAGCGCGAGGCGCTCGAGGTTGCGCAAAGGCAGGCGGTCGTGGCGGCGCGCAAATTCGCCGCGGGCCAGGTGACGGCGCTGGATGTCGAACGCTGGCGTGCCGAGCTGGCGCAGGAACAGGCGTCGCTTGCCCAGCTCGATGGCGAACACCGGGTGCGTTTGCACCAGCTCGCGCTGCTCGTCGGCAGCCCCCAGGCGCCCGCGCTCGGCGCGCAAGCCGTGCCGGCCGCACTGCCCGCGCCGCCCGCGACGGTGTTGCCCGCCACGCTGCTCGAGCGCAGGCCCGACGTGCAGCGTCAGGCGCGTGCGCTCGACGCCGCGCTCGCCCGTGCCGGCGCCGCCCGGAAAGAGGTCTATCCGCGGCTCCAGATCGAGTGGGCCGGAACGAAGGAAAGGCTGGCCGCGGTCGGCGATGGCGCCGCGCCTCGCGTGGCGGTCGGCTATGGCGTGTCGGTGACGCTGCCCATCCTCGACGGCGGCCGGATTCGCGCCAACGTCGCGGTACACGATGCGCGCGCGCAGGAAGCGATGGCCGAATACGAAAAGGCCATGCTGGCGGCGCTCGTCGACGTCGAGACGAGCCTGGCCCGATGGTCCGCATCGGATCGCTCGATGCAGGAGTGGCAACGCGCCGAGGCGGCCGGCAAGGTGGCCGCACGCAATGCGGCCAGACTGTACGACGCAGGCCAGGCCGATATGAGCGATGTGCTCGCCGCGCGCCACGCGCACCTGCGGTCCCGCGACGCGCTGGAAACGGCAATCGGCGCGCAATGGGAAGCCGCGGTCGGCCTGCGCCGCACCTTTGCCGGGGCCGTCTAGGCGGCCTGGCCGATGAGCAGCCGCAACGCTTGCGTATCGACGACGCGCGCTGGCTGCACCCACGTCGGCGCGAAGCGTCCGCGTTGCTACCGCACACCTCACTCACTTCGCATGCCGGAGTTCGCCATCCACTGGCGCGGAGGCCGAAGAAGCCGCCGACGGCGCATTCATGTACGCCGGCGCCGCCTTCGTCTTCTGCCGGACGCCCGGCGGTGGCGCGACCGGGCGCCGCTCCATGTCGGCCAGCATCTGCCCGCACGGCAACGGGCGGCTGCGGCCCGGCTGCAGCAGCGCGAGCAGACTGGCGAGCGGGTTCAGCAAGCCCAGCCCGACCGCGGCCCCGCCCCGCGCGATCAGTGCGCCCGCCTTCACCCCGACGTGCGGTTGCTTGAAGGATCCGGTGACGTACAGCGGCGAGCGGAGCGAAATCACCCGGAATCCCTTGGTATGCGGATGGATCGTCAGGTTCATGGTCTCGTCCCGCAGGTTCACGTTGCCGTCCATGCCGATCACCGCATCCTCGGTGTCGAGCGCGAATACGCGCGAGTCGAGCACGCCGTTGGTGGCCACGAAGTCGGCCACGCCGCAGTTGATCTTGACGTCGCGTGTGCCGAACAGTTTCTCGTACACCACGTTGGCGACGTTCAGCCCCGCGGCTTCCATCAGCAAGAGGCTCACCGTGCCGTCGGTCACCAACGTCTTCACCTCGCCGTTGGCAGTCGCGGCGAGCGCCGCCGGCGAATTGCCGGTGGCCGACAACGCGGCATCGCCGTTGACCTCGCCGAGCGCCGTTTGCATCACCGGGAAGGTCGGGAACAGCTGCTTGAGTTTCAGATGCCGCGCCTGCAGCGAGAACCGCCCTTTGAGCGGTACGCCGCTGCCGTCCAGGTGGATGTTCGACGCGAGCGTCCCGCCCGCGACACCGAAGTTCAGCGGGTTGAGCGTCAGCACGCCGTCCTGCATCACGATGTGGGTCGACAGGTCGGTGATCGGCAGGCTCGCGGTCTTGACGATGCGCCGACCGGTGAATCGAACGTCGGCGTCGATCTTCTTCCAGCGGTCCGTGCGAAATGTCTCGACCGGCAACGCCTTGTTCGTGGGCTGGGCGACCGCGGCGCCCCGCCGTGCCTTGCTGGCATTCGTGTCGGCGCCGATGAGCGGCGCGAGGTCGGAGAACTGCAGGAGCCGCGACTCCAGCGTGCCGGACAACAACGGCCTCGGTTCGCGCGACACGTACACCAGCGTGCCGCCGAGATCGCTGCCGCCGACGCGTCCCGTGAAGTTCTCGTACTTGAAGACGTTCCCGGACGCCCGGAACTGGCCGACCAGCCGGCCGTCGGTCGCATAGGGCGAGGTTTCGGGCAGCGTGATGCCCGTGACGTCATACAGCTTGGCCATGCTGGTGCCCGCAAGCCACAGCCGGAGATCGACCGCGGCCAGGTGAGACGGGTCCGTCAGCGTGCCGACGAGCGCCAGGTGCGTATCGCCGAAGCGCAAATCGGCCTGAACCGGAAACGGACGTTGCGCGCCCCGCACGTCCAGCAAATTGCCGATCTTGCCCGTGCCGGCGACCTTGCCCTTCTTGTAGGTTCCCTTGACGGACCAGCCGATCGTGTAAGTGCCGACGCCGGTGGAGGCCGCGGGCGCCGAGGCCGCCGCCCCCGGTGCGGCAGTCGCAGGGGCGTTCGATACCACCGCCGGGCCTGATGCGGCCGGGGCGATGGCGGTGCCGGATGTCGTCGCGGCAGCATGCGAAGCCGCGGCCAACGCTTGCGAAGCCGCGGCCGATGCGCGTGACGCCGCTTCGGCACCCGATGCAGGCACCACCGGTTGCGCCGCACCCGCGTGCGCCTGTGTCGCGAGCTTCCTTTGACCCGCCGGCCCGACGGCCTTTGCCGATTCGTGGTGCGCCAGCGCCTCCTGCTGCTTCATCACCGCGCCGAACGGGATTGGCTGGCCAAGCGTGTCGATCACCGCGCTCAGATCGAATTGCTTCTGCTGGTCGTAGTAGCCGAGATTGCCTTGTGCAAACGCGATCTCATGCAGGTCGAGCGTCCATCGGCCCGATTGGGCGGGCTGCTTGAACTTGAACGTCCAGTTGGCTCGCCCGTCCTTCAGTCGCTCGAGGTCGACGGACGGATTGACCAGATCGATTGCCGGAATCACGATGCGGCGTGCCATCAGCGGCAGCGCCTCGACCTCGAAACTGATCGCGTCCAGCGTGACGAAATACTTCGTGCGCGCCCAGTCGGGGTTGGAGATCGTGACATTGCGTGCGATGAATCGTGGCCATGGCACCCATGCGCGCCAGCCCTGCTCGCTCGCGGGCCGACGCCACCCGACCTGCAGGTCGCCGTTGATGGCGAACTGCCGTCCGATCGCGTCCGACACCTTGTCATCGATCCAGGGCCGGGCTCGATTCCAGTCGAACGTCACGATGACGATCACCAGCGCGGCAAGCGCCAGGGTGACGCTCACGGCAAGCCACGCGGCCGCCTTGCCGACGCTGTGGCCGATGTGCATTGCTCACTCCCGAGTTTGCTGCCCGGTATGCAGCAACGCGCGTTCCTGCATATATGAGCATTCCGCCGGATGGCGTGCGGGAATTCGAAATGGGGTTCTCACGACTTTCCGGTCGTCGCGCTTCGCAGTAACGTTCCGGATCGACTGCTCCCCTGCCGCGCGCCGCGGGAGCGTGGCAAGCTGTCGCGCGCGAGAAGCGGGCGCCTGCCGCAGCGCTTCCCGCCTCCACGGGATGTCGATCGGGAGGATCAATGGATCGTCGCCATTTCCTCAAGTCGTCGGCTTTTTTTACCATTGCGGCCGCCGCCGCCGTCACGCACGACGTTTCACCGGCGCCCCTGCGGGGCAGCCCCGAGCGCAAGCCCCTCCTTCAATTCCCGCAAGGTGTTGCCAGCGGTGATCCGCGCGATCGCTCCATCGTGTTCTGGACGCGATGCGTTCCGGTATCCAGCGGCGTACAGCACGATGCAAAGGGCGTTGCGCGCGCGATCCCGCTGCGACTCGAAGTGTCGACGCGGGCGGATTTCTCGACGCTCGTCGCCAGCGTCCCGTTGCGGGCGCTGGCCCTCTACGACTTCACCGTGCGCGCGAAGGTGACGGCCTTCTCGCCGAAGACCACCTACCACTACAGGTTCGTCGCCGGCGACGACGTCAGCGTGACGGGTGTCGCGCGCACCGCGCCGGCGGCAAACGAGGCCAACGGACGGGTTCGCTTCGCGTGGCTCACCTGCCAGGACTGGAGCGTCAACCACTGGCAAGCGATGACGCTGCTGGCCGACGAGCGCGACCTCGATTTCGTCGTGCACGTGGGCGACTACATCTATGAAACGGTCGGAACCGCTCCTCCCGGCCGCGCCGAACCGGCGCATCCTCCGCTGCACCTGAGCGGCGGCAAGCTGCTCGCGGACGGCCGCGCGTATGCCGACACGCTCGACGACTACCGGACGCTCTATCGCACCTATCGAACCGATCCGCGCCTGCAGACGCTGCACCAGCGCCTGCCGATGATTGCGATCTGGGACGACCACGAATTTTCCGACGACTGCTGGCAGGACCATCAGGTCTACACCAACGAGGAGCGGCAGGAAACCGCGCGGCGCCGCAGCGCCAGTCGCGCGTGGGCGGAATACATGCCGGTGGATTGGGACGATGTGCGCTTCGAGCCGGACAATCCGTCGTACACGAACATTCGCATCTACCGCGATTTTCGTTTCGGCACGCTGATGCATCTGGTGATGACGGACGAGCGGCTGTATCGCGACGACCACGTCGTGAGCGAAGCCGCTATCGCACGTGCGCACGGGCACGACCCGGTGCACGGGGACGATGCGGCCGGCTCGCGCTACTTCGTCAAGCAGGACGTGCTGCAACGTGACGAGGCGCGCGACACCCAGCAGCTCGGCCGCCCGCCGTCGATGCTCGGCCCGGAACAGACACGATGGTGGAAAACCTTGATGAAGGACTCGCCGGCCACCTGGAAAGTATGGGGCAACGAAGTGATGTTGAACCGCCTGTGGTTCGCGATGCCGGGCGCACCCGCGGCGCCGGCGGCCCGCCTCGTGGTGGATTGCGACGCATGGGACGGCTATCCGGCGCACAAGCACGAACTGCTCGCTTACTTGAGGGAGCACGGGATCCGTAACGTCGTCGCGATCACCGGCGACCTGCATGCCTTTCAGGGCGGCGTCGTGCGGGACGATCCCGATCCCGCGACGGGGGTGCCGGTCATCGTCGATTTCGTCTGCGCCGGCATCAGCAGCCTGTCCTTCTATACGTACCTGAAAGCCGCGTGGAACGGCACACCGCTCGCGTCGATCGTGGCGACCCCGGCCAGGCTCGACCGCTTCCTGACGGCGAACAACCCCGATCTGTGCCACGCCGACCACGACGCGCAGGGTTATGCATCGGCCACCGTCACACCGGAATCCTTTTCCGTCACGTTCAACAAGGTGAAGCCGTTGAACCCGGACGGCACCGCGCCCGCGGATGCACTGCTTGGCCGCACGCGATTGACCGTGCCCCGGGATTCAGTCGAGGTACACGTCGAACGTATCTAGACGCCGATGCGGCGCGTCAGTGGAAATGTCCGCCGAAAAGCCCGAGCAATCCAATGACGATCAGGTAGATCGCGACGATGTAGTTCAGCAGGCGCGGTACCACCAGAATGAGAATCCCGGCGATCAGCGAGACCAATGGGCTCCAGTTCGTGAATGTGTGCATGGCGTTGCCCTCATGACAATAGATCGCGAAATCGCTGAGTGAAGCGCCTCGCCGAAACACGACGGGCATGTGTCGTGCAGCGTTCCATTGCGGGCCGGAGCGATTTCCGTGCCTGGCTCAGCGCGCGAGCTCCTGTGAAAATACCGGCATGCCTTAGAGCCATGGTGCTCGCGCATCTCACGGCGCTTCGTCGTGCAGAAGCCGTCACGCGTCGCGATGCCGGGACAGAATTGACAAGGGCTTGAAAAATCGTCCGCGGATCGCGCGCCGGTCGCCGTGCAGCTGCGCCGGGGAAGGATGTCGATCGTGGCGCACGCAACGGCACGGGAACCGGTCCCGTACGCAGGCGCTGATGACGAGCGAGCAGCTTGCGTGCCCGATCACGTGGTTCGCGCCACACTGAGCCCGCCCGTATGCGCGAACCTGAGCGTAAGACTGAACGTGTCGAGGAACGTCGTCGCCGGCGTGGCCATTCGATTCCGAATCATGTCTCGCCACACCACGCCAGGCATGACCACAACTTTCGCATCCACGCCTGAACGACCGCTCTCCTTTCATCCCTACACCATTCAAACGCGACGGGTTAACCATGATCGACCGTCGAAAAACGCCATGTTAACTTCCTCGATCATAAGACTTGGTCATTTGACCTGATTCGTCGCGAATACGCCAGTTCACCGAAAAACCCGGCGAATGCCCTCCTGTCTGTCGCTTCCGGGAACACGTACTGGGCCACCCGGTGGTCGCGACAACGTCGGGAACAACGTGCGCGTTCCGTCAACCGGCGTGACAGGAACGTATCGCAGAAAGCGAAGGCATACGAAGTCAAATGACTCAGTCAAACACTCGACTTGATGTCTGGATCACCACCGAATCAGAACGTGCCACCGCGTCTGATTTACCCGTCCACGCAACTTTGAGGCAAACATGAACGCAAATATTCAGACCATTCAGGACGCGCTCCCCACCGTCTCCAAGCAGACCAGCGCGCAAGAGATCGTGTCGCTCATGAATCAATATGGTGGAGTCCGGATCAAGAATTATCTGACTCAGGAGCAGGTCGCGAACATCAATCGCGAGGTCGATGCGCCGCTCGAGCGGCTTCGCGAAGGGTCGTCGCACGACAACGAACTGATCAAGGAATTCCACGGCACCTATACGAAGCGCCTGACGAACATGGTCACGCACAGCAAGACGTTCGGGGATGTTCTGGATGACGACCTCTTTCATGAACTCGGCGAGGTGCTCTACCGTGAAGAGTCCGGCGACTGGTGGCTTTCGACCGCGCAGGTCATCGACATCGGCCCGGGAAACACGGCACAGATGCTGCATCGCGATGTCGGCAATTTTCCGCCCCTGTGCGCGCTCGGCGTCAACGGGCCGACGGTGTTCACCAACCTCATGATTGCGCTGACGCGCTTCACCGAGGAAAACGGTGCCACCCGAATTATTCCGGGAAGCCAGAACTGGGACGAGGACTACTTCAACAGCAAGGGCACGCCCGACATGACCATTGCCGCCGAGATGGATGCCGGCGACGCGTTGCTGTTCAGCGGCAAGGTGATCCACGGCGGCGGCGCGAACGTGACGAAGAACGAGCGCCGGCGCGGGCTCACGATTCCGATGCAACCGTCCTACCTGACGCCGGAGGAAGCGTATCCGTTCATCGTCGAGATGGACACCGTGAGGCGCCTGTCGAAACGCGTTCAGCGAATCATCGGCTTCCGCTCGCAATATCCCGCCGGCACGCCGGGCCTGTGGCAAGTCGACTACGACGATATCGCGACGCATCTCGGTCTCTGAGCCACGAACAGACGCCTGCATCCGTCCGGGAGGGCCCCGCCCTCCACGGATTCCGTGACGCACATGCGCGGGCCACGACAGCATCACCGCCAGCGAGACACCCCATGAAGATCGACCTGACGAATCGCGTTGCGATCTTGCGAACAATGCGGGGATTGCGCTTTTCCGGGGATGGCCCTCAAGAATCGACTTTCTATTGCACCTCATCCAACTCAGGAGCGTGATCATGGTGAAGCGTTTATTTGTCGCAATCTCTCTCGTTGCCGGGCTCCTTCTTGTATTGAGCCCGGGATTCATGGTTCTCTACCATATCGAGCACTACGACTCGAGCCAATAGCCTCCATCTGGAAAGATCGAACCTGCCGGCGTGGCCTGGCGCGCGGATCGTATCCAGCACGATCCGCGTAGCGCATTGTTCGCGCTTCGATCGTCGGCTTTCTGTCTCGATCCGGCCCGACGCTTAGTGGGTCCATGCATCGCTGACGCGCGGGCCCGCGCGCTGCGGATACTTCCGACTGCGTAGATCAGTCTGCCCCTGCCATGCGTGCATCGTGCGACTGAACACGCCCGTACGCACCACGATCGCCCGCCGCGACACCTTCTGGCGGAAGTACACCGCCGCTCCCCCCAGCCCCCATCCTCACCGTGATCGCCCCGCATCCCTGCTTGAAGGTCGAGCGGGGGTTTTCCTCATGCGGATCAGATAGCGACGTAGCACCGCGCACGCCGGCGAACTGCCGCTGCTCAACTCGCCTCGCCCATCGCCGCGGCATGCCGAGCGAGACGTTGAGCCACTGCTGTGCCGGACTAGTGGAAAACGCCAATTTCCGTCTGGATGACATTTGTAGACACTGGACTTGGTCAAATGACCAATTCAACAAAGGTGACGACAGAAGCAGAAGTGGGTGACGCTGCGGCGCTGCATTCGCGGCGCGAGGCTGGACGGCGCGTCGATCCAACGCCCGGACGCGAGATTTCGGCGGCAGCATTCCCCAAAATTCCGGGGTTCACGCATTTGATCAAATGACTCAGTCAAATGAATCTATATCGGATCTGACGTTCCGAAAACGAATTTTCCACAAGGAGTCGCACATGGACAGGCTGGCAAGGAAGAACGAGTGGTTCGCAAGAGCCGAAAAGGTCATCCCGGGCGGGATGTACGGTCACCAGAGCGTCAAGTACCTGACGGAAGATTTCCCGCTGTACTTCGCAAAAGCGAAAGGGTCCCATCTCTGGGACGTCGACGGCAACAAGTACATCGACTACGTGTGTGGCTACGGCACGAACCTGTTCGGCTACGGCAACGAGCGGATCGAGCAAGCCGCGGCCCTCCAGTTGCAGAAGATCGACACGGCGACGGGCCCCAGCGAGGTGATGGTTCAGCTTGCCGAGGCGCTCACTCAACAGGTCAGCCATGCCGACTGGGCGATGTTCTGCAAGAACGGCTCGGACGCCACGTCGATGGCCATGGTGATCTCGCGCGCATATCGCGAGAAGCGCAAGATTCTCGTGGCGCGCGGCACGTACCATGGTGCGTCCCCGTGGAACGTGCCCTATACGACGGGGATTACCAAGGAAGACCGCGCTCACGTCGTCTACTTCGAGTACAACGACATCGAGAGCCTCAATGCCGCCGTCAAGAGCGTCGACGGCGACGTAGCGGCCATCTACGCCACGCCGTTCCGGCACGAAGTGCTCTACGATCAGTTTTTCCCGTCGATCGAATACGCGAAGGAGTGCCGTCGCCTCGCGGACGAGCAGGAAGCGCTTCTGGTCGTCGACGAGGTCCGCACGGGGCTGCGCCTGTCGCGTGATTGCTCATGGTCGGACTGGGGCGTGCACCCGGACCTCAGCTGCTGGGGCAAGGCCATCGGCGGCGGCTATGCGATCGCGGCGGTGCTCGGTTCGGACAAGGCACGCGAGGCGGCGACGAAGATCTTCGTCACGGGCTCCTACTGGCTCTCGGCCGTGCCGATGGCCGCGGCCATCGAAACGCTGCGCCTGGTACGTGAAACCGACTACCTCGAACACACCAGGCGGTTGGCGGACAAGCTGCGCGCCGGCCTCGCCGAGCAAGCCGTGCGGCATGGCTTCGAACTCAAGCAGACCGGGCCGAGCGTCATGCCCCAGATGCTGTTCGCGGGTGACGACGAGCTCGTGTCGCGCGGCCGGGCGTGGGCTTCGGAAGTCATCAAGAATGGCGCCTATCTCCACCCGTGGCACAACATGTTCTTTACGGCGAGCCATACCGACGAAGACATCGCGCGTACGCTCGAGGCGACCGAAACGGCGTTTGGCGCGATCAAGCAGAAGGCGGCGGCAGTGAGCCGCCTGGATATCCTGGACACGGTGCAGCGTTAATACCGGACGTTCCATGCGCCTTCGGCCCACGGCCGAAGGCTGGTTTGCCCGGTGAATGCTCCCGGCGTCAAAGCCCTGAGTGGCCGTGCGAGCAATCGATACGTCCGGCTTCAGGCCAGGCTCGATCCACTCCCGAACCGCGTTTTCGTCAAGTTCCAGTCGCTCATCCCGTCCGTGGCCGGCCGGCATTCTGCTTCGAAGGTCTTTTCTTCGTCGTCAAGGCCCGAGTGCATGGGTTCACGCGGACACTTTGTCCCAGACCTTCTTGCCCTCGTCAATCAGGTTCGGTCGTCGACGACTCGGTCAGTCGCCGGCGCGGAAGATCGCTGGTTGGACGTTGGTGAAGTTCGGCACATCGCCGACCACCTCGGCTGTTCTGGCCGAAGCCAGCGCGGCGTCGACTCCAGCCTGATCGCTGAAACGCAGCAGCGTGACGCAGGCAAAAGGTTGTGGGCCCGGAGCCGGAAACAGAACCTCCACCGACTGGAGGCCACATTCGCCCCACGCCGCCCGTACGAGCGCGGTGTGGGTGGCAAGATAGTACTCGCGATCAAATTCCATACCCCCTACAGCGGGATAACTCACGATCAAGGTAGCCATATCCGATCTCTCGAATGAATATTCAAATACATTCCCGAAGGAACGCGACAATTACTGCGGCTTTCGCTCCAGGCGGCCAAGGGTATAACCTCGAATCAGATTCCCTTCCTTTTCCTGCACCCGTTCCAGCGCACAATAGGCGTAATACAACGAAACCGACATATAGGACCACGAAAGCAATGCAAATATGTAGAAAATCATATGATCGCTGTCGCCGGGGATATGGAAGAAGTCGTAGATGCTCGCAATGATCTGCGTGGATACGAGTGTCAGGATCACACTCGCAGCATTACGATACTCTCCGGCATTCGCCAGTTTCTTGACAACGTAAATGAGGTAAAGCGAGAACAACGACCACATCACCAGATAGAAATACGGCTTGGGTCCAACCATGAAATCCGCGGTCCACAAAATAACCGTCCCCACCAGCGCACCCACCGCATACAACACGTCGCCGACAATCGATGGCTTATATCGATGCGTAACCGACATCATCCCCGCAACGATGATGATCGGCACGCCGAAGCCTCTTGAAAACGCGTCGCAGAAAAGCGAGATACTGAAAAAAATCGCCTTGTCGGTCAAGGCATTGATCATTAAATTCGTCGCCGAGAACGTCACGACCAGCGACTCGAATCCAAGAAGGCCGTTGCGCTTCCGGAAGTACTTCACGCCACAAATGAACGAAGTCACGATCAACGCGAGATCAGCCAGGCAATAAAGATAGAATTTGAGTTCCATGAAAAATTCCGTGATCGTCGAGATGTTTGTCTGCCGCCACGTTCGTCGTCCACGTTCACGGCAGTTTTTTGCGCTGCCTGTCGACGCGAGACGGCGCTTCCGGGAGATGTCTGCGCCGCACCGGCATGTCAGGCATGCTGGCGCCGCCCAGGTACCGGTGCGGTCAGTGCGGCCGCGCTCGGTTGATCGCTTCGCCGCGCACGTCAGGCGACCGCGGCTTCGGCATGTTTTGCCTTGAACTGCCGGATCGCCACGCTGGTCAGAAAGATCGGCACCACCAGCAACCCGACGGAGAGCCAGCCGACCGCGCGCAAACCGGCCACGCTGAACACCGTGCCGGCAATCGCCGGGCCCACCGTCAGGCCAAGATTGATTGCCGACGCACAGGTCGCAGTGCTTCTTCCGCTGGCATCCATTTGCGAAAGTGCCCCCACCATATAAGGCGCCACCAGCGTGGCGCCGGCACTGACGAGCGCCGTCGACACGAGAAACGCCCACTTGCCGCCCACGCAATACATGCCCAGGCTGCATGCGATCAACAGCGCGAGTCCAAGTGCGATCGGCTTGAACAGACCAAAGCGATCGCCCAGCCAGTTGACTGCCACCCCCACCGGCAACTGGAGGGCCGCATTGAGCATGAACAGCATGCCGAGTTGCTCCGCTTCGACGCCCCGGGTCGCAGCGACCTCAGCGGCAAATCCCATGAGGGCCGTCTGCGAGACGTAGATGAAGAATGCGCTGATCAGGATCCCTCGGACGTCACTGGATTTGATGGCGTCCTTCCCGACCGCTTCCTCGCTTGCGTTGACGGCAGGATGCATGAACGCGCCGAAAAACAGCGCAGCCACGACCACGGCGAGCTGGACGGCATCCACCCCGATAGGACCCATCTTCACATTCAGGATCGGTACGACGTACATCGCACAGGAAAATATGATGGCCATCGCAACGGCGACTTGCGCCGCGACCTTCTCCGGGTGCTTGACGTGTGCAATCACCCCATACGCGCACACGCAGCTGACGCCCAACGCGGCGCCGAGAACCAGCTTCGCGGCGACGAATACATAGAAATTATGTGAAAACATCGCACACGTCGACAGAACGGCAAGCGCTGCCGCAGCGAGCGCACCCGTTCTCTTGTTCAACGTCGCCGTGTGACGACCGAAAAAGATGATGGAAAGCGAAAGACAGAGCAGCACCGCGGACGCGAGCCAGCCAGCGGTGCTTTCGGACAGCCCGAACCGGGCCATCGATTCTTCGATGCTGAATGGGAGCAGATAGGTTGGAGTCCAGACCACGGCCCCTGTATAAAGCAGCGCGATTTTTCGGATTCCCTTGATTTCGACACTCACGATCGACTCCTTGTCGTTTGCACGAATACGAGATCGCGACGAGGCATCGAATCGCCCTCTTGCTCGCATTCATACTGGCACTGTTTCGAAGACTGCTGCATCCAACCGAAAAATCGCAATATCAGAATCGCTCGCTCTGCACCGATCCAGGCATCCCGTCGAGCGGCCACGATGCCTCCAGATGATGGAATCGCCCGATTTCCGCGTGAAAACCGGGCCAGGATTCCATCACCCAACCCGTGCGTTAATCGAAATGCCCGACCTCGAGGAAATCCTTCATCTTCAACAGGTCGTTCGGATCCGACATTTGACCGTTACGCTCGACGAAGCCGGCGAAAGTCGTGCCGTACGTCCAGCCGAGCAGGCGCTGCAGCTCTTCCGGATAGCGCTTCACGCGTTCGATCGGCAGCGTGAGGTACTGGTTTTCTTCCTGCCGGAGGATCGCCAGGTCATACGACATCGTCAGGCCGGTGCGCGGCGCATCGCTGGTGTTCTTGCCGCCGCCGTGATACGTGGAGCCGATGAAGAACAGCGCATCGCCGGCCGACATGGTCGCGGGAATGGCTTCCTCCTGCGTGGGCATGCGCTCGTCGTCCCACTTGTGGCTGCCCGGGATGACGAGCGTGGCGCCGTTTTCCGCCGTAAAGTCCGATACGGCCACCATCACCTGGAACCGGGCCTCGCGCCCATAGTTCGGGTGCCGCCAGAGCCATACGGAATCGTCACGATGCAACGGCTGAAGGCCCTGCCCCGGCAGAATCTGGATGGCTTGCGTCACCCCCACCTGGATATCGGGCGCGACATCGACCTGGTTTTCGCCGCTCCAGATCTTGATCGGCGTCTGCAGGATGCTGCGCGCCGCACCCAGATAGAGCGGATGCAACGCAACCTCGGCCATCCAGTCGGTACGCGCGAAGAGGCGCGAGACGCGACGCGTCTGGGTACCGGCGAAGTAATCGTCTACTCCGTTCGGAGCCGACTCGAGCGTGTCGAAGAGCGTACGCTGGATTCGCGCAAGCAAATCGGAATCGAGAAAGTTCGTGACGATCGCTCCACCATCCTGCCTGACTGCATTGGCAAGATCCTCAGGAGTGCTACCACTTGAAAGGCGCTGCAACGACATGATGATTCCTCCAACAAATTGTCAATGATTAAAAAGCGCGGCGTATCCTCGGTCACCACTGCCTTCTGCAATGGATGACAGGATTCGCTCGCGTAGCGCCTTCAGGATTCGCGGCGGCTGCCCGATATCTTCCTGCGCCTGCTGAAACAGTTCGGTCGCTCGTGCGTAGATGTCGAGGTCCGCTCCGCGCGGTTGATAGTCGGAAGCCGCCACGGACTCGAACAGGCCTTCGATGAAGTGAGTCTGACCGGCGAGATAGTTTGGGATCAGGTCGCGAATCTCGTCGATCGAAATGCCCGAGTTCACCACGAATCTGAGACCTTCCAGGAAGGCTGCGCCGGCACCAAAAACGAACGTGCCCGTCAACCCGGCATCGAGCACGTTCGGCACGTCGGGTCGTGCACCGACGTAGGTGGATTGCGGAGCAATCTTCCGGAGCAGAGGCTCCACTTCGCGCCAGATCTTCTCGTCGCCCCCAAAAAGGATGACGGCGTTCTCGCGGCCGATATCCGGCGGGAAGCACTGGATCGTTCCGCTGATGAAGTTTGCTCCGGCGCCACGCACGATTTGATCCAGCTTCTGGACCTCGGACGGGCGACCCGTGGCCAGATTGACCACCGTTTTCCCTTTCAGGCGCTCGCCCAGCGCCTCGAAGTCCGCCGCGAGGTCAACCGGTGTTGCCGTCACGACGACGATGACGTCCGCCTCATCAAAGGCGGTCGTGGCACGCTCGGCAACCCGGGCGCCCAGTTCGCGCAGACGCTGCACCTTTTCAGCCTTCCTGTTCCAGACGACGACTTCCGCACCATCGTCAATCAGGGTGGCGGCAATGGCGGACCCCATCACCCCCAGGCCCAAGACGGCAATCACATGGCTCATTCGTATTCCCTATCGTTGTCGTTGACCACACTACCGAGAAACATCCTTCGTTCAAGTCAACCACACGAATCATTAGACTTGGTCATATGACTATCAAGCAAGCCGTATGCCAATCGGATCCGGGTGTTCGCCCTTCGTGAAGGGCGGCTAACGCGCACGGTGGTGATGCGCATGCCCCGGCGCGGGGAATTCGCCGCACCAGATGAGGCTCAGCGTCACGATCGCGGTGCAGACGGTTGACTTGATCAAATGACCACGAATCTACAGGCACGAGTCTTATGCTTCGACAGGACATTGGGAATACGGAGTTTCCATTAGCCTCGTCATGCAGGCGCCGCACGAGCCAACGCAGTGGCGCCCATTCCACGATCCGCACGGCTGCTTTACCGTGCACGTGTGAGAGTCACCGTACCTGCGCTGCTCTGCGACGGCCTCATCGAAGCAGGAACGCAAGCACCGCTCGACTAGCGGAGCACCGCTTGATGCGCCGGGCCGATCCACGATGGCGAGTCCGTCTTCTGGTTCAGGGAGCCTGCCGCCGAGTCGCATTGCTGCCGTGATGTTCGTCCTGCGCCGCGGCGCATCGACGCCATCACCATGCCCGGCACGTACCTGCGAACGGCACGTCTCACGACGCCACGGCGGCGCAATATCCGTGGGGGACGATGCCTTGTGTGGCTAGCGAAATGCCGCCCATCGTCATGCTAATATCCGAGGATTCGACTACCCTGCACGGGTAGCGCCTTTGGACGAAGACATAAAACGGAGCGCTGGCCTATGCAGCGAGTACGGGCTGAAGTCCGCCGCCAGGACCTCGTCGCGGCGACTGTCGCGGTGATTGCAGAGCACGGTGTGAAGGGTGCCACGACCCGTCGCATCGCCGAGGCTGCAGGATGCCCACTGGCGTCCCTGCACTACGTGTTTCACTCAAAGGACGAGCTGCTGTTCGCCGTCTACGAGTCCCTGATCGACTTGATCCGCTCGGATAGCCCCGAGCCTCCGGAGCACGGCACCCTGTCGGACCTGGCGGAATTCAACCTGCGCTCCGTGATGACCTGGTTCGAAGCCAACCCGACATACGCGAAGACCCAGTCGGAGTTGTATACGTGGGCGCTCAGGCATCAGCCCGACATGGCCGTTAACGCGCTTCGCATCTCCCAGGAAGGTGCCCGCAGCAATCTGACCACCGCCGAGCCCCGTGCAGATGCCAAGGTGCTGGACGCCATTGCGCGGCTGACCATCGTCCTGGTCGACGGCCTGCTCTTCTCGTGGTTTGCCCAGGAAGATTCGAAGCGTCTGGCAACCGATGTCGACCACGCCTGCAAGATGCTGGCCGCCTACGCGGCGACACTGTCGGACGCGCGCCCTGCCGCCAAGACCCCTCGCAAGTCGGTACGGAAGCACTGAACCGCTGCCACCTGCGCGGAGGCACCGGCTCCCCCCCGGTGCCCTCACAGCGGCAGCGTCGCCGCTTCAAATGACCGCACGGCTCGCGGCGCATGACGTTGCAATTTCACCCATGCGCCGCCCTGCGCGCACGCTCTGCTCGAAGGTGCTTTCAGGAGCCCTTGTTCGCGTTCGACCCCGCACGTTCGACGCGACGTAACGGGCATCACCGAGAATCCACACCGGCTGCGGCCAAGCACCCCGTTTCCATTCGCATCGAAACCCGACGCTCCTGGCAGGCAGCCCTCGGACTTACGTCGCAGTTCTTGCGCTCACGGGTTTACCTCCATCGACAGCGTCTCTTTGTCTGCTTAACGTTGATCGATCAAATGATCAAGTCATACGATCAAAACTTCCAGAATCAGCGTAAAAAAGCGAACTGAATATTCACGGCATCCGCGGCCCGGCCCATTCATGGACAAACTTTCAAGAAGCCGACATAATTCACGAGCGTTATGGTCACTTGACCATGTATCACGGATAAACACTACACCTGTGTATGACGTGAACGGAAGAGGATTTTCGGGTACCGGAGTTTACCAATGACAAGAGTTCGCGCTGCGTTGCGGCGACAAGATTTCGTTGACGCTGCCGTTGAAGTGATCGCCGCGCACGGCGTCGCTGGAGCCACCACGCGGCGAATCGCCGAAGCCGCAAGCTGCCCTCTGGCATCGCTGCATTATGTATTCCATACCAAAGACGATCTGTTCGACGCGGTGTACGAATCCCTGTTCGACCTGCTCGCGGCGAATGCTCTCGCCGACAGGGAATTTCATTCTTTCGGCGAACTCGCCGGATGGCAGCTGCGCAAGAATGTCGATTGGCTCGTGCAGCATCCGTCGTACGCCCGGGCACAGTCTGAACTGATCCAGTGGGCAGAGCGTCATCGCCCCGATTTCGCGTTGAAAACTTATGTCGAGACCATCGAGCGAACGATCGCTTACCTCGGCAAGTGCGCGCCACAAGTCAACCCTGATGCGATTGAATCCGTCGCCAGAATGAGCATCATCCTGATCGATGGATTGCTGAACAGTTGGCAAGGCGACACGAATATCCGCGAGCTCAAGGCGAACCTGGATAGTGTAAGTTCAGCGTTGGAGGCGTTTGCCACCTCTCTCTCGAGCTCGACGGTGCAGGCCTGAGCGCCGACGCGGCGTGTCATTGCACCATCGCCGGCAACCCGACACTGCCCATCCGCACGATGCCTCGTGACCGGCCTCGATCCTGCCGCCTTTCCGTAGACGGACGTCCGCGGACAGCCGGACGCCCGTCGTCGCTTCCCGCTAGCTGACGGCGCCCGGCGCCGCGCCGAACATCGACTTCGTCTCCAGGAACTCCTCGATACCGGCGTAGCCCCACTCTCGTCCGTTGCCGGACTGCTTGTACCCACCGAACGGCGCCGCGATGTCGACGGGCGCGCCGTTCAAATGCACCATCCCGGTCCGCAACTGTCTCGCGACGCGCTCCGCCTGTTCGATCGTGTCGCCGTAGACGTAGCCGGACAATCCGTACGGCGAGTCGTTGGCAATGGCGACCGCGTCCGATTCGTCCTGATACGGGATGATCACCAGGACGGGGCCGAAAATCTCCTCGGTTGCAATCGTCATGCGATTGTTCACGCGGCTGAAGACCGTCGGCTTGACGTAGTAGCCTCGTTCGAGCCCGGAGGGATTGCCGAGCCCGCCCGACAGGAGCACCGCGCCCTCGTCGATGCCCGTCTGAATCATCTCCTGCACCTTGCGATGCTGGCGCTGGTTTGCCATCGGCCCCATGGTCGTACCGGGATCGCGCGGATCACCGACGACGACCTGCGCGCACGCCGCGACCGCAATCTGCTCCGCCTCCTCGAGCCGATGCGCCGGCACCAGCATGCGCGAGGGCGCGGTGCACGTCTGGCCGGAGTTGGCCATCATCTGGAGCACGCCATGCGTGACACCCTGCTGAAAGTTTTCGCTATCCAGAATGATGTTCGCCGACTTTCCGCCCAGCTCCAGCGTCACCCGCTTGATCGTCGTCGCAGCGGCCTGTGCGACCTCCACGCCGGCGCTCGTCGAACCGGTCAGCGACACCATGTCGAAGAGCGGGCTGGACGCAATGGCCCTGCCCAGGCGCTGCCCGGAGCCCTGCACGAGATTGAATACGCCGGGAGGAACGCCGGCCTTCTCGAGGATCTCGGCGAGAACAATCGCCGAGTATGGCGCATTCTGACTGGGCTTCAACACGATCGTGCAACCCGCCACCAGCGCCGGCGCCACCTTGCACATGACCTGGTTCATCGGCCAGTTCCACGGCGTGATCAACCCGCACACCCCCACCGGCTCCTTCACGATCCGCGACGTGCCCTGGGTGCGTTCGAACGGATACTGCTTCGCCACTTCCAGCGTCGTATGAAGGTGCCAGAGCCCCAGTGCCGCCTGAAGCGGGCGAGAAATGGCGTCCATCGGCGCGCCCATCTCGAGCGTGATGGCGTCCGCCATATCCTGCAACCGCTCGGTGTAGGCAGCGATCACGCGCTCGAGCATCGCGAGCCGCTCGACGAGCGGTGTGTTCGAGAATGCCGCGAACGCGTCGCGCGCCGCCTGCGCGGCCAGGTTCACATCGGCTTCGTCCGAGAACAGCAACACACCGGAGACTTCGCCCGTCGCCGGGTTGATGATGTCGTGCTCCACGCCACCGTTCACCGGCCCCACCCAACGGCCGCCTATGAACGCCTTGCGGAGATGGTCTGCTTCGAAAATCGGCATCTGCTCGCTCCATGTCATTTTGGTATCGAGGGCGAATCTTCAGCCTTCTGGATCGCCCGGGAAGATCCATACTAACGTCTTTTTTGATCATTTGGCCAAGTCACATGACTCGGTAATAATCAGTATTGCCACCGGCAAGCCAAAGTAAGACGCTTCATGGAACGAACCGTCATGCTGCTGCAAAAGATCTGCAGCGCGTGTGACCGGATGATGATGGAGACGAAGCCACGAGGCGGCTTCCGGCGAAGCGCGCAACACGCCGAAGTCTCTTATCTCAGGTGAATCGGTTTGGCTACCGGCACGGACGTTCGACGATCACAGGCCGGCAAGCACGAGTCTGCTCGCCGCTCGCGTATCGAGGCAGGCATCACAGAGGGTTAACCTTCATCGACAAGGAATTTTTCGAGCAATACTTTCCACTACACGGTCACTTGATCAAGTCATATGGCAGACTTCACGGCGGATAGCCTGGAAGCAAGCAATCCGCAAGGAAGCGCACCGCGATCCGGTCGCTTTTGACGTCAACATCGAACGACAACTCTCCCTCGGGAGCGAAAGGTAATTACCATGGCAATCATTCAAGTCCAGCAGATCATGCACGAGAATCCGCTGCATGCTCGCGCTCCGCATGAACCCCGCTATGAAGATGGCAGCGCCTTCTGTGACGGCAAGTACGTTCCCATCACCGAAGCGACCGTCCCGCTCGTCGACGCAGGGTTCCTGCACGCCGACGCGGCCTACGATGTCGTCACCGTCTCGCGGGGCAACTTCTTCCGGCTCGACGATCACCTCGCGCGCATGGAAGAGTCGTCGGCGAAGTTCTTCCTCGAGAATCCGTTCAATCGTGACCAGGTCCGGGAAATTCTCCACACGCTCGTGCGCAATGCCGGCCTGAAGGACGCGTACGTCTGGTGGTGCGTCACCCGCGGCCCGCTGAGCGTCGACCGCCGCGACCGCAGCGCGATGAAGAACGCGATGTTCGCCTTCGCCGTACCGTTCTTCTTCCAGGCCGACGACGAGGTCCGCACGCGCGGCTCGAACCTGCTGATCAGCAAGCGGTACAACCGCATTTCCGCGAAGGCGGTCGACCCCACGGCGAAGAACTTCCACTGGATGGACATGAAGCTCGCGCTCTTCGAAGCCATGACGCAGGAGAAGGACTGGGCGGTGCTCGTCGACGAACACGACAACCTCACCGAGGCAGCCGGTGCGAACGTGTTTTTCGCCAAGAACGGGGAGCTCTACACCCCCGCCGAAGGCTGCCTGCTGGGCATCACGCGCCAGAGCGTGTTCGATATCGCCGTCGAGCTCGGCATCAAGGTGAACATCGGCACGTACACCGCGACCCAGCTTCGCGAGGCCGACGAAGCATTCACGTCGTCGTCGGCAGGCGGGATCATGCCCGTCAGCGCCGTCGACGATCAACCGCTTGGCAACCACAACGGCCCCGGCCCGATCTCCGAGAAGATTCACAACCTCTACTGGGAGAAGCGCTGGGCAGGATGGCACGCGCAACGGGCGGAGTACTTCTCGTCGGTCCCGGCATAAGCCGGAAACCAGAAGCCGTTCGACAGTGGCGCGTACGAAGCCGGTCCGGTCGAACAAGCCGTATCCGGCCCTGGCGGGCGCCCAATAGCTGCATGCATTGACAAACCGTCCGGCGCGACGCCCAGGCGCCGGACAATACGAACTTCTACGTCATAGCGATGACCTGGAGTTCGGTGATTCAGTAAAACAAAGTACAAGCACACCCCAATTCATTTCGCATAGCTAATAAACGGGCAGGACTATCGGACCTTTCATCCGTTTTCACCTATGCACAACCCTTTGGCGGGCGCACGTTACCTGGTCAAGGTCAAGGAGATAGCCGTGGTCAAGACTCATGCTTTCAAGAAATCCGCTTCGCTCATCCGATCGGCAGCGAAATTGTCCGTCATCGCTTCCGCCGTCGCGATGTCTTTGACCGGTGCGCTTGCGGAAGGGACGGATGCCTCACATACGCCGTCGGGCGCCGAAATCGCCGGCACCGCGAGCGGCATTCCCGCCTGGACCCCCGTGGGCAACGTCGGGGCAGGCTGGAGTTACGGCAAGCGCCGCGCGGATTTCTTCAAATACAAGTCCGACAAGCCGCTGTACACGATCGACGCCAGCAATGTCGACAAGTACGCGGACAAGCTCAACCCGGGCCAGATTGCACTGCTGAAGAACCTGAAGGGCTTCACGATGCCGGTCTATCCGTCCCGGCGCACGTGCGGCGTCCCCGATTTCGTCGCGGAGAACACGAAGAACAACGCGGGCTTCGCCAAGATGTCGGCTGACGGATCGGAACTCGCCGATGCCCACCTGCCCGGCTACCCGTTCCCTGCGCCCAAGACCGGCGCGGAAGTGATGTGGAACGCGAAGCTGCACTACCGCGGCGCCGGCGTCGAGATGCGCGACATCATCACCGTCGTCTCGCCGCGCAAGGGCGCGTCCGACTGGATCAAGAACGTGTCCGACGCGTGGATCTACCAGCCGTGGGGCGACAAGGCCGGCACGACGTTCGCGAAGGTCAATCAGATCGAAGGCAACGCCTACTACGCGTACAAGTCCCCGGCGGCCATTGCCGGCCAGGCCGCGATCTTCACGAACTATGCCGACAAGCCGACCGAAGTCTTCTACTACTTCCCGGGGCAGCGCCGGACCCGTCGCATGCCGTCGTATGCGTACGATGCGCCGCAGATCGGCTTCGACAACCAGTACAACATCGATGAAGCGCTGGTCTTCTCCGGACAGACGGACCGCTTCTCCTGGAAGCTGCTCGGCAAGAAGGAAATGATCGTTACCTATAACGACCTGGGCATGTACGACTTCTCGGACAAATTTGACGATGCGTACGGCCCGGACTTCGTGAACCCGGCGAAGCGTCGCTACGAACTCCATCGCGTGTGGGTCGTGGAAGCCACGGTCAAGCAGGGGATGCGCCATACCGCGCCCAAGCGCCTTTTCTACGTCGACGAAGACAGCTGGAGCTACCTCGGCGCGGTGGACTACGACGCGCAGGGCAACGTCTCGAAGGTTCGCGAGGGCTACATCATTCCGGTGTACGAAACGGGGAGCTGCGACACGCTCGCATTCGCGCAATACAACCTCGTCGACGGCCGGTATCTCGTGGACGGTTCGATGCTCGCGGCCGGACGGGACGCGAAGTGGTCGGTCGACTCGTCGGCGGACCAACACTACAAGCCGAGCTTCTACAACGCCGATAATCTCCGTGCGTTGAGCGAGCGTTGACAGGGGCCGAGACAAAATGGCTACCACCTCCTCATTACAGCCCCGCTCCAGCGTGGTGTTCGTGCGCGCGGCAATCGCGGCGCTTGTCGCCGTCGGGTGCGGCAGCGCGCATGCCTTCACGTTCACGATCGGCAACGTCGAAGGCAGTTTCGATTCGACGATATCGGCAGGCGTCGGCATTCGCACCGCGTCGCCGAGCAGCAATCTCGTGTCGCCGACCTACAACGTGGCCACCGGTGCGCAGACGGGTGGCGGCCGGCTCGGTCAATTGAGCGGCCTCTCCGATCAGGGCGACATCAACTACGGCAAGGGCGATCCGTTCACGAGCTATCTCAAGGGCAACCACGAGCTGGTCCTGAAGATGCCGTCGCAAGGGCTCACGTTCATGGCACGGGGCACCTGGCAATACGACTACTCCGGCACCCGCACGACAGGCGCGACCAGCGGACAGGACCTGTTCTACAACCCTTCGCCCAACCTGAGCGGCGGGCTCCCGTCCGATGCCGAGAAGAACATCCGCTTCAAGCCGCGCCTGCTCGACCTGTGGGTCAGCAAGCAGTTCAACGTCGGCGACCAGATCGCGCGCATCCGCGTAGGTAACCAGGTCGTCAGCTGGGGCGAAAGCATCTGGGAAACCGGCGGGGTCAATGCGACGAATGCGATCGACGTGAATCGCGCGTCCCAGCCCGGCGCGCAGGTCAAGGAGATCATCCTGCCTGCGCCGATCGTGAGCGTCGCATCCGGCGTGGGTCACGGCGTGAACGTCGAAGGGTACTTCCAGAGCAACTGGAACCAGAATTACCTGCCGCCGGTTGGCAGCTATTGGTCGAACCAGATCGTCGGGCCCGGCAACAATACGTACGGCGCCTCGACCATCCATCCGAAGAACGGCGGGCAGTATGGTTTTTCCATTCGCTACCAGCCGGCGGGAACGGACCTGAATCTCGGCTTCTACACGATCGCGTACCACGACAAGTTCCCGCAAGTCTCGCTGAGCTCGACGGGCGGGACGGTCTTCCGGTTTCCGGAAGACCGTCACATGATCGGTGTCAGCGCCAACTTCCCGGTGGGCGACTGGGCGATCGGCACCGAGCTCTCGTACCGGCCGCGAGACGCCGTTCCGCTGAATCCGGCCAGCGGATGCGTCGCGCAAGGGGGGAACTGCTGGGTCGACGAGAAGCGCTTCCAGTGGCACCTGACGACCCTCTATTCGCTGCAACCGGGCAATTCGGGCGCCTTCCTGAAGCTGCTCGGCGCCCAGACCGCCACGCTGACGACCGAGACGGTGATCATCGCTTATCCGGGGCTTCACAAGAGCTACGGCGGATCGCCGATTTCGCCTGGCGCGCTTCTGTGGGGGAACGAATTCAACGACTTGTTCGCGACCGGCGCACTCAACACGCCGGGTAGTGCCCAGGGAACGAAATACTCCGGCGGGATCGACGTCGATTTCAACTGGGTGTACGACGGCACCGTCATTCCCGGGTGGCAGGTCAATCCGGGGATATTCGTCCGGTACGGCCTCTTCGGCAATACGCCGAACGTGAATGCCCAGTTCATGCGCGGCGTGACGGCCATGAACCTGTATGTGAACTTCATACAGAACCCGGCGAACTGGCAGGTCGGATTGAACTACACCCGTTTCATGGGCCCAACCAACCCGCTGGCCAACCCGCTACGTGACAGGGACTTCGTGGCAATCGTCGCATCTCGAAATTTCTGAGGTCAATATGAATCAACCGCCTGTTTCCGACGCAGCCCGACCCAGCAAGCTGCCAAGAATTCTTCATTCGCTGGAAAATACGCTGTTCGGTCACAGGCGTCTCGTGCTGGGGCTCCTGGTGCTTTTCACGGTCGTCATGGCCTGCTTCGCCGTCAAGCTGCGCATGGATGCCGGGTTCGAGAAGCAGCTGCCGCTGGGCCACGAATACACGCAGACGTTCAACGAGTATCGCGGTGACCTGCTCGGCGCCAACCGCCTGATCGTCGTCGTCAAGGCCCGCAAGGGCAGCATCTGGACGCCGGCTGCGTTGAAGCGCCTGTATGAAGTCACCCAGGCGGTCACCTTCCTGCCGAACGTATCTCGCAGCAGTGTTCAATCGCTCTGGACACCGAATTCATTCGTCAACGAGATCACCGAAGACGGATTTCGGGCCGACCCGCTCATTCCCGGCACCGTGACGCCCGATCAGCTCGACGGCAACACGGTCGGCGCCATTTCGCGCTCGACCGCCCAGGGCGGTTTCGTCGGCAGCCTCGTGTCGCGCGACCAGAGCAGCGCCATGGTCACCGCCGATCTCAACGAGCTGGATGCCAAAGGCGAGCGGGTGGACTATGTGGCATTCGACAAGGCGCTCGAAACGCAATTGCGCGCCAAGTTCGAGGATGCGAACTATGAAATCCAGATCATCGGTTTCGCGAAACAGATCGGCGATATTGCAAACGGTGCGTCGTCCGTCCTGAAGTTCTGCGCGATCGCCCTGCTCCTGACCGCGTTGGCCGTCTACTGGTACTGTCGCTCCATTCGCCTGACGATCCTGCCGCTGACCTGCTCGCTCGTCTCGCTCGTCTGGCAGTTCGGCACGCTGCATCTGCTCGGCTACGGGCTCGACCCGCTGGGCGTGCTGGTTCCATTCCTGGTGTTCGCGATCGGCGTTTCACACGGCGTCCAGCAGATCAATTTCATCGTGCGCGAGATCTCCCACGGGAAGTCGGTGGAGCAAGCCGCCCGGTCCAGCTTCAGCGGGCTGCTGATTCCCGGCACGCTCGCGCTGGTGACCGCGTTCGTGTCCTTCGTCACGCTGATCCTGATTCCGATCCCGATGGTGCGCGAGCTCGCGATCACCGCTTCGCTCGGCGTGGCGTACAAGATCGTCACGAACCTGGTGATGCTGCCGCTGGCGGCGTCGTTGCTCAAGGTCGACGGCAATTATGCAAAGAATGCGGAGCTGCATGCCGTTCGTCGTGGCCGCGTGCTCCGCGTGCTCGCCAAAGTCGCCATTCCGCGCAATGCGGCGATCGTCCTGCTGGCCGCCGTCGTGGTGTTCGCCGTGGCGGCCTGGGAAAGCCGGGACCGCGTGGTCGGCACGCTGCAGGCCGGCGCGCCCGAGCTGCGTGCCGACGCCCGGTTCAACCAGGATTCGGTTTCGATTGCGTCGAGCTATGACGTCGGCCTGGACTGGATTTCGATCGTCTTCGAAGCGCCGCCCCAGTCCTGCAACAACGTGGAGGTCGGCGCCTACCAGGATCGCTTCGTCTGGTCGATGCGTGCCGTCCCCGGCGTCTTGTCGGTCGTTTCGTTCTCGTCGTTGCTGCGGCAATACAACGAGGGATACAACGAAGGCAATCCGAAGATGTCCGCGATCCCCATCGATCCGGACAACTATTCATCGCTGGCCGGCGAGGTGGCCCGCACGCCCGGCGTGATGCGCAAGGACTGCAGCATGACGGCGGTGAACATCTATCTGGCCGACCACAAGGCGACCACGATCACCCAGGTGATCAACGCCGCGAAGCATTTCCGTGATACGGACAAGCTGCCGGGCGTGAAGATCCGGCTCGCGTCCGGCAACGCCGGCGTGCTGGCCGCGGTCAACGACGAAATCGAGCGCAGCGAATTGCCGATGATGCTTTACGTCTATACGACCATCGTCCTGCTCGTCCTCGTCACGTACCGTGACCTGCGCGCGGTGCTCGCCTGCTGCCTGCCGCTGACGATCGGCACCTTCGTCGGGTATTGGTTCATGAAGGAGCTGCAGATCGGCCTGACCGTCGCCACGTTGCCCGTGATGGTGCTGGCGGTGGGTATCGGCGTCGACTATGCGTTCTATATCTACAACCGGCTGCAGCTGCATCTCGCCAACGGCGTCGGCATCGTCAAGGCGCTCGAACAGTCGATCCTCGAGATCGGGACGGCCACCATCTTCACGGCGATCACGCTCGCGATCGGCGTCGCCACCTGGTCGTTCTCCGAGCTCAAGTTCCAGGCGGACATGGGCAAGCTCCTGGCGTTCATGTTCATCGTCAACATGGTCATGGCCATGACGGTTCTGCCCGCGTTCGCCGTCTGGCTCGAGCGCATCTTCCCGCGGCGCAAGCCCGCCCGTGCCCCCGGCCTGCTCGCTCATTGAAGAAGAAGAGGATTCCATGACCCTGTATCGCAAGGTTCTCTCCCTGTCGGCCGGCGCCGTCGTCCTTGGCGCGCTGCTGGGCAGCATGCCAGGCGCGGCATCCGCATCGGAACTACGGCCCGTGCCGGCCGTCCAGTCCAGCATCGCGACCCAGTCCCCCGTGCTGGATGCGGCCTGGGCCGGCCAGCGGGTCGTGAGTGTCGGCGCGAACGGCATCGTCCTGCTGTCCGACAACCGCGGTGCGACGTACCGTCAGGCCAAGTCCGTGCCCGTGAGCTCGACGCTGACGTCCGTCAGTTTCATCGACGCCAGGACAGGGTGGGCAGTCGGCCACTGGGGCGCGATCCTGAAGACGACCGACGGCGGCGAGACGTGGGAGGTGCAACGTCTCGTGACGAGCGAGGATCGCCCGCTGTTCGGCGTGCACTTCATCGACGCCAACCACGGCGTGGCCGTCGGACTCTGGTCGCTCATCCTCGTCACCGATGACGGCGGCAAGACCTGGACCAAAAAGGAAGCCGTGCTCCCGAACGGCAAGAAGTCGGACCTGAATCTGTTCGGCCTGTTTTCGAACGGCAATGGCGAGATCTTCGCCACGGCCGAGAAGGGGCAACTCCTGATTTCCCGGGACAAGGGCAACACGTGGGAAAGCGTGGAGACCGGTTACAAGGGGTCGTTCTGGTGCGGCGTGGCGCTGCCCGACGGCGTGCTGCTGGTCGGCGGGCTGCGCGGCACGCTGATGCGAAGCGAGGACAACGGCCATACCTGGTCGCGCGCGACGCTCGACACCCGGAATTCCATTACCGCGCTTGCGTCCCGAGGCGCCACGGTATTGGCGATAGGGGTCGACGGGCTGCAGGCTCAAAGTATCGATGATGGCAAGACGTTCCAGCGCCTGCGTACCCAGACCGGGACGACGTACACCGCGGCGCTCCCGTCGACCGGCGACAAGTGGCTGATCTTCTCTCGCGACGGGGTCATCGCGCAGTAACGGCCGGATGTCTGAAGCGCGCGGCGGGCCGCGATCGTGAATCGCGGCCCGCCGTGTCGAAGCCTGCCTGACCTCGGATGGAGGGTCGAGCCAAACGGCGATCGAGTTCTCCCACCCGGGGGCACGGATCACTCGAAGAAGAAGCGGCTGACGGACGAGCCGCCGTGTCACGCCACGCGCGGCACCCTCCCCCGTCAGCCGGATTTTCGCAGTCGATAGCCGATGCCGTGCACGCTTTCCACGATGCCCGACGCGCCGGCGGCCATCAGCTTTCTCCGTAACCGGCTCATGTGGCTGTCGACGGTGCGAGTGGATGCGCTGACGTCCGCCATGCACGCATCGAGCAGTTCGACGCGCGTAAATGCACGATTCGGCAGCCTGGCCATGTGAGCCAGCAGGCGGAATTCGACGAGTGTCACGGAGACCGGCGTTTCGCCGGAGGACGTTCTCACGCACGCCATATAGCTTTCCGTATCGACTTCGAGCGTACCCACCCGGAGACGACGTTCAGGCGCGAGCGTGCCGGAGCGCCGAAGAATCGTGAGCAATCGCGCGACGACCACGTCCGGGTCGAACGGCCTGACGATGTAGTCGTCGACGCCGGCGTGCAGTGCGCGCAGCTGCTCCCCCTCCCGGTCACACGCCGAAATGACGACGATGGGGGCATCGCTTTGCCGTCGAAGCCTGGCGAGCATGTCCAGGGTATCCGCACGCAGTTCACGGACGTCGAGAATGACCAGATCCGGCTTCAGGTTCAGTTGCGTAGCCAGCACGGTCTGGGCGGGGTGGGTCTGGAATGTTCGAAAGCCATGGCGAGTCAGGCAGGTATCGAGCGTCGACGACATTTCCGGTGCGTCATCCGCGATGAGTATGAGCGAGTGCATGATTGAATTTCCGAGTCGTTGCCTTTCGTGCAAGCGGACACCTTCCGGACCGCGTTCAGGCGCCGCACGGGGGTCCCCGTTCACAGGCATGGCTCGTCGAATTGAAGACGGCGTTCGGCATGACACACGCCGACGCCATCGGGATAGAGGCTAGGGAAGAATATTTCCCGCGCCCGGACGAGGCCGGACGCCGAGCGAGATCGATCGGCCGACTGGTTCGTCGGTTGCGGCGACTCATCGCCATGAAGCAAGCAGCGGTCTTTCTCCGGTGGTTGGCGCATACAGGTCGCCACCCGGCATCCGCGCGTCGGGTGGCGGCATCGCTTGCCTCGTGCTCGCCTTGCGCTTCAACGAGCAAGGATGCGTTCATGATCGGCGGTTGGCCGCATCACCAGGACTCACCGCGCGAGCGCTCGACGCCAGAAAGCGCGCGATGCCGCGGCAACGTCCAGTCTTGCCGCAACCGGGCGGCGAGCCCTTGCCTTCGGGTCATGGACGTCGCTGCACACATCATGCTCGCGACGTTCACGTGCGGTTGAGGCCTTCGTGCCGACGAACGTCGGCGAGAAGGCCACTCACACCGCGTTTTCCGGTATCGCGGACGGGAATCGGGAGATCCTCCTGATCAGATCAGAGGCTTTCTCACCGATCATGATCGTCGGCGCGTTCGTGTTTGCGCCCACCAGCGTCGGCATGATCGATGCATCCACCACGCGCAAGCCTTCCGTTCCCCGTACGCGCAACTGGGAATCGACGACCGCGAGCGCGTCGTTCCCCATGCGACACGTTCCGACCGGGTGGTACACGGTGTCGGTCCGCTCGCGCAGCAACGCACGAATGTCGTCGTCCGATCGCGACCGGGACGCGAACACGTCCTCCGTCACGAACCGGGCCATCGCCGGCGCGGCCATCAACCGCCGGGTCAGCTTGTACCCGTCGACCAGGACCTCGAGATCGTCGTCGTGCTCGAGGAATGCCGGGTCGATCAACGGCGCATCGAGCGGATCGGCGCTTCGCAGCTTGACCGACCCACGGCTTTTCGGCCGCAGCAGGCACACGTGACAGGAAAGACCATGTCCGAGCCGCACCTTCCGTCCGTGATCGCTGACGGGCCCGACGACGAAATGCATCTGAACGTCCGGGCGATCGAGATCGGGACGCGTCTTCAGGAATGCGCCGCCTTCGGCGAAGTTGGTGGTCAGGGTACCGGTTCGCGAGTTCCGGTATTGCCGGATGTCGCCCAGCGTCTTGATCGCGCCGCGCATCGATACGCCGAGCGCATCCAGGCTGTTCGTCTTGTAGCTGACGACGAAGTCCGGATGATCCTGCAGGTTCTCACCCACGCCCGGGAGATCGGCGACGACCTGGATTCCGTGACGCTCGAGTTCGTCCTTCGGCCCGACGCCGGACAACATCAGCAACTGCGGCGATTGAAGCGCGCCGGCGGAAAGGATCACCTCTTTCTTCGCCCAGACCGTCTCGACATTCCCGCCACGCGTGACCTCGACGCCCACGGCCCGCTTGCCGTCGAACACGATGCGCCGGACCTGCGCGCCCGTCTCCACCGTCAGGTTGCCGCGCGTCTTCAGGTGCGGAAAAAGATAGGCGCGTGCCGCACTCCAGCGCTCGCCATTCTTCTGGGTCACCTGGTAGATGCCGACGCCTTCCTGCTCCGCACCGTTGAAATCGTCCGTGACGGGCAGGCCGCACTCTCGTGCGGCGTCCAGCCAACGCGCCTGGAATGGATTGTCCGTCCTCAGGTCGCTGACCCACAGCGGGCCGTCGCGCCCGTGCCATTCATTGCCGAGCCGCTCGTTGTGCTCGCTTCGCTTGAAATACGGGAAGACGTCGTTCCAGCCCCAGCCTTCGTTGCCGAGCGCGGCCCAATCGTCGTAGTCGGCATGATGGCCGCGCGTGTACACCATCGCATTGATCGCGGACGATCCGCCCAACGCCTTGCCACGCGGCTGGTAGCCGCGTCGCCCCTGCAGCCCCTTCTGGGGCACCGTCTCGAACGCCCAGTTGTTCAGCTTGGACGGGATCATCAGCACCAGGGCGGCCGGCACGGTGACGGGCCATCCATCGCCGGTGCCGCCGGCTTCGAAGAGGCACAGCGTCACGTCGGGATCTTCGGTCAAACGCGAAGCCAGCACGCTGCCGGCCGAGCCGCCGCCTACAACAAGATAATCGAATGAGTTCTTCACGGGTCTGTGTCCTCGATAGATGCCTGCACGCTTCACAAGCAACTACCTGATGCATCGATTCCGCCATTCGCGTCGCGGCCTCAGCGAGCCGCCGCGCGATCGGCTTCATGCCGTCATGCATCAGCACTGCGCGGCCGCATCGGCACCGTTGGAGGTCATCCATCGAACCGCGTGCGGCCACGAAATGGCGAAAAGCGAAATCAGGTCGCTTCCGCCAACGTATCAATGGTGCTGCGCGGCGCCGAGTAACGTTCGAAAGCTCGCGATGCCCTTCTCGATCCACGCCTGGGCGCCCGGGGAGATCGCCCCCATGTCGAAGAACCCGTGAATCATGCCGTCGCACCGGATCGTGTCGACCTTCACGCCGCTCGCGTGGAGCAAGCGGCCATAGGCCTCGCCCTCGTCGCGCAGCGGATCGAATTCGGCGGTCAGGATGACCGCGGGCGGCAACCCGGCAAGATCCTTCGCACGGATCGGCGCCAGTCGCGGATCCTCCCGGTTGGTCCCGTCGGGCACGTAATGTCGCTCGAACCAGGCGATCGTCTCGAGGTCGAGAAAGTAGCCTGCGCCGTTTTCCTTGAAGGAAGGAAAGCCGGCGCGATCCTGCGCGACCGCGGGGTAGATCAGGAACTGGGCGGACAGCGCAATGCCGTCGGCGTGCAGTTGCTGGGTCACGACCGCGGCCAGATTGCCGCCGGCGCTGTCTCCGGCCACCGCGACGACGTCGCTGCCGCCCAGCTCACCCGCGTTCGCGATCACCCATCGGGTGGCGGCGATCGCATCGTCCGCCGCGGCCGGATACGGATACTCCGGCGCCAGCCGGTACTCCACCGAGACGACGACCGCGTTGGCGCCGCGCGCCAGCTCCCGGCAAATATTGTCGTGGGTATCCAGATCGCCGATCACGAATCCGCCGCCATGGAGATAGACGACCGTCGGCAGATTGCGCTCCTGGGTCGGACGGTACAGCCGCGCCCGCAGCGATCCGGTCGCGCCGGGAACGGTCAGGTCTTCCACGCCGTGAACGTCGACCACGGCCTCCGGTGCGCGAACGGCGCGCGCCAGATGCTGCATCAATCCACGCGCCTCTTCCGGGCTGGACTGCGACAGCGGTTTCGCGCCGGACCCGGCAAGGGATTCGAGAAAACCAGCGAGGTACAAATCGAGTGCCATAACTTCACCTTTATTCGAACGTTGCGCGGAGATCAGCGATACACGAGGACTTCGGCATCCGGGCTCAATTCCGGAATGGTCTGGCGCTCCTCCTCGTACTCGAAGTGGTGCTGCCACGGCATGCGATCGCCACGCAAGTGCATCTGGTGTTGCGAGCGCATCACGTACCCGGCATTGAAGTTGTTCGGGTCGGTCCACGGCAGCCGCTGCATGTCCGCGTCTTCGGCGCGCAGGCACGGCTCCACCGTCTTCGCGCCCACCTTGTCCATATGCGCCAGGACGCGGCAGGTGAATTCGCACACGAGATCGGCGCGCAACGTCCAGCTCGACCGGTAATAGCCGTAGATGAACGCCATGTTCGGGATACCCTCGATCATCATTCCCCGATACGAGACCCGCTTCGACATGTCGACCGGTTCGCCGTCGAGGTGGAACGCGATCTGGCCGAAAGCGCTCATGTCGAAGCCCGTCGCCGTCACGACGATGTCCGCCTGCAGGTGCTCGCCCGACGCCAGCACGATGCCGCTTTCGTCGAACGATTCGATGGTGTCCGTCACGACGGACGCCTTGCCCTCCCGGATCGCCGTGAAGAGGTCGCCCTCCGGCACCGCCGCCACGCGCTGCTGCCACGGGCGATAGCTGGGATTGAAGTGCTTGTCGACGTCGAACCCTTCCGGCAGCTGTTGCCGGGTCTCGTTGATCAACCAGTCGCGAACGGCGTCCGGGTTCGCTGCGGACAGGTTGATCAGGTCGAACGTCTGTTTCAGGTGTGCACGCCGCAGAATCTCGGAGCGCCACTCCTCGGGCAGGCTCAGTTCACGCAGCGTCGCGTCCAGCTGGTGGGTCCACGGAACCGCCGTGAAGAACGTCGGCGACCGTTGCAGCATCGTCACATGCGCCGCGGTGCCGGCCATCGCTGGAATCAGCGTCGCGGCGGTCGCGCCCGAGCCGATCACGACCACCCGCTTGCCGGCGTAGTCGAGGTCTTCCGGCCAGTGCTGCGGATGCACGACCGTTCCCTTGTAGCGGTCGAACCCGTTCCACTTCGGCGTAAAGCCCTGCCGATGGTCGTAGTACCCCGCCCCCAGCCACAGGAAGTCCGTGGTGATCGAGAAGTGTTCGCCGGTATCCTTGCGCGACACCTCGACCGTCCAGCGCTTCTGCTCGCTCGACCAGCTCACCGTTTGAACACGATGCCCGTAGTGGATCTTCGAACCGAGGTCGTATTCCTTGATGACATCGCCCAGATAGCTGTGGATCTCCTCCGCCGTGGCGATCGAGCGGCCCTGCCACGGGCGGAATCCGAATGCGTACGTGTACAGATCGCTGTCGGAACGCGCGCCCGGGTAGCGATGGGTCCACCACGTACCGCCGAATCCATCCATGGCTTCCAGGATGGCGAACGAGCGGTCCGGCAAGTTCATGCGAAGATGACAAGCGGCATCGAGCCCCGAGATCCCCGCCCCGATGATTAGTACCTCTACGTGCTCAGGCAAACCCGAATCTGCTTGATTCTTAGTCATGAGATCCCTCCGATGACCCGTTATTGAAAATATCCGTAACGCCGCACGACTAGATCAATTGACTTGGTCATGTGACTACGAAAGAAAAAGACGCTCGCACGTGCATGCCGGCGACAACGTTTCAAACCAGTACGTGCCCCCCGCTGCACCCGGCCAGGCATGCACGCGGGTCATTGAGGTGTGCATCCCGGTTTGACCGGTCACCCCGAACATGATCAATTGACCAAGTTCCACGGTTCCCAGTCTATGCAGTCGAGGGACAATTTGAATCAGGAGTTTCCATTACCCGACCGGTCGCAAGGGGCGAATGCGCCGACCCGCGCGACGATCGACGCGTCAAGCCTTGAAGCCGTCTGGTTCGGCAAGCCGCCGGACAAAGGAAACGGCGCGATCCAGCAGGTATCTCGCTGCCGGGATCGTGCGGGCCGCGGTGATGATGCCGTGATGATGCCCGGGCAGATGGAGATGCTCGACCGTGCTCCCCGCGCGGGCCGCGCACGATGCGTAGGCAACGCCTTCGTCACACAGCGGATCCAGCCCCACCGTGGCAATGAACATCGGCGGCTGCCGCCGGCCTTCCGCATGCAGCAGCGGGGACAGGCGTGGAAGATCGAACGGCGTGCCGGCCGGCACGTAGTGCTCCCGGAACCAGCGCATCGACTCGGCGACCAGCGGAAATCCGCCTTGAATGCGCTGGTAGGACGGAAGCGACGCCGTCAGGTCCGTCACGGGATAGAACAGGATCTGCCCGATGATCGCGGGTCCCGCCGCCGATGCCGCATTGGCGATGAGGGTCGCCATGTTGCCGCCGGCGCTGTCGCCGGCCAGGATCACCCGGGACACATCGATGGCAAGCGCGGAAGCGTTGGCCGCGAGGTAGTCCAATGCCCGCTCGCAGTCTTCGAGCGGGACCGGCCACCGCTGCTCCGGCGCTAGCCGGTACTCCACGGAAGCGACAACACACCCGCCGTGCCGTGCGAGATGACGGCAGATGCCGTCATGCGTGTCCACGCTGCCGATCACCCACCCGCCGCCGTGAATGAAGACGATCAGCGGTTTGTCCTCGACGCGATCCCCGGCGGGCGGACGATAGAGCCGTACCCGAATGCTGCCGTCCGCGACGGGAACATCGATATCGTCGTGGGCAACCGCTGCGTCGGCGGCGAGGCCGTTCAATTCGCAGGCCCGCACGAAGTTCACGCGCGACTGGTCGACGGAAAAGCTGCCGTAGTGTCGCCCGCCCAGTTCGCGGAACGCCCGAACGGCGTCCCGCGCATCGTCAGCCACCTCGGTCAGCGGCAACCAGTGCACCGATGTCATGGGCATCCCCGCTCAGATCGCAGCGAACACGCTTTGATCCCATTGCGTCACGGCGCGGTATTCGTCCACCGTGCCCGGCCAGTTGTTGATCACCTTTCCTTGCGCGTTCTTGTACCAGCTCGAGCAGCCCGCCGAAAACGCCGAGCCGACCATCGCCGATTGCAGCTTGCTGTTGTATTCGTCGAACACGGCCCGATCGACGTCGACCGCCTTCACGCCGGCCGAAGCCATGCCGCCGATCGCGTCGATGATGTAGTTCTGCTGGATCTCGAGCATCGACACGATGGAGTTGTGGTTCAGGTTCGTATTCGGCCCATACAGCATGAACATGTTCGGAAAGCCCGGCACGGTCATGCCGAGATACGCTTCCGGGCCGTCCTCCCACGCCTGGGCCAACGTGCGGTCCGTGCCGCGAACCTGCAGGCTGCCCTGGAAAGCCTGACTCTCGAAGCCGGTTCCGAACACGACCACGTCGAACGGAAGCAGGCGGCCGTCCCGGGTCACGATGCCCTCGTCGACGAACGATTCCACCCCCGCCGTCTCCAGCGCGACGTTGTCGCGCATGAGTGCCGGGTAGTAGTCGTCCGATCGCAGGATCCGTTTGCACGCGTATTCATAGTCCGGCGTCAGTTTCTCGCGCAGGACCGGGTCCGGCACCTGGCGATGCAGGTGCGCCAGCGCGAGACTCTTGCCTTCCTGCTGCGCGCTGGACCCCATCCGCGTCCGCTCGAACCCGGACTCGCGGAAAGCGTGCAGCGATTTCCGGCTTTCTTCGAACAGATGGGGCTCGCGCTCGTAGGTATCGAGCTGCTCCGCCGAGAAGACGATCTGGTTGCGCGGCATGATCCAGTTCGCGCTTCGCTGGAATACCGTCAGGTGATCGACCTTCGGCGCGATGAGCGGCACATACTGCACGGCGCTGGCGGCGTTGCCGATGCTTGCCACCCGCTTGCCGCTCAGGTCCACGTCGTGCCGCCACTCGGCGGAGTGGAAATACTCGCCGTTGAAATCCGCCAGGCCGCGAACCGCGGGGATCATCGGACGGTTCAATTGCCCCCATGCCGGCACGAAGAATCGTGCGGTCATCCGGGAGCCGTCATTCAGCGCGAACCGCCAGAGGCTTGCACCGGCATCCCATTCGGCACTGCGAATCTCGAGGTTGAATCGCAGGTGTTCCGTCAGGTCGAACCGCGCGGCAAGCGATTTCAGATAGTGCAGCAGCTCGTTGCGGCCGGCATACATCGCGCTCACGCGCAAATGCGGATGGAAGCTGTAGCAGTACAGGTGCGATTCGGTATCGCATGCCGCGCCGGGATACGAATTGTCCAGCCATACGCCACCGAGATCGGGACGCTTCTCCAGCACGACGAAGTCGTCGATGCCCGCGATTTTCATGCGAGCGGCCATGCCGAGGCCTCCGAAGCCTGCACCCAGGATAACGATCTCGTGGTGCTCAATCCTTTCTACATTGTTCACGGTGCATTCTCTCTATTAACGTTACGGCGACTGCGGATTGGCCGGCGTCGGTTCAGTAGGCCTGTTCGTACAGGCGCAATGCGTCCGACTCGGTGACGACGACCGGATTGTTCAACAGCAAGCGCTGCTGCTTCATCGCATCGGCCGCGAGGGTCGGCAGGCTCGATTGCGTGACACCCACGTCGCGCAGACGTCGCGGCGCGCCGGATCGATCCATCAGGTCTTCCAGGAAGGCGATGAACGCCGCCGTGCGCGCCGTGGCGTCGCCCGTTCCACCCGCGCCGACGACGTCCGCCAGTTCCGCATAGTGCGAAGCCGCCGCGTCGGCGTTGAAACGCAGCACGGGTGCCAGCATCAACGCGTTGGACAAGCCGTGCGGGATATGGAAATGGCCCCCCAACGGATACGCCAGCGCATGGACCGCGGCCACCGGGGCATTGGCGAACGCTTGCCCCGCCAGCGTGGCGCCCAGCAGCATGGCCTCGCGGGCGCGCCGGTCCGCGCCGTTTTCGCAAGCCGGGATCAGGTTGCTCACCAGCAATCGCAGCGCCTCGCGTGCGAGCGCGTCGGAGAGGGCATTCTTCTTGTGCTTGCTGGTATAGGCCTCGATGGCGTGAACCATCGCGTCGATGCCCGTCGCAGCGGTATGGCTGCGTGGCAGGCCGACCGTCAATTCGGCATCCAGGATCACCTTGTCGGCATACAGCTGACGTGCGACGATGCCCATCTTGGTTGTTTCGTTAACCGAAACGATGGAAATGTTGGTGACTTCCGACCCGGTGCCCGCCGTCGTCGGGATCTGCACCAGCGGCAGGCGCGCACCCTGAACGTTGCCGATTCCGTACATTTCCGCGATCGATTGCCGCGACACGGTGAGCACGGCGGCCAGTTTTGCGATGTCCATCGACGAGCCGCCGCCCAGGCCGATGACGACGTCGGCCTCGGCGCTGCGTGCAAACTCGACGCAGCGCAACACCACGTTTTCCGGCGGGTCGGCCACGACCTCGTCAAACACCGCCACGCGGAATCCCGCGGCCGCCAGCGACGCTTTCGCCGGTTCCAGCACACCGGCCTCGTGCAGCCCGGCGTCGGTCACGATCAGGACATGGCGGCGCTCCGTCCATGCCGCCATCACCTGACCCAGGCGGCGCGCACAACCCCATTCCTGGAGAATGGACGGAACAGTTTCGAAGAGCATCGACTGCGGGAGCATTTCCATTGACGTTTCCTTGATGCGGACGGTGGCCGTTAGACCTGGGTGCACAGGTACTTGATTTCCAGGTATTCCTCGATGCCGTAACGGGAACCCTCACGGCCCAGGCCCGATTGCTTGACCCCGCCGAACGGCGCGACCTCGTTGGAAATCACGCCGGTATTCAGGCCGACCATGCCGTACTCGAGTGCCTCGCCCACACGCCAGATGCGGCCGTGGTCGCGTGTATAGAGATAGGCGGCAAGCCCGTACTCGGTGTCGTTGGCCATCGCGATCGCTTCCGCTTCATCCTCGAAGCGGAACACCGGGCCGACGGGCCCGAAGAGTTCCTCGCGCGCGACGCGCATGGCCGGCGTTGCATCGGCAATGACGGTCGGCTCGAAAAACGTGCCGCCAAGCGGATGGCCTTTGCCGCCCGTGACGATGCGCGCGCCCTTGCCGAGCGCATCGTCGATCAGCTGATTCAGGTGGTCGCAGGCGGACTGCTGGATCAGCGGCCCCTGCTGCACCCCCGGTTCGATGCCGTTTCCGACCTTGAGCGCCTGGACTCGCCGCGTGAGCGCGTCGACGAAGCGGTCATGAATGCCGGCCTGGACGAGAAAACGATTCGCGCATACACAGGTCTGGCCGCTGTTCCGGTACTTCGACGCCATCGCACCTTCAACCGCCGCGTCGAGATCCGCGTCGTCGAACACGATGAAGGGTGCGTTGCCGCCGAGTTCGAGAGAGAGTCGCTTGATCGTCGCGGACGACTGGCTCATGAGCACGCGGCCGACTTCGGTCGAGCCGGTGAACGAAAGCTTGCGCACGACCGGGCTGGCCGTGAGCACCGCGCCGATCTCGCGCGACGGGCCGCACACCACTTGAAGGACACCGGCGGGAATGCCCGCGCGCTCGGCCAGCACGGCAAGCGCTAGCGCCGTGAGCGGCGTCAGGTCGGCGGGGCGCACGATGATGGAGCAGCCTGCGGCCAGTGCCGGCGCGACCTTGCGCGTGATCATAGCGGCAGGAAAATTCCACGGCGTGATCGCGGCACACACGCCGATCGGCTGACGAATGACGACGATGCGCTTGTCGCCTTGCGGGTGAGGCATGACGTCGCCGTAGACCCGCTTCGCTTCTTCGGCGAACCACTCCACGAAAGAAGCCGCATATATGATTTCGCCGCGGGCCTCCGCCAGCGGCTTGCCCTGCTCCGACGTCATGATCAGCGCGAGATCGTCGGCATTCGCCACGATCAGGTCGTACCAGGCGCGCAGTAGCTTTGCGCGCTCGTGGCTGGTCCGCTTCTGCCAGGCTTGTTGGGCCAGCGCCGACGAGGCAATGGCTTGCTCGACCGCCGCGGTGTCGAGGCTGGCCACGCGCGCCAGAATGTCGCCCGTGGCCGGATTCGTGACGGGAAACGATCGGCCATCCGTGCCCTCCGCCCATCCCGACGCCAGCCACGCACGCGTCTCCAGCAAGGAGCCGTCTCGCAGTTGGGCGCGTAGCGCCGAAGGATCGATCGCTTGGTTCGTCCTGCTGTGCATTTCATTCACGAGCAACGTCTCCAGAAATTCTTGTTTTTCAACCCTGGCGCTTTCAGCCGATGGGCGAAAGCTGCCCAGGCGTCGATACGCGGACGCCTGCTTCATCTCCCGGGATTTCGCCAAACTTCCGGTGGCCGATGCGCGTCAATCTCCGCGCCACCCGGACGCCTTCGCAAAACGTTGCCCACGCCTGGACCATCCGCGATCGGGCGGCGGCTGCCAATTGGGGATGAAACAAACATATGGGTCACTTGACATGGTCATTTGACCATAAACCATTTTCGGCAGCAACTCAGTAGTTGCACGGGCTATCGGTGACTCGTTGGGAGGTGACTACGCGAGGCCGGGGAGTCGCTCGGTGACTGCAATGCCAAGGAGAATCCGGCAGATGCCCTCGGCGGCGTATCAAGCCAGTGCGACGCCACGTCCCGTCAACGGCGCGGGGATATTTGCCCTACCTGACGGCAACTCGATGCGCAGGTGAATCAGGTCGCGGAATGGCGGCTGCGGTTGCACGGTCGAGCGGCGCAACGACCACCCTGAAGGTGGCGGGCTCGGGCATGACGCCAACGGCAATCGGGTTCCGAAGTGCGCGGGTGAGACCCGCTGGCCGTACACTGTCTACCGGCAAACCCGCTCATTTAAGGTTGAATTCGCGGTTCACTCGACGTTGAACTATCCGCATTGCCGTTCATTCAACCTTGAACCTTCAAGGGCAGCTTGGCCTGTTCGCGCACGGCCGACCGGTTCTCATCGACGGGTTGAATCCGCAGAGTCAAAACGGCCGCCGTAAGCCCCCCCGCTTTGCGTCTTGTCATGCGCCCAGGATACGGACATATGGCTTGATGTCCGGGTTGTGTTAGCCACTCTTATTCGCCGGCCACTTTTTCAGCAGCTTCTTTAAATGCGTCTTTCCAAGTTTTGTTGCCTGTAAGAGTCGAACGCCTTACTTGAAGATTTCCGCACCCGTCGATGCCTCTCAAGATGTCCTGCGTTGTCGAAACGATCGATTGAGGCAGCCAAGGACTGAGCGTAATTCTTGAAATCGCATCCAGCGGAATGCTCACGTCGAAAAATGAAAGCTTCTTCTCTGCACTTTCGTGGATCGCACGGAACTCTTTTTCCGGCCTGTAGCCCCACCGTTTCGTGAACGGTAGTTCGTCAAGAGCAAGTTTCTTGTTGTCCAGAGCCTTCAGCGTCCAGTAGTCTACCTCCCTATATTTGACGTTTTGTTGGTCGAAGGTGGCAAGCAGTTTATCCCTGTTAAAAACGATGCACGCCCCACCAGCACCGCCCGCAAACACGTGCCAGTGGTGATATGTTTCATCGCCAGTGGCGAAACATAAAGCGACAATTGATTTGAGGTTTTTTTGCCTGCGGTAAAGCTCCATGCCAGCCGAGTCGTTAGTGTCGTCCCATTTCTTAGGATCGAGCAACGTGAGCTTGCGGTTTTTTAGAATATGGAGCAACGAGGGAATATTAGTGTAGCGGCGCAGCGTGGTCATTCAGGGCTTCCTGTTGTTGTTTGTTGCGTGACGCGCTGGACAACGAGCGATGTCCAATGTTCAGCATCCTATACGAAGGAGTCGCGTCATAGGCTGACGTGTGACGATTGCGCAGGTCCGCTCATGGCCGGCTAGCTGGCACCCGGCGACCGAGAGCGGCGATTGTTTCGGGCGTGCGCGCGATGCAAAACAGCATAAGGCGTCGACCCGCGACGGCCCCTCGATCGACGTACGCATTCCGGCGGTCTCCGAGGTGCAGCGGTCGTTTGTCTTTCTATCGCGTCACGGAGTGTCCGCTGTTCGGCTCGCGAGCAGTTTGATCATGCTAGTGCTATCACCGGCTGGGGTTAAAATCGCGCGTCAAAGACGCGGGGAACGGCTACGGCCGAAAAGGACATGAACGATAGAAATCGCGCCGGAGAGGTGGAAATTGCATGGCAATCACTAACGGCAGCTATGGTTGCAAACGAAGCGGTTCATCCGGTGAAAATGCTCGTGGATGCGAGTGGCAAGATCGTCGTGCCAGACAGTGCCGGTGTCTATGCCTTCTGGTGGATGGCGAATAAGGGGCAGTTGTTGTCAGCCAATCGCCGCATTCGCCTACACGGCCCGAACAACAGTCGGGTCGAGGTGGAATACCACGACTGGTGGCCGAGCGACGTTCCGTATCCGTGCCTATACGTTGGCAAGGCGACCAATCTAAAGAAACGATTCGGGCAGCACCTAATGCGTGGCACGCCCGGCCGCGCACATCACGCAGCAACGGACAACGAAAAAGGAAAAGCAAGGACAACGGCGTGCCAATTGCGGTTCGGTATCGAGCACATTTTCCCGAGGGAAGATGATCCACTGTCCCTCATCAATAAGGCCGTGGGCTATTCTTGGTGCGACACGTTCCCGGAGAACGCGGTCGCTGAGCGTTTTTTCGCCGAGGACCGGCTTGTTGGCTATTTGAGGCCTTGGTTCAATATTGATTCGGAACGTTGAGTTCGTGCGGCAGGTTTCAGAGCGAACCGGCCTTTTCAGTGGCCGCTTTGTAGGATAGGCCAGTGACCGCAACTGGCCGAACCGAGCCACAGAGCAACCCTAACGCTGGCGGACCGGTTTCGACCACAACCTTGAAGTCACTTCACAGGTCAACATTGAGCGAGGGAAATTCCAAGTAGAGTGAATCTCGACACTGCGTGCGCCACGGCAGGCAGGGTAACCGCCTGGTCACCGCGATGAATACACCACCAGGCTGGTGACGGTGCGCGCGGCGCATCCGGTCGGCTTTGCACGCGAATACACGCTCCGTCACGTGCCTGACAGATGGCAAAGCCGCGTAATTTCAGTGTAATATCCGCTGCAGAAGACCATTTGTATTATCAATCGAAATAATGAAAACAGTCAGCCGGATTCAATCCGGCGACTGATACGGGGAAAGCTTGAACTCGCCATTCAATACCGGGGCATCCGGATCCGTTGGGCCACACGTTCCAATCACGTCGGCCGGATCTCTTCTTCTCTACGCCGACACTTTCCGCGCGGCCGAACCCATTCCGACTGATATCGCGCGCTGAACGGCCCGTCCCGCGTCGCTCGCCTTCGTAGCACGCGGCCGGTACGCCGCCATCCCGTGATTCGGACAAACGTGCGCATGCCCGCACGGCGTCGTCACGTCGATCGATCAAAAGAATAGGATTACTGAATTATGACTGCGTGTACCCACTGCGGAACCGATCTGCCCGGCGGTCTCAAGTTCTGCAAGCAATGCGGAACGCCGGTTGTGGCCATCCGGACCGAAGCGGCCTGCGCACCGTGCCGGAACTGCCACGCCGCGCTGACGCCGAACCAGCGTTTCTGCAACAAGTGCGGGACACCCGTCGCATCGGTCAATGACGCCGGTGCGATCGAGGCGGAAGTGCCCGCGCCGCCGGCCGAGCCCGCACTGCAGCCCGCGCACGTGGCCGCTGGATCCGCTCACGAATCTGCCTACGTCACCGTCGACGCGCAAGATACGCAAGCGGACATCAGCGTCGAATCGATCGCGGCGAACACTGCAGGGAACGACCTCGCGCACGTCGCGAACATCGCCGATCCGGTATCGGGTCGTGCGAACGCACCGCTGCAATCGCACGACGCCGCGGCCACTGCCACGCCTATCGCAGCGGCAGACCAGCGGGGCGACGCGGTCGCTGCGTCGCAAGCCTCGCCTGTCGGTACGGATGCGCAACCCGCTCCTGCGGGCGTATCGACGAATACCGCTGCGGCACTCGCCGACGACGATACAGACGGGGTCGATGCGACTGCCAAGCTTCACGACGTACCGGATGACGATGTAACGTCGGCGTCGGCCGAACCCATGCGTCCCCATTCCGGTGTCGTGCCGCCGCCGAAACCGCAGACCCCGACGACGAACGACGCTACGTCTGCAAGACTCAAGATCGTCGCAGCCGGCGTCGCGGTCGCCGTCGCCTGCGCGGGTGGTGCGTTCTGGTGGCACGGCCGCCAGGCGAGCGCACCTGCAACGCCCGAACCGGTTGCTGCATCCACGGTTCCTGCGTTCACGGCCAACGCCGCATCGGACATCACGGAACCGGGTTCCGCCTCCACCGGCGCGACTGTTGCGACGACACCGCCCGACGCACCGGCGTCCGCGCCGACCGATACGGCCGCCGCCATGACCGCGCCCGCGTCGGGCCCGGCCGTCGTCACGAATGTCACGACGGCCCCGGTACCCGCGACGCCACCAGCGTCGAACGCGCCGCCGGCATCCGCGAACGCGCAGCAACCGTCGCCCTTCGCGAAACTGCAGGACGACACGCCCACGCCGACCACCCCGGCCCCCGCCACCGTTGCAGAGGCGCCGCGCAACAAGCCGCACCCGACACCGCCGGCCCGCCCGTCCGCGGCGGCCAACCCTGCCGCGCCCGCCGTCGACGGCCTGCTGAAACGCGCGCAGGGCGACCTGACGCACGGCCAGTACGACAAGGCGATCGCGACAGCGGAAAGCGTCCTGGCGATCGAGCCGGGCAACCGTCCGGCGAAGACGTTGATCGCCAAGGCAAAGGCGCGGCAGATGGATGCACTGCGCAACAACAGCACACTTGAATGAAGCGCCGGAGAAAACCGACATGACAATCCAGAAGACCCTCGCCGCGGCCTGCGCGGTCACCTTGCTCGCCAGCGGCTGCGCCACCCAGAACGGCACCGGCGGGATTTCGTCCGAATCCGTGTTGCGCTGTACCGCGCTCGGCGCCGGCGGCGCGCTGGTCGGTGCGCTGATCGGCGGCACCAAGGGCGCGATCGGCGGCGCGGTTGCCGGGCTCGCCGCGTGCGCCGTGATCGAAGTCGCGACGCGGCAGACGAAGACGGCGGCCGAAGTCGATCGCGATTACCGCGCGAACAACCGCAACAACCTGCCGCCCTACGCGAAGATCGACGCCTACACCACGGTTGTAACGCCGCGCTCGGCGGTCAAGGCCGGCGAGCCGATCAAGCTGGCCTCGCAGATTCGCGCGGTGTCCGGCACGAACGAGCCCGTCCAGGAAGTGAAGGAAGTCGTGACCGTCTACGCGCCGTCGGGCGAGCAGTTCAAGCGCGGCGAGAAGATCGTCAACGCGACGCCGGGCAGCGGCGAATTCGACAACAGCTTCACGCTGAAACTGCCGTCGGGTGCGCCGCAAGGCACGTACACGCTGAAAAGCCAGGTCTACCTGAACGGCAAGCCGGGCTCGACCCGGCAATCCAGCATCCAGCTCGCGCAGGTCGACGGCGTCACCGTCGTCGCGCTGCTCGACGCCCCCACCGCTCACTGACCGGCCCGCACCTGCAAGGAGATTCAACGATGTCAACGCTCGATCAAGCCCCCGTGTCGGGAAAGTTCGGCCTGCTGCGCGCCGCCGAGGCCGTCACGAACTGGCGCGCACTCGCGATGTGCGCCTTTGCAATCGTCGCGAGCATGCTGATGGTCATGCTCACGATCCAGGTGATCGGTCACAGCCCCGTGCTCGGCCTGCTGTTCGTCATCGCGACGCTCGCGATCTCGCTGATCGGCTATTCCGCGGTCGGCATCGTGCTGATGCGCGATGCACAGGGTGAGTCGGTCGGATTCGTCGATGCGCTGCTGCAGGCGACGTTCAGCGTCCATCGCCTCGTCGGCATCGGCGTGCTGCTCGTGGTCGGCTGGATCCTGCTGCTGCTCGCGCTGCTGATCGTGTTCCTGATCTGCAAGATCCCCGGCGTCGGCCCGCTGCTGTACGCGATCGCGTATCCGGTCGCGGCGATCGCCGCGGGCGCGATCTTCGCCGGCATGGGGTACGTCGGCTATCCGCTCGCCGCGCCCGCCATCTGGCAAGGCAACTCGACGCTGCAGACCGCCGCGCGCCTGCTGCAGATCGGCCGCCGCCAGCTGCTCGGCGTGATCGTCCGGATGTTCGGGCTGCTGCTGCTCGTCGGTGTCCTGTCCGCCATCGTGTTCGGCATTCTCGGCACCGGCGCCGCGATCGCATCGTCGATCTCGGCGGCAACCGGCACCAGCCCGCTGGGCGGCCTGATGGGCATGAGCGGCCTCGGCCGGCATGCCAGCACCTACGGCCTTGGCATGGATGCGGCAGGAGGCGGATTCGACTACCGCAGCATGGCCTACCTGGGCGCGTACGGCTTCGGCAACGGCCTGCTGATCGCGATCGGTCTCGTGATTCCATTCCTGACGTTCGTCAACGGCACGTGCCTCATCTATCTGCAGACGGTCAGCGGTGTCGATTTCTCCGCAACGGAAGAGAAGCTGAGCCAGCACGTCGCGGACGCGAAACGCCACGCCGAACAGGCACGCGAACGCGCGGCCGATCACCTTGCGAAAGCACGCGACTCGCATGCTGCCAGCACGGCGGCCGCAGCGGGGACGGCATCGCTGCCGGCGTCGGATGCGGAATCGGCCGCCGCGGACGATGCCTCAGCCTGCGCGCAGTGCCACAAGCCGATGGCCGCCGACGACCTGTTCTGCGGCGAATGCGGTGCGCGGCGTCACGCTTGACGGCTGCGTGATCGCGCATCGAAGCGCGGCCCGCGGCCAGGTATCGCTGCGGGTCGCGGTTTCCGGGCGAACAACAGGCAGATGCCGGCGCGTGAAGTAGCCGTTCCCGGCCTCCGCCGCCGGGTCTCATCCGACTTCAGTCGTTCAATGCGATCGCGAAATGCGACGCCCGATCCGGGCGGACGATCCGCACCGATGCGCGCGCGGATCGCCTCTCGCGCACTCAGTACAGCCCGGCGACCGTGCGCGCCGGGAGGTCGCGATCGTACGATTCGCCGTCGAACGTACCGCCGCTTAATCGCCGATGCATCGCACCCGCGCTCGGCAGCTGATCACGTTCGATCCGAGTACCCGAATCCCAGAGCCGCGAACGCACGATCGCCTTCGAGCAATGGAAATAAGCCGCGTCGATGTGGATCAGCACCACCGTGCGCGGCGCCTTCCCGTCGACGGCAAAGCGCGCGAGCAAGCCGGGCTCGGCGCTGATCGTCGCGCGGCCGTTCACGCGCAACGTCTCGCCGACGCCGGGAATCAGGAACAGCAGCGACACGCGCGGATCGGCCACGATATTGCGCAGCGTATCGATCCGGTTGTTGCCCGGCCGATCCGGCAGCGCGAGCGTCTTCGGATCGACGATCGACACGAATCCCGCCACATCGCCGCGCGGTGAAACATCGGTGCCGTGCGGCCCGACCGACGACAGCGCGACGAATGGCGACGCGCGCACGAACGCCTGGTAGTCGTCGTTCAGGTGGTCGATTTCCTTCCACAGTGCACGTTCGTGCGGCGTCCCGTAGATGGCCTCGAGTTGCGCGAGCGTCGTGATCTCGTGATTCACATCAGCATCCTTGCGTCGATGTTGCGGCGCGAGGATGGCGGAAGCGCCGTCCCGCCATCGTACACGCGCCGCCTGCTCGCCGTTTGGCCGTTCAAGCCGTCGCGGTCTCGCGCTGCAAGGCCGGCAATCCCAGGTTCGTGCGGAAATCGTCGCCGAGGTAATCGGTATCGAGCAGGTTGCGCCGGCGCAATTCGGGCAGCAGCCCGTTGAGCAGCAGGTCCTCCTGGTCGGGCTGCCCGAGCCCGTGCAGCGACAGCACGTCGACGAGCCCCGCGCGATAACGCGTTTCGATCGCATCGGCGAGCTGTTCGGGGGTGCCCGCGACGAACCAGTGGCCGGTTTCCTGGGCGCGGATGATCAGCTCGCGCAACGTCAGGCGCTGCCGCGCATAGCCGACGAAAATCGCGACGCGGCCGCGCCGGCGATGCACGCTGTCGATCGCCGGCAGCAGCGATCCCGGCAACGGCTGGTCGAGCGGCAGGTCGCGCAGGTCGACGCCGCCGCCGAGCATGTCGGCGAGCTTCAGCCGGCCTTGCTCGTAATCAATGCGTTCATGCTTGTCGCGCAGCCGTCGCGCGACGTCGGCGTCGGATTCGCCGATCACCGAGTGGAACGAGTTCATCACGAGCGGCAGCCGCCCTGCCCGGCCGAATGCCGCCGCCTGCCGGTGCAGTTCGCCGACGAACGTGCGCGCATCCTCGAGCGTCGGCTGCGACGTGTAGACGACTTCCGCAAACCGCGCGCCGAGCGTCACGCCGCTCGCCGACTGCCCCGCCTGAAACAGCACGGGACGCCGCTGCGGCGAAGGCGGCACGTTCAACGGCCCCTGCACCTGGAAGTGCGCGCCACGATAATCGATCGGCCCGAGCTTGAGCGGATCGACCGACACGCCGCCGCTCGGCGTGCGTCGCACCGCGTCGGGAGCGTTCGCGTCGAACAGCGCGTTGACGACTTCGACGAATTCGGCGGCGCGCGCATAGCGCTGCTCCGGGTCGGGCAATGCGGCGTCGCCGAAATTCTCCTCGCCGACCGACGACGTCACCGCGTTCCACGCGGCGCGGCCGCCGCTCACGTGATCGAGCGTGCCGATCAGCCGCGCGAGATTGTACGGATGGTGATACGTGGTCGACACCGTCGCGACGAGCCCGATCGACGACGTCGCCTGGCTCAGCGCGGCCAGCGCGACGATCGGCTCCTGGCTGCCGGTGCTGCCGGCGAGCCCGGCCGGATCGGCCTGCAACAGGTCGGCCGTGAAGAGGCCGGTGATCTTCTCGGCTTCCGCCTTGCGCGCGAGCGCCGCCGCGCGACGCATGCCTTGCGCGGGATCCGCATCGCCCGGCGCAGCCAGCACGCTCGCGGCACCGACGAGCGTCTTCAGCCGTCTGCGTGTCTCGCTCATGATGCGGCTCCGGCATGCGCGTCAGGTCGGCCGGTTGACATGATTCGCTCGTTCATTCGTATTCCCCACGATTGCGTTCGATCGACGGACCCGCGCCGGCACCATGCTGCCGACGATCGCGCGCCGGGGCGTCCGGCGGGGTCCATGCGTGCGCCGCAAGGCGCGCAGCCATCGACCATAACGCAAGCCACCCGGTGGGCCGGAACGAATATTTTCGGCTTTCGATATTCTTCTTGATTGTTTGACCGGGCAAACGGCGTCGAAAAATAATCCGGCATGCCTAACCCGTTGATCGTGCCGCTTCGAACCGCGCCGGTCGCACCCTCATGACGTCCGACGCCCCTCATTCCGCCGCTGCATTGTCCGCCCTCCCGTTTCGCCTGAGCGTGCTCGACAAGAGCCCCGTCGCACCGGGCGAAACCGCCGCCGACGCACTCGCGCGCAGCGTGTCGCTCGCCCGCTTCGCCGACGACGCGGGTTATCACCGCTACTGGCTCGCCGAGCATCACAACACGGCCGCGCTCGCGTGCCCGTCGCCGGAAATCCTGATCGCGCATGTGCTCGCCCACACTCGCCGAATTCGTGTCGGATCGGGCGGCGTGATGCTGCAGCACTACAGCCCGTACAAGATCGCCGAGAACTTCAACCTGCTCGCGTCACTTGCACCGGATCGTGTCGATCTCGGCATCGGCAAGGCGCCGGGCGGGCTGCCGTTGTCGACGCGCGCGCTGCAAGCCGGCTACGACCCGGCGCGACGCGCGTCGTTCGCCGAACTCGCCGCCGAGCTGAAGCGCCATCTCGACGGTAACCACACGCCGCCGGGCGACGCGGAGAACGAAGCCGCCACGCTGCACGCGACACCGTTTCCGCCCGTCGCCGCCCAACCGTTCCTGCTCGGCGCGAGCGCCGAAAGCGCCGCGCTGGCCGCCCAGCTCGGCTGGGCGTTCGTCTATGCGTCGCACCTCAACGCAGCCACCGCCGATCTGGAACGGAGCTTCGACGCATACCGCCGCGCATCCGGGGGCCGCACGCCGCTGCTCGCCGTATCCGTGATCGTCGCCGCCACGCGCGAAGCGGCCGCGCGACTCGCGAGCGGGCATCAGGGCTTTCGCGTGCAAGTGGGCGACACGCCGGCGGTCAACGTCGGCAGTCTCGAACAGGCGCACGCGTACATCCGTCAGGCGGGCGACGGGCCGCATCGGATCGACGCCCGCGAGACGCGGATCGTGCACGGCACGCGCGAGGACGTGCTGCGCGAACTCGACGTGCTGCATCGCCGCCACGGGATCGCGGAATTCGTCGTCGACACGCCGCTTGCCGATGCAGCACCGAGGATTGTGTCGCTGCGGCTGCTGGCCGGTGCATCGGCTGACGGCAATGACCTGGCGGCGTCACGACGCGCGACCGAAGAAACGCCGCATGCACCGCACACCGCCGCCGTCACCCGTCAACCCGATCTCGAAGGCGCCGCACGATGACCGATACGATCCGCATTGCCGGCGCCGACGACGTGCCGGCCCTTTATGCATTGCTGCAGGACGCGTATGCGCCGCTCGTGCCGCAGGGCGTGCACTTCAACATCATTCGCTCGCCGATCGAGCACGTCGCGCAGACCGTTGCGCGCGAAACGACCTTCGTGCTCGAGCGCGCGGACGCCGACGGCCGCCGCGCGCCTGCCGCGACGCTGACCGTGCGGTTCCCGTGGGTATCCGGCGAGCGCCCCCGCACGCCGTATCCGTTCCTGCACTGGTTCGCGGTGGCGCCCGCGTTCAAGCGGCAGGGGCTCGGCCTCGCCCTGCTCGGCCACGTCGAAGCGCAATTCCTGACCGGACAGGTCAAGGCGCCCGCGACCTATCTCGCGACCGCGACCAATCATCCGTGGCTGCAGCCGTACTACGAGCGGCAAGGCTATGTCGCGTTCGACCGCTCGACGAACACGCTCGGCACGCCGCTCGTCTGGCTGAGAAAGATCCTGATCCCGGATCTCTACCGGGAACCGCCGGCGGCGGATGCCGCTCAGGGCGTCGAGCGTCTTCGCGCCAGCGCATGACGTTCCACGCGCGCCGTTTCGACACCTGTCCCGCACCGCGCTTCGTCGTGCCCCGTTCCACCCGCCATGCCACTTGTAAAGGATTGCCCCGCATGACCTTCGCTTTTCCGGATTCCACGCTCCGCGCGTCGCGCCGCACGGCATCGGCCGCGCTGCTGTTCGCCCTCGCCTTGCCGCCCGCGGCGTTCGCCCAGGGCACGCCCGTCACGGGCGGCACGCTGACCTGGGGCGTCGAATCCGAGCCGCGCACGCTGAATCCGCAATTGAACGGCCAGGACAAGGTCGAGCTGCTGCTGCGCAACGTGTATGAGAGCCTGCTCGCGCGCAAGCCGGACGGCAGCTTCGTGCCGTGGCTCGCGACCGGCTACAAGGTGTCGCCCGACGGCAAGACCTACACGTTCACGCTGCGCGACGGCGTGAAGTTCAGCGACGGCGCGCCGCTCGACGCGCAGGCCGTCGCGCGCAACTTCCTGAACGCACGCAATCCGGCCTATTCGGGCGGCAGCCAGCTCGCGGGGCAGATCCTGCACGTCGCGGACGTGAAGACGCCGGACGCGCGCACGGTCGTGATCACGCTCGACGCGCCGTATGCGCCATTCCTGACCTTTGCCGGCCGGTTCGCGCTGCTGTCGCCGAACGCGTTCGACCGGCCGGGCCTGAAGTCGGGCGGCACCGACGTCGCCGGCACCGGCCCGTTCATCCTGCGCCGCTACGTGAAGGGGCAGGAAATCGAATTCGCGAGGAATCCCGACTATCGCTGGGCGCCGCCGACAGCGGGCCATCAAGGCCCGGCTTACCTCGACCGGATCGTCTACCGGTTCCTGCCGGAATCGTCGGTGCGCACCGGCGCGCTGCTGTCCGGCCAGGTCGACGTGATCGAAGGCGTATCCGGCAACGACGCGGCGTTGATCCGCAAGAACCCGGACTTCACCTACCAGCACGCGCTGAACACCGGCACGCCGTACTCGCTGTTCCTGAACGTCGGCTACGGCCCCACGCAGGACGTGAAGGTGCGCCGCGCGCTGCTCGAAGGGCTCGATACGACCGGCATCGTGCAGTCGATCTATCGCGGCGAGCGCACGCGCGCATGGGGCATCACGTCGCCGATCGACCCGCTCTACGACGCGCGCATCGAAAAGACCTACGGCAACAATCCGAAGCTTGCCAACCAGTTGCTCGACGAGGCCGGCTGGCGCGCACGCGACAGCGGCGGCTACCGCACGAAGAACGGCGAACGGCTGACGATCGCGGTGATCCAGGCGCAGGCGACCGTGCGCGACCAGCGCGACGTGCTGCTGCAGGCGCTGCAGGCGCAGGCGCGGCAGCGGCTCGGCGTCGACCTGAAGATCCAGTACGTCGACGACGGCACGTACGTCGAGGCGCGCAAGACCGGCAAGTTCGGCTCGATCGCGAACTCGAACACGCCGCCGGACGGCATCGACATCGAGGGCCACTACCTGCCCGTCGATCGCGGCGGCGCGCTGAACTACAGCCGCGCGGCGGCGCCGGAACTGACGCGCTGGCTGCAGGCGGCCGCGCGCACGCAGAACGTCGCGGAGCGCAAGACGCTGTACGGCGAGCTGCAGCACTTCGCGATCAACGAGCAGGCGTACGCGGTGCCGCTGTACGAACCGGAGGACCAGATCGCCGCCGCGAAGGCCGTCCAGGGCCTGCGCTTCCGCCCGTTCGCGCAGATGCCCGAGAACCCGTACGACGTGTGGGTGAAAAAGTAAGCGAGCCAGCCACATCGGTCCGCCGCGCGCGGCACCGGCAGGAGAAGCCGAGCATGAACCATCCGAGCGCCGTCCCTGTTTCCGTTCAAGACGCCGCGGCGCCCACGCCCGCCGCGCCGCCCGCCTCGTCGCCGGCCGCGTGGCGCCGCGTGCTGCGCTCGCCGGTGGCGACGCGGCTCGCCACCGGCGTACTGGTGCTGTGGGCCGCGATCACGCTGTCGTTCGCGGCCGTGCACGTCGCGCCCGGCGACATCGTCAGCATCCTGATCGGCGAGCAGCTGAGCACACCGCAGATCGAAGCCGCGATCCGCCGGGAATGGGGGCTCGACGAACCGCTGCCGCTGCAATACCTGCACTACCTGTGGCGGGTGCTGCACGCCGACTTCGGCCGCTCCTACATCCTGAACACCGACGTCGCGCCGCTCGTGATCGGCCAGCTGTGGCCGACGCTGAAGCTGACGGGTGCGGCGCTCGTCGTGACGCTCGTGTTCGCGGTCGGCCTCGCGGTGCTGACGGCCGGCCGCCGCTGGGCCGGGCGGGCGGCGTCCGGCGTCGAGCTGCTGCTCGCGTCGACGCCGTCGTTCTGGCTCGGGATCATGCTGCTGTTCGTGTTCAGCTTCACGCTGAAGCTGTTCCCGGTCGCCGGCGATCGCGGCTTTGCGTCGCTCGTGCTGCCGGCGCTGTCGCTCGGGCTCGCGCAGGGCGCGGTGATCGGCCGCGTGCTGCGCCAGGGCATCGAGCGCGCGCTCGACGAGCCGTATGCGCTGACGGTGCGCTCGTGGGGCATCGGCGGGCTCGCGCTGCGCGTGCGGCACGCGCTGCGCCACGCGGCGCTGCCCGCCGTCACGCTCGCCGGCTGGCTCGTCGGCGGGCTGCTGAGCGGCGCGGTGATCACCGAGCAGGTGTTCGGCCGGCCCGGCCTCGGCAAGATCACCGTCGACGCGGTGCTGTCGAAGGACATGCCGGTGATCCTCGCGATCGCGATCCTGTCGGCGGCGATCTATGTCGCGCTCAGCACCGCCGTCGACCTGCTCTACCTGCTGATCGACCCCCGCCTGCGCGACCGCCGCGCACGGCATTGAACCGGAGACACCGATGTCCACGCCCCTCGACCTGCCGTGGCGCCCGCGCGCGCCAATCGGCGCGGCCGGCTGGCTGCGCCGCCATCCGGGCCTCGCGCTCGCGGCCGTCTACCTGCTGCTGAATGCGGCCGCCGTGATCGCCCCCGGCTGGCTCGCGCGCTACGACCCGCTGGCCGCCGATCCGCTGGCCGCGCAGCTCGGCAGCAGTGCCGAACACTGGCTCGGCACCGACCAGCTCGGCCGCGACATCTTTTCGCGGGTCGTCTACGGCGCCCGCTACTCGCTGTCGATCAGCGCGGCGTCGATCGCGGTCGCGACGCTGTTCGGCACCGCGCTCGGGCTGTTCGCGGGCCTCGCGCGCGGCTGGCTCGACGAACTGATCTCGCGCTTTCTCGACGTCGTGTCCGCGTTCCCCGACCTGCTGCTCGCGCTGATGCTGATCTCGTTTACCGGCCCGGGCGCCACGAACCTCGTGTTCGCGCTCGGCGTCGCGTCGGTGCCGCGTTTCGCGCGCGTGGTGCGTGCGCAGACCTTCGTCGTCGCCGGCTCCGGCTACGTCGAGCAGGCACGCACGCTCGGCCTCGCGCCGGCGGTGCTGGTGTGGCGCCACGTACTGCCGCACGCGATCGCGCAGGTGCCGGTGCTCGCGACCGTCGGGCTCGGCACCGCGATCATCGGCGCTTCGGGGCTGAGCTTCCTCGGCATGGGGCCGCAGCCGCCCGCCGCCGAGTGGGGGCTGATGCTCGCCGAGGGCCGCAACTACCTGTACAACGCGTGGTGGATCGCGGTCTGGCCCGGCCTCGCGATCACCGCGGCCGTCGTCGCCGTGAATGCGCTCGGCGGCTACTGGCAGGCTCGCTTCGAACGCCGGGAGACGACATGACGACCCTCGCACCGGCACCGCACGCCACGCCGCTCGTCCACGTCGAACGCCTGACGATCGGGTTCCGCGGCCCGCGCGGCACGCGCCCCGTCGTCGGGCCGCTCGACCTCGTCGTCCATGCCGGCGAATGCGTCGCGCTCGTCGGCGAGTCGGGTTCCGGCAAGTCGGTCACCGCACGCAGCCTCGTCGGGCTGAACGGCCCGCACGCCGTGGTGGACGCCGAACGCCTCGAGATCGCCGGCACCGATGCGCGCCACCATCGCGAACGCGACTGGCGCGCCATTCGCGGCCGCCGGATCGGCTACGTGCTGCAGGACGCGCTCGTGTCGCTCGATCCGCTGTGGCGCGTGCGCGATCTCGTCGCCGAGGCGCTGCACGATACGCGGCGGCGCGACGTTCACGCGCGCAGCGCCGACCTGCTGCGCTCGGTCGGCATCGACGAGCCCGAACGGCGCTTGCCGCAGTATCCGCACCAGTTGTCGGGCGGCTTGCGGCAGCGCGTGCTGATCGGCACCGCGCTCGCCGGCGGTGCATCGCTGCTGATCGCCGACGAGCCGACCACGGCGCTCGACATGACCGTGCAGCGGCAGATCCTGTCGCTGCTGCGCGCGCGCCGCGAGGCCGGCGATGCGCTGCTGCTGATCAGCCACGATCTCGCGGTCGTCGCCGAACTCGCCGATCGCGTGCTCGTGATGCGGGCCGGCCAGGTCGTCGAACAGGGGCCGGCGCGCGACGTGCTGACCGCGCCCGCGCATCCGTACACGCGCCAGTTGCTCGCCGCGATTCCGACGCCCGCGTCGCGCGGGTTCCGGCTCGCGGCGGATCCGCAGGCCGATGTCGACGCCGCGGCCGCGCGCATCCCGCTGCCGCCCAAGCGGATCGACGCCCGCGTGAAAGTGCTCGCCGTCGACGCGGTGACGAAGCGCTACGGCAGCCACGACGCGCCTGTCGCGGTGGACGGCGTGTCGTTCGTGCTGGCGCGCGGCGAGACGCTCGGGATCGTCGGCGAATCCGGTTCCGGGAAATCGACGATCGCGCGGATCGTGCTCGGCCTGATCGAGCCGGAGCACGGCACCGTCACGCTCGACGGCGAACCGTGGAGCGGCGTGTCCGAAGCCGCACGGCGGGCCCGCCGCGCACGGCTGCAACTGATCGCGCAGGACCCGTACAGTTCGTTCGACCCGCGCTATTCGGTCGGCCAGATCATCGGCGAAAGCCTCGACGCGATCGGCGTGCGCGGCGATGCGCGCCGCCGCCGCGTGCTGCAGCTGCTCGACGAAGTGCGGCTCGGCGCCGGCTGCATCGACCGCTATCCGCGCGAATTGTCCGGCGGCCAGCGGCAGCGCGTCGCGATCGCGCGCGCGTTCGCGCCGAATCCGGCGCTGCTCGTCGCGGACGAACCCGTCAGCGCGCTCGACGTGTCGATCCAGGCGCAGGTGCTCGACCTGCTCGCCGACCTGCAGGCCGAGCACGGCACCGCGATGCTGTTCATTTCGCACGATCTCGGCGTCGTGCATCACGTCGCCGACCGGATTCTCGTGATGCGGCGCGGCCGCGTGGTCGAAAGCGGCCCGGTCGGCACGGTGTTCGCCGCGCCGTCGCATCCGTACACCGCGTCGCTGCTCGACGCGCTGCCCATGCTGCCCGACGCGCGCCCGTCGCCCGCGCGCGCCGCGTTCGCATGACACCCGCCCCTCTCTCGTTCCTGCCCGTCATGAGCCAACCGACTTCCGCTACCTCCCGCCCGATCCATCTCGGCGCCATCATCCAGGGCGCGTCCGGCAACATGTCCGCGTGGCGGCATCCGGACGCGGTCGCCGACGCAAGCATCAACGTGAGCTTCGTGCGCGAGCTCGCGCGACAGGCCGAGGCCGCGAAATTCGACCTGCTGTTCGTCGCCGACGGCCTGCACATCAACGCGAAATCGATCCCGCACTTCCTGAACCGCTTCGAGCCGCTCACGCTGCTGTCGGCGCTCGCGCTCGTCACCGAGCGGATCGGGCTGGTCGGCACGCTGTCGACGTCGTACAGCGATCCGTTCACCGTCGCGCGGCAGTTCTCGAGCCTCGACCACCTGAGCGACGGCCGGGCCGGCTGGAACGTCGTCACGTCGCCGCTCGAAGGCTCGGCGAAGAATTTCTCGCGCGACAGGCACCCGGAGCATGCGCTGCGCTACCGGATCGCATCGGAATTCCTGACCGTGACGAAGGGGCTGTGGGACTCGTGGGAAGACGACGCGTTCGTGCGCGACAAGGCGAGCGGCGTATTCTTCGATCCGGACAAGCTGCACACGCTGAATCACGCCGGCGAATTCTTCTCGGTCGCCGGGCCGCTGAACATCGGCCGCTCGCGACAGGGGCGCCCGATCCTGTTCCAGGCCGGCGCGTCCGACGACGGCAAGGGGGTCGCGGTCGAGCATGCCGATGCGATCTACACGCGCCAGGAGACGATCCGGCTCGCGCAGGCGTTCTATGCGGACGTGCAGAAGCGGCTCGCGGCGCGCGGCCGGGCACCCGACAGCCTGAAGGTGTTCCAGGGCACGAGCGTGATCGTCGCGGCATCGGCCGCCGACGCGGAGGCGCAGTATCAGGACACGGCGCGGCTCGTGACGATCGACAACGCGCTCGACTATCTCGGCCGCTACTTCGATCACCACGACTTCACGCAATACGCGCTCGACGCGCCGTTCCCGGATCTCGGCGAGCTCGGCGGCAACCAGTTCCGCAGCACCACCGACACGATCAAGCGCGACGCGGCCGAGCGCGGCCTGACGCTGCGCGAGGTCGCGCTCGAGGCGGCCACGCCGCGCCCCGCGTTCGCCGGCACGCCCGAGCAGGTGGCGGACGGGTTGCAGGCGTGGGTCGATGCGCGCGCCACCGACGGCTTCATCGTGCGCGGCGGCACGCCGACGGCGTTCACGGAATTCGCGACGAAGGTCGTGCCGATCCTGCAGGAACGCGGCGTCTACCGGCGCGATTACGAAGGCGCGACGCTGCGCGAGCATCTCGGGCTCGCGTACCCGGTCAACCGGCACGCGCAAGCGGCCTGAATGCCGGCCGCACGGAGCGGGCATCGGGCAGCCGGTGCGCGCCCCGCCCCGACGAACGCCTTCGGGCGAAGACGTCGAACGGCAGCAGCGGCCCGCCCCTTGGCTACACCCGCCCCGCCAGATGAAACCGTGACGCCGGATGCCACAGCTGCACCGACGTCGCGACCTGCCCGCCGACCCACGTGCGCCGCCGCAGCAGCAGGCACGGTTCGCCGATTTCCATCACGAGGTGCCGGCGCACCTGCGCATCGGGCTTCTGCGCGTAGATGCGGAATTCGGCACGCTGGATCGGCGCGAGCCTCACCATGTAGTGGTTCGGCGTCTCGACCGTGAAATCCTGCTCGAGATACGCGGGAAACAGCGCCGGATTGACGTAGCGATCCTCGAACTGGATCGGCTCGCCCTCCTCGCAATGCACGATGCGCGAATGAAACACCGGCCCCGTGCGCAGCCCGAGCGCTTCCACCGCTTCGGGATCCTCACTGCTTTCGAGCGTCATCACGCGCGCACTGTGCCGATGGCCGCGCTCGGCGATCTCGTCCGCGATGTTGCGGATCTCGAGCACCGTCGATTCGTAATGACGGCGCTCGACGAAGGTGCCCGCGCCCTGGATGCGGGTCAGCACACGCTCGGCGGTCAGCTCGCGCAGCGCACGCGACACCGTCATCCGCGCCACGCCGAACTCCTTGACCAGTTCGGCCTCGGTCGGAATCGCGCCGCCGGGCTTCCAGTCCCCGTTCGCGATCCGCTCCACCACGTAGCGCTTGATCTGCTGGTAGGCCGGCAGCGCGCGCGCCGGCACGTCGTCGCCCGGTACCGCCCCCGGCCGGGCCGCCGTGTATCGTTCCGCTTCGTTCATGCGCCCTCGATCGAATGAAGATGGGATGACCTGCCGACCGCCGCCCCGCCGCTGCGTCACGCCAACGACGGCGGTACGCCCGCGACGATGGCGGCCGCGCTCGCGATGTCGTCGGCGAGCGGCCGGTCGTCGTGATACGCCGGCACGCGTTCGCGCACGTATCGCCGCAGCGCGTCGGTCGGCGCCGCCCGCGATGCTTCGTTTTCCTGCAGATCGTACGCCTGCGCGGCGGCCAGCAACTCGATCGCGAGCACACGTGTGGTGTTCTCGATGATGTCGAGCGCCTTCAGCGCGGCCGGCGTCGCATGGCACAGGTGATCTTCCTGCAGGCCCGACGTGATGCCGCCGTCGAGGCTCGCGGGCGCGGCAAGCCGCTGGTTCTGCGCCACCAGCGCGACCGCGGTGTACTGCGCGATCATGAACCCGGAACACGTGCCGCCCGGTGCCGCGAGAAACGCCGGCAGCCCGCTCACGAGCGGATTGACGAGCCGGTCGAGCCGCCGCTCGGCAATCGCCGCGACCTGCGCCATCGCGGCCGCGAGGCTGTCCATCGCGAGCGCGATGCCCGCGCCGACCGCATGCGCCTGCGAATGGACGGCCGGCGCGTCGCGCGTGCCCGCGACGATCGGATTGTCGGTCACGGACGCGAGCTCGCGGTCGACGACTTCCGCCGTGACCGCCAGCACGTCGCGCGCCGCGCCGTGCACGTGCGGAATCGTGCGCAGGCTGAGCGGATCCTGCGTATGCCGCCCGTTCGCCGCGGCGAGCATCGCGCTGTCGGCGAGCATCGCTCGCAGGCGCGCGCCGACGTGCCCGATGCCGGGCGAAATGCGCAGCGCCAGCGAGGCCGGATCGAACGCGGCGAGCTGGCCGCCGAGATTCTCGAAGCTCGTCGCCGCGATCCAGTCGGCCCAGTCGAGCAGCCGCTCCGCGCGGGCGAGCGCGAGCGCGGCGAGCCCCGTCACGCACGGCGTGCCGTTGACGAGGCTCAGCCCCTCCTTGGCGCCGAGCGACAGCGGCTCGCGGCCGATGCGGCGCAACGCTTCGTCGCCACGCACGCGTTCGCCGCGATGACGCGCGTGGCCGTGGCCGATACAGACGAGCGCGACGTGCGCCATGTGGGTCAGGTAGCCGACCGACCCGTGCGCCGGCACTTCCGGCAGGCAATCGTGCTCGAGCAGCGCGACCAGCTGGTCGACGATGTCGGCCCGCACGCCGGAATGCCCGTGCGCGTAGTTGTTGATCGCGGCCGCGATGATCGCGCGCGTTTCCGCCGCACCGAGCGGCGCACCGACGCCGACCGCGTGGCTCATCAGGATGTTGCGCGACAGCGTACCCTGCTGCGCGGGCGACACGATCACGTCGCACAGCGCACCGACGCCCGTGTTGACGCCATACGCGCGAATGCCGCGCGCGACGATGGCGTCGACGAGTTCGCGCGCCGCGACGACACGCCCGCGCGCGTCGTCGGTCAGCGCGAGCGGCGCGCCGGCCGCCACCGCCGCGATCTGCCGCCAGTCGAGCGGCCGGGCCGAACGGAATACGGTCATGGCGGCCTCAGTTCGCGGCACGGTCATGATGGCTCGACACGAACTGGCGGAAGCGTTCGGAGCACTGGCCGCCGAACAGTTCGCCCGGCGTCCCGTCCGCATCGACCTCGCCCTGATGCAGGAACATCACGCGATTCGACACGTGCCGCGCGAAACCCATTTCGTGCGTGACGACCAGCATCGTGCGCCCTTCCTCCGCGAGCGAGCGCATCACGCGCAGCACCTCGCCGACCAGCTCCGGATCGAGCGCGGAAGTCGGTTCGTCGAACAGCATCACCTTCGGATGCATCGCGAGCGCCCGTGCGATCGCGACCCGCTGCTGCTGGCCGCCCGACAGATGGGCCGGATAGTAGCCGCGCTTGTCCGCGAGGCCGACGCGCGCGAGCAGCGCCTCCGCTTCCTCGACCGCTTCCGCGCGACTGCGCTTCTGCACGCGCAGCGGCCCTTCCACGAGATTGTCGAGCACGGTCATGTGCGACCACAGGTTGAAGTTCTGGAACACCATCCCGAGCTGCGAGCGAATGCGGTCGACCTGGCGCCGGTCGCCCGGATGCAGCTTGCCGTCGCGCGCGCGTTTCATCTTCAGTTCCTCGCCGGCCAGTGCGACGGAGCCGTCGTCGGGCGTTTCGAGCAGGTTCAGGCAGCGCAGGAAGGTGCTCTTGCCCGAACCGCTCGCACCGAGGATCGAGATGACGTCGCCTTCGTGCGCGTCGAGCGAAATGCCCTTCAGCACGTGGTGATCGCCGAACGACTTGTGGATGTTCCTGACCGACAGGGCGACGGGAGCAGCAGAGTTCATCGATTTCTCCTGGAAGGAAGGACGCGGTCAGGATGCGACACGTCGCGCATTGCGTGCGTCGGCCGCGGGTGCGCCGGACGACTTCGGCGCGCGCAGGTGGCCCGACAGCCGCCATTCGAGCGCGCCGAGCAGGCGGACGACGATGAAGTTCAGGCCCAGGTAGATGAGGGCCGCACACACGAACACCTCGGTCGTCCGGTAGGTTTGCTGGATGATCTGCTGCGCGACGCCCGTCACCTCCCACACGGTCACGAGGCTGGCGAGCGCGGTCGACTTCACCAGCAGCACGGCTTCGGTCGAATACGCGGGCAGGCACTGACGCAGCGCGATCGGGCCGATCACGCGGCGCAGCAGCGCGAAGCCCGACAGGCCGATCGAATAGCCGGCCTCGATCTGCCCGACCGGCACGGCCATCAGCCCGCCGCGCAGGATCTCGGCCGTGTAGCCGGCCGTACACAGCGCGAGCGACAGCACCGCGCACACGTAAGGCTCGCGCAGCAGCGGCCACATGAAGCTCTCGCGGATCACGCCGAACTGGCCGAGCCCGTAGTACACGAGAAACATCTGGATCAGCAGCGGCGAGCCGCGAAACACGAGGATGTAGGCACGCGCGAAGCGGTTCGGCAGCCAGCGCGGCGACACGCGCATCGTGACGATCACGAGCGACAGCAGGCCGCCGAGCACGAGCGACGCGAAGAACAGGCCGAGCGTGGTCGGTACCGCCGCGAGCAGCTGGCGCAGCGTGTCGAACAGGAAGTCGAAATCGAGTGACATGGACGCGCTCCGTCAGTTGCGTGCGAAGTTGCGGCGGAACGACCGGCCGACGATCGCCTCGGCCCGGTTGAACACGCGGTTCGACAGCCCCGTCATGACCAGGTAGAGCGCACCGCCCGCGACGAAGAACACGAAATACTGGTGGGTCGAATTCGCCGCGATCTGGCTCGTGCGCAGCAGCTCGGCGAGCCCGGTGACCGAGATCAGCGCCGAATCCTTCAGGCTCAACTGCCACACGTTGCCGATGCCGGGCAACGCGAAGCGCAGGACCTGCGGAATCAGGATGCGCCGCAGCACCATGCTGCGCGGCATGCCGATCGAGCGCGCCGCTTCGAGCTCGCCCTTCGACACCGCGAGCACGGCCGCGCGATACACCTCGGCCTGGTACGCGCCGGAAATCATCCCCACCGCAAGCGCGCCGATCACGAACGGCGGCACGCCGATGAAGCCTTCCGCGCCGAACCACTGGCCCACGGCCGTGACGAGCGTCGAGCCGCCGAAATAGAACAGGTAGATGACGAGCAGTTCGGGCACGCCGCGAAACACCGTCGTGTACAGGTCGCCGAGCAGGCGGGCGCTGCGATAGCGCGACAGCTTCGCGGCCGCGATGCCCGCGCCGATCACGGCGCCGACCGCGAGCGCGGCAAGCGTCAGCGCCACCGTCATCAGCGCGGCGAGCAGCAGCACGCCGCCCCAGCCTTCGGTTCCGAAGCCCAGCATTTCAAGGATCGCCATGCGTGCCTCCCGGCAAGCGTTGAGTGGATCGGCAGGATGCGCGCCGCCGCGCGCGGCTCATGCCGCTTGCGCGGCGGCGGCCGGACGTGCGCTTACGGCGTGACGTCGGTCTTGAACCACTTGTCGGCGAGCTTCTTCACGGTACCGTCCGCGAGTGCGGCGCCGATCGCCGTATCGAACTTCGTCTTCAGGTCGGCATCCTGCTTGCGGAACGCGAGCCCTTCGCCCGGCCCCCAGATCGGGCCGCCGAGCTTCGGGCCCGCGAGCACGATCGATGCGGTGTCCTTCTTCGTGTTGTTCGCCGCGTAGTACGTGACGTCGTCGAACGACGCGTCGATGCGGCCGGCGACGAGGTCGAGATCGCGCTCGGGCGAGGTCTTGTACACGCGGATCGACGCGATGTCCTTGAAGCTGTCGTTGATGAACTTCGTGTAGACGGTGCCCGACTGGATGCCGATCGTCTTGCCCTTCAGCTGCTTGCGCAGCGCGTCGACGGTCGATTTGTCGGCATTCGCGTCGCCCGACAGCTTGACGATCGGCGCGCCCGGCGCCGCCTTCGGCAGGATCTTCGTATCGGTGACGGCGAACGTCGCGGGCGTCGCCGCATACGGACGCGAGAACAGCAGGATCTTCTCGCGCTCCGGCGTGATCGAGATCGCATCCATCAGGACGTCGAACTTGCCGGCCTGCAGCCCCGGGATCATCCCGTCCCAGTCCTGCGCGACCATGTTGCACTGCACCTTGATCCGCTCGCACACGTTGGCGAGCAGCTCGGGCTCGAAGCCGCCGAGCTTGCCGCCCGGCAGCGTGAGGTTCCACGGCGCGTAGCCGCCCTCGAGCGCCACCGTCACCGTCTTCCATTCCTTCGCCTGCACCGGCGCGGAAAGCGTGGCCGCTGCCGCCGCGATGATGCCGATCGTCCTGACTGCCCACTTGATGCGCTTGCCGTTCACGAGTTTTCTCCTTGCGTTGAAGATCGTCATCCCTTCGGTCATGCAAGCGGCCTCAGGAATTTGTCTATACAAGCATGCAAGAAGAAAAATGGAGCGACAAGCGTTGATCAAAAAAAAACCGGGAAAACGCGGGAAATCCCCTAATTCCGGGGCTCTGCCGTGCGTCGCGGTGGTGATTCCCGGCACGAACATGGTGCATTTCATCTGATCTTTCGATCAGGATGACTAGACAAATTCGTGATTCGAATGTTTCGCTAAACACACTAAAACAGCCGACGAATCGTACCGTCATGCAGGCAGGCGCATCGCGCGCAACAGCATCCCGCGAACCCGGCGACTGCGCGACGCGCAGGCCCCCGCCCTCACCACGCGGCAAACACGTCCTGCGCGATCCCGAAGCCCGTGCTCATCCCGGCGCCGCTCGTCACGACGACGACACGCGTGCCGTCATCCGGCGCCTCGATCACGCAATCGACACCGGCTGCCGACGGGTAGCTGCCGGTCCAGCGTTCGACGATGTCCAGTTCCGGCGCATCGAGCGTCTCGTGCAGCAGGCGCAGGATCTGCGCGTCGATCTCCTGCGTCGCGAACGGCAGCGGTGCGGCGCCGTATTCGTGCGAATCGCCCACCACGAGACTGCCGTCGGCGCTCTGCACCACGATCAGGTGGATGCCGTAACCGAGGCACACGGGTTCCTCCGCCTTCAGGCGCGTGCGCAATGCGTCGGCAGCGGGCAGCGCCGCGAAACCCGCGTAACGCAGCAGGCTCAGGTCGCTCATCACCGCGGCGCGCAGTGTCAGCGGGCGGCGCGGCCGCACGCGCAGCATTTGCAACTGGCACAGCCGCACCGCGTGCCGCGCGAACCAGTCGCCGACCAAGTGACGGCTGTCCGCATTGCCGCAGACGATCACGCGCTCCGCGTGCAACACGCCGCGCGACGTACGCACGGTCGGCGTGCGCACCTCATGCACCATCTCGCCGTAACGAAACGCCACGCCGAAGCGTTCCGCCAGCCAGGACGCGAGCAACGGGATAGCGGTACGCGGCTCGATGCGCAGTTCATGCGGGCTGTGCAGCACGCCCTGTGCGCCATCCAGCCGCAGCTCCGGCGCGACGGCCTTTGCCTCGCCGGGCATCATGACGCGGCAGCCGTCCGCCATGCCGGTCTGCATGAACGCGTCGATCAGATGCATCGCCTCGGGGCGACGCGCAATCAGGTGGAGGCCGTTGTGAAGCACGTCGATGCCGGCTTGCGGCGCGACGTCCGCCCAGACCTCGCGGCTCGCCCGCGCACGTCGCCAGCTGTGTTCGGCGTGCTGCCCGGTGACGGTGACGAAGCCGAAATTGCGGATCGACGCGCCCACGCATGCGGCATCGCGTTCGATCACGCAGACGCGCAGCCTCTTGAGCGCCGCCGTATAAGCATGGGCGAGGCCGACGATGCCGGCGCCGACGATGATCACGTCATAAGCGTCTGCCGCTGCGATGGCGTTCACGATTGCACGTTCCTTGTGTCGAGATGACATGCGCCGCCCTGTCAGGGCGAGCGTATCGGTTGCTGCTTGCCGCGTCCCCTGGACGTATTTCCGCGTGCGACGCGAACCGACCGGCTCGCATCGTTCGTTACCGGGACTGGCGCACGATTCCGCACTATCGCGACGCGGGATGACATTCGGATGAAAAGCCACAAAAAGGCATGAATTGGCCAATTTTGCCACTTGACGACACGACGATCGCCGGTGGCCGGTAGCCGGTGGCGGATCAGGCCGACGTGTCTGCCGCCGCTACCGGCTCCGCATCGGCTCGCGCCGGCTCGGGCGCCGCGCCGCGATCATCCGGCGGCGTCATGAGCGCCACCAGCGTGTCGTGATCGATCGACTCGTGCTGCAGCAGGCACCGCGCGATCCGTTCGAGCGCGTCGCGATGCTCGCCGAGCGTCGCCGCGACCCGCACGTGCGCGTCTTCGAGCAGCGCGCGCACCTCCTCGTCGATCAACTGCGCGGTGTGTTCGCTGCACCGGCCGTCGCCCGGCGTCCACACGCCAGGCGAACCGCCCTGCGGTGTCGCATCGTCGAGCGTCGCGAGCCCGAGCTTCGCGCTCATCCCGTACTGCATGACCATGTGGCGCGCCAGCGCGGTCGCTCGTTCCAGATCGTTCTGCGCGCCGGTCGACACGTCGCCAAACGCGATCTCCTCGGCCACCCGGCCGCCGAGCAGCACGTCTAGCCGGTCGAGCAGCTCGCTCTTGCGTAGCACGTAACGATCCTCGGTCGGCACCTGCTGCGTATAACCGAGCGCCGCGATGCCGCGCGGGATGATCGACACCTTCTTCACCGGATCGCAATGCACGCGGCTTTGCGCGACGAGCGCGTGCCCGGCTTCGTGGTACGCGATGGTCCGCTTTTCCTCGTCGTTCATCACGCGGCTCTTGCGCTCCATGCCCGTCATCGCGCGGTCGATCGCTTCGTCGAAGTCGGCCATGCCGATCGCTTGCTTGCCGAGTTCGGCCGCATGTAGCGCGGCCTCGTTGACGACGTTCGCGAGATCCGCGCCGACGAAGCCCGGCGTGCGCTGCGCCAGCTCGGCGAGGTCGACTTCCGGGGCCAGCTTCACGCGCTTCGTGTGCACGGCCAGGATCTGCTTTCGGCCATTCAGGTCGGGACGGTCGATCGCGATGTGGCGGTCGAAACGCCCGGGCCGCAGCAGCGCGGGATCGAGGATCTCGGGCCGGTTCGTCGCGGCCATGATGATCACGCCGGAATTGGCCTGGAAGCCGTCCATCTCGACGAGCAGCTGGTTGAGCGTCTGCTCGCGCTCGTCGTTGCCGGACATCAGGCCGACGCCGCGCGCCTTGCCGAGCGCATCGAGTTCGTCGATGAACACGATGCACGGCGCCTTCTGCTGCGCCTGTTCGAACAGGTCACGCACGCGCGCCGCGCCCACGCCGACGAACATCTCGACGAACGCCGAGCCGCTGATCGTGAAGAACGGCACGGCCGCCTCGCCGGCCACCGCGCGCGCGAGCAGCGTCTTGCCGGTGCCCGGCGCGCCGACGATCAGCACGCCTTTCGGGATCTTGCCGCCAAGCCGCTGGTAGCGTTCGGGGTTGCGCAGGAACGCGACGATCTGCTGCAGCTCGGCCTTCGCCTCGTCGATGCCGGCGATGTCGTCGAACGTGATGCCGGTTTCCTGCTGCACGTACACGCGCGCCTGGCTTTTGCCCATGCCGCTCAGGTCACGGACACCGCCCGGCCGGCGCATCATGAAGCTCCAGAACGTCACGAGGACGATCACCGGCAATAGCCATCCGGCAAGCGTCTCGAGCCAGCCCGAATCCGGCGCGCCGCGATAGCGGATGCCGGCGGCCGTGAGGTCGGTGACGAGACGGTCGTCGGAAACCCGGTTCGTCGTGAAGCGCCACGGCGGGCCCGCCTTCTTCACGGCGGCCGCGTCGGATGCCGGCAAGTTCGCACCGGCCTGCGGCATGCGCAGCACGCCCGAAATCGACGACGGGCCGATGTCCAGATCGTCGACGAGCCGCGCGTCGACCAGGCGGTGAAAATCGCTGTACGAGATCGACGTCGTGGCCGGATGGGCCATCAGCAGCTGATATGCCACCAGCACGGCAAACGCGAACGGGATCAGCAGCGCGGAGTAATCGAATGATTTTTTCATGGCGTCGAACCGGCACCGCGGGCGCGGGCCTGCTCATGCATCGTCATGCAACGGTCAGCCGGTCGACGACCTCGCGCACGCCCCTGACCGACGCGGCCGCACCGCACGCGGCGCGCCTTTCGGCGAGCGACGCGACCTTGCCCGTCAACGTGACGATGCCGTCGTCGGCGGCAATCGAGATCCCGGCGGATTCGCGCTGCGCGCGACGCGCCAGCGCTTCGGCGATCCGGGTGCCGACGTCCGGCACCGTGTGGTCCGTTCGCACCCGGATGCGATTCGCGACGCCGACGACGCCGATCATCCGGCTGACCATCTTTTCCGCCGCCCGACTCTGGTATGCATGATCGACTTCGCCGTCGAGCGTCACGCAGCCGTTGTCAACCTCGACGCGAATCCTGTGATCGCGCAGCGCCTCCTGCCAGCCGAGCGCGAACGTGATCGCGATCGCCAGTTCCTGATCCGCGCACGCGTTCGCGGGCGGCGTGACGTTCAGTTCGAGCACGAGCGCGCGCGCATCCTCGACATGCAGCGCCGTTTTCTGCGCCTCGAGCTTCTGGGCCCAGCTGTCGACCGTGCCGCGCAACGTCACGATCCGATCGCGCACGTCGACGTCGATCCGTCGCGCGTCGATCGCCGGATTCCAGAACAGCGCCTGCTCGACATCCTGCTTGAGTGCTGCATCGGACTTCATGTCGGTCTCCCGTCGCCCCGGACCGGTCGCGACATTCGCGATCGGCGATGGGGCTGCACCGGCTTCAGCATCGCGCACGGTGGCGGCAGCGGCTTGACGAGGATCAACCAACGACGTGCCGGCGGCCGTGGCTGCCGGGCGCGCGAATGCCGGATGCGTCCGTTGATGCAGATCAACCGTGCGGCAACGCGCGACGCGATCATGACGCCAGACGCGGCGAAACCCGCGACAACCCGCGCGTTTCGCAACCGTACGGCAGCCACGCGCCAGGAGACCATCATGAACCGCAGGCAATACCGCATCGCGCTCGCGACGCTGAGCGTGTTCATCGCGCTCGCATCGCTGGCCGGCATCATCCACGGGATGCTGTTTGACGAACGGGTATTCAGGTACGCGATCGTCACGCTGATCCTGAGCATCCTCTCGTTCGTCGTCCTGCTGAATCTCGCCCCGGGCGACCGCCCGTGATACCGCCGGCATCGCCCATCATGAACGGCATCCTCCGCCTCGCGTTCAAGCCGAACATGAACGACAGCGCGACGCTCCCCGCGCTGACCGCCGGCTTCGCGTTCCCGTGCTAATGACGATCGTCGCACTCGGCGGTCGGAGCGACGCGGGCTGACACGCGGCGGTGCCGCCGTCCTGCCCAGGCGTTGATTGACGTCAACCCGGAGCCGCAACGGCCGAAGAACGAACCTCGCCCGAGCCGGACCGAGCACGGATACGGATACGGCAATCCCTGATTTCCATCAATCGCCGCGCGCGCATCCGCGCTGTAATCGACTCACTGCTCCGTCCACTCCCGTGAGGCGATCCATGAAACTGACATTTCTCGGCGCGACCGAAACCGTGACCGGGTCGAAGTACCTGGTCGAGCACGGCAACCGGCGCGTGCTGGTCGATTGCGGCCTGTTCCAGGGCACCAAAAACCTGCGGCTGCGCAACTGGAGCCCGTTGCCGGTCGCACCCGACACGCTCGACGCGGTCGTGCTCACGCACGCGCATATCGACCATACCGGCTATCTGCCGGTGCTGGCGCGCGAAGGGTTCCGCGGACCGGTGTACTGCACGGCGGCCACGGCCGAACTCTGCGACATCATGCTGCGCGACAGCGCGCGGCTGCAGGAGGAAGAAGCCGATTTCGCGAACCGCCACGGCTATTCGAAGCATCATCCAGCGCAGCCGCTCTACACGCTGGACGATGCGCAGCGCGCGCTGCACCTGCTGAAGCCCGTCGCGTTCGACGAATGCACGGCGCTCGGCGGCGGGCTCGCGTTCCGCCTGCTGCCGGCCGGGCACATTCTCGGCGCGGCGAGCGTCGTGATGCACTGGGATCACAAGGTGCTGGCCTTCTCGGGCGACCTCGGCCGCTATCACGCCCCGATCATGCAGCCGCCGCTGGCGCCCGCGCATGCGGACTACCTGGTCGTCGAATCGACGTACGGCGACCGGCTGCATCCGCAATCGGACCCCGAGAGCGAACTCGCCGCGCTGTTCGACAAGACCTTCGCGCGCGGCGGCGTGGTCGTGATGCCGTGCTTCACCGTCGGCCGCGCGCAGGAGATCCTGCACACCATCGCGCGCCTGAAGGCGTCGGGCCGGATGGCGCGCGTGCCGGTATTCGTCGACAGCCCGATGGCCACCGACGTAACCGAGATCTATCGTCACCATATCCTCGAACACCGGCTCACGCCTTCCGAAGCGAACGCGCTCGGCCACGCGGCCACGATGATCCGCTCGGTCGAGCAGTCGAAGGCGATTGCCGACCATCAGGGCCCGATGGTCATCATCGCCGGCAGCGGGATGGCCACCGGCGGCCGCGTGCTGCACCACCTGAGCCGCTACGCGCCCGATGCGCGCAACACGATCGCGCTGGTCGGCTACCAGGCGGCCGGCACGCGCGGTGCGGCGCTGGCCGCGCACGAGCCGACATTGAAGATCCACGGCGAGTACGTGCGCGTGCGCGCGCAGGTCGAGTCGATCACGACGCTCTCCGCGCATGCCGACTACGAGGAGATCCTCCGCTGGCTCGGTACGATGCAGCGCGCGCCCGTGCGAACCTTCGTCACGCATGGCGAGCCGGCCGCGGCCGACGCGATGCGGAGGCGCATCGCGGAGCGGCTGCACTGGCCGTGCGAGGTGCCGGTGTATGCGCAGTGCGTCGATCTCGATGCGGTCGAATCGGGCGACACGCGCGAGCCGGCCGCGCTTTCCTCCTGACGGCGTGTCCCACGGGACGGGGCGGGAACCGGGTGTCGCCTGCCGGTTCCCGCCGCGCGCGACCCGGCCATCAACCGACTTCGATGATGACCTTCAGCGCGTGGGTTTGCGCCGCGCGGCCGAACGTGTCGTACGCGCGCTCGACGTCGTCGAGCGAGAACCGGTGCGTGATCAGGCGTTTCGGATCGAGGCGCCCGGCGCGCACGGTCTTCAGCAGCATCGGCGTGCTGACCGTGTCGACGAGCCGGGTCGTGATCGAGATGTTGCGATCCCACAGCTTCTCGAGGTGCAGGTCGGCCTTGACCCCGTGCACGCCGACGTTCGCGACCACGCCGCCCGGCGCCACCAGTGACGTGCACATCTCGAACGTCGCCGGAATCCCGACCGCCTCGATCGCGCAATCCACGCCGACGCCGTCGGTCAGCTTCATCACTTCCGCCACCGGGTCGCCGGTGCGGCCGTCGATGCAATCGGTCGCGCCGAAGCGATGCGCCACGTCCAGCCGGTTGCTGTCGGGGTCGATCATGATGATCCGTGCGGGCGAGTAGAACTGCGCGGTCAGCAGCGCCGCCAGCCCGATCGGGCCCGCGCCGACGATCGCGACCGAGCAGCCCGGCTGCACCTTGCCGTTCAGCACGCCGCATTCGAACCCGGTCGGCAGGATGTCCGACAGCATCACGAGCGCCTCCTCGTCCGCGCCCGGCGGAATCCGGTAGAGGCTCGTCTGCGCATGCGGAATGCGCACATACTCGGCCTGCGTGCCGTCGATCCGGTTGCCGAGGATCCAGCCGCCGGTCGTGCAGTGCGAATACAGGCCGCGCCGGCAATATTCGCAGCGGCCGCACGACGAGATGCAGGAGATCAACACGTGATCGCCCGGCTTCAGCGCATCGACGGCGGCGCCGACCTGCTCGACGATCCCCACGCCTTCGTGGCCGAGAATGCGGCCGGGTTCGCAAGTCGGGACGTCGCCCTTGAGGATGTGCAGGTCGGTGCCGCAGATCGTCGTGCGCGTCACGCGCACGAGCGCGTCGGTGGGCGACTGCAGCTCCGGCATGGGCCGCTCCTCGAGCGCCTTGCGCCCGGTCCCGTGGTAGACGAGTGCTTTCATTAGGATTCCTCCATCAAAAGGGTGACAGGTACGTTCGTGACGGAAGCCGAATGCCACGCGTGCACGCTTGAACTGCACCGGTACGTACGGCCTCGCGCAGATAGCGGTCGATGGCGGCGCCCGCGTTCGTCTCGTCGCGCCTCGCCTGCCGGGTCGATTCGCCGAAGGCAACAGGTGCGTGAGTTGCCGCGAACCCACCCCGCAAGGGGTGCATGCCCCGAGTCGCGGTTTGGCGCACACATCCGCCACGCGAGATCGCGACCCGCACGGCACACGTCGTTCAGCGACATCGACGCGCGGAGCGCATCGCGGTCCCGCCTTCGATCCGATCGAAGGTCCGGCCGCCGCCCTGACGCCCCCTACCCATGATCGACGCCGCGACCGTTTCACTGTGCGGCCGCAGCGCGCAATTGCCGTTGATCTGAGTCAAGCGCGCGGACACCCTGCTTCGTAGACTGGATTGCACTGGCGGATGACCCGTCGATGGAGCGATTCCGATGAGCTACAAAAGCCTGGTCGTACACCTCGATACGAGCGCCCGCGCGCATTCGCGCCTCGAACTCGCGTTGCGTCTCGCCCGGCGTTTCGGTGCACATCTCACCGGCCTGTTCGCGGTCTACACGCCGGAGCCGCATTCGTTCTACGTGATGGCCGGTTCCGCCGACTATTTCCGTGAACACCGCGAGCGGCGCGATGAGCGGCTCGCCGCGCTGGAGCGCCTGTTCCATGCGGAAGCCGCCCGCGCAAAAGTGCCGGCCGCCTGGGTTCGTGCCGACGATCGCGCGAACGTCGCGGTGCCGCGCGCCGCGCGTCTTGCCGACCTCGTGATCGCGGGCCAGAGCGACCCGAACGATCCCGAAACCTATATCGACGACCAGTTTCCGGAGAACCTCGTGCTGTCCGCCGGTCGCCCCGTGCTGTTCTGGCCGTACATCGGGGAATTCCCGTCGATCGGCGAACGGGTGTTCGTCGCCTGGGACGGCAGCCGCGAAGCGGCCCGTGCCGCGCACGATGCGCTCCCCTTCCTCGAGCACGCGAAGCGCACGACGGTCGCCGCGGTGGTCGACGGCGACGCCGAAGCGGCGACCACGCGCGTTCCCGCCGCCGATGCCGCGTTGATGCTCGCGCGACACGCGCATGACGTGAACGTGCTCGACATCGATACCGGTGCCGGCGCGTCGGTCGGCGACACGCTGCTGTCGCGCGCTTACGAAACGGGATCGGACCTGCTCGTGATGGGCGCGTACGGCCATCCGCGCTGGCGCGAGATGGTGATGGGCGGCGCCACCCGCACGGTGCTCGCGTCGATGACGCTCCCGGTGCTGATGTCGCACTGAACCGGCCGATGCGGACGCGCACGCGAATGCGAACGCGGGCCACGCGCAGGTCGTGTCGTCCGCGTCGAGCGCGGTCACGGTAGCCGTCGAGACGACCCACGCAGCGTGGATCGCCGCGCGCACCGCGCCAACCGCGACGCTTGATCCAGATCAGCGCGAGCGGCGCGCACGCGCCGATGATGATTTCATCCACCTCCGTTCAAGGGACATGCCATGTACTCGAACATTCTGGTTGCGCTCGACGGCAGCGACACGTCGTCCCGTGCCCTCGACGCCGCGCTGGCCATCGCGTCGGAGACGGGTGCGCGGCTGACTCCCGTCTACGTCGTCGATTTCCTGGTGCCGGCCTACGACATGTACGGCTACGATCCGTCGATCCTGGTCGACGCCTTTCGTGAAGAAGGGCTGCGCGTCACCGAAGACGCGGCGCGACGCCTGAAGGCGCGCGACGTTGCCGGCACGCCGCAGATCTCCAACGTCGCGCCGGCGGGCGAGGACATCCCGCACCGGATCGTCAGTCTTGCCAACGAAATCGAGGCCGACCTGATCATCATGGGCACGCATGGCCGGCGCGGCGTTCAGCGCCTCTTCCTCGGCAGCGTGGCCGAACGCGTGCTGCGGATGGCCACGTGCCCGGTGCTGATGATTCCGGCGGGCTGCCCGTCCGGCAAACCCGCCGAGACCGTCGCGGCCTCAACCGAAAAGGAGTCGTCATGAGCTACAAGACCCTGCTCGTCCACCTCGACGACAGCGCGCGCTGCGCGACCCGCGTCGACCTCGCACTCGAATTCGCGGCGCGCTGGAATGCACATCTGATCGGCCTCTACGCGGTCTGCCAGGATCTCTTCGAACCGCTGCGGCGGCCCGACGAGCCGCTGAAGCTGGCCGTCTACGAGCGCCTGTGCGATCAGCGGCGCAAGGAGGCCGAGGAGAAGTTCCTGATGGCCGCCGAGCGCGCGGGACGCAGCGTCGAGTGGCAGGCGCCGGCCGGCGACGCAACTGCCGCCGCGATTCTGCACGCACGCCACGCCGACCTGCTGATCCTCGGCCAGGAAGACCCGGACGATCGCATGACCTACGTGGCGCGCCATTTCGTCGAGGATGTCGTGATGGGCAGCGGCCGTCCGGCGATCGTCGTGCCCTACGCGGGCGACGTGCGAACGATCGGCGAGAACGTGCTGATCGGCTGGGACGGCGGGCGCGAAGCGGCCCGCGTGATGGCCGATGCGCTGCCGCTGCTGGCCCGCGCGCGCTTCGTCAACGTCGAGACGGTCGTGCACGGCCAACCCGATCCGGACAAGACGCCGCCGGGCGTCGACGTCGCCGCGTATCTCGAACGGCATGGCGTGCGCGCGTCGTTCTCGACGACGCCGCGCGACCGGTCGGTCGGCGTCGGCGCGACGCTGCTGAACCGGGTGACCGACCTGCATGCCGATCTGCTGGTGATGGGCCTGTACAGCCATGCGCGCATGCACGAACGCGTGCTGGGCGGTGCGACGCGCACCGTCCTCGAGACGATGACGGTGCCGGTACTGCTGTCGCACTGACGCCGCACGCAAGACGACGGGGCAGCCGCCTGCGGCTGCCCACTTCCGTCACAACACGGCCGCACACGCGCCCCGCCCCTCACGCACGACCAGCACCGGCCGGTCGGCAGTGCGCACCAGCGATTCGGCGACGCTGCCGAGCACCGCGCGGCGCACGCCGCGGCGACCATGCGTGCCCATCACGATCAGGTCCGCGTCGCATTCCGCGGCAGCGCGCGCCAGCACGGACGACACCGCGTCGCCGCACGCGTCGATCGTTTGCGCGATGCCGCGCACGCCGCACAGGCGAAACGCGGCCTCTGCATCCGCCACCGCGATCGCGGCCCTGTCCGCATCCAGCCGCGCCGGATCGCGCTGGTCGAGGTAGCCGCGGTCGACGTCCGTCCGTCGTGGCGCGTCCGATACCACGCACACGGCGACGATCAGGCCGCCTGAATGGCGGGCGAGCGCGATCGCCTCGTCGAGCGCCAGCCGCGAACCGCGGCTGCCGTCCAGTGCTGCGAAGATCCGTGCGTACATGACGCCTCCCTGTCGTTGCCCGGCATCGACCGGCTTGCCGAACCAGTCTGGGCCCGGCCGACGCGATCCGGTTGATGCCGGTCAAGTCCACGCGACGGCGGCAGTCCGCATCGATCCCGATTGGCGAATGCCGGCGACCGGCGCACAATTTCGGGGCATCGACGCACCGAACCCCGTGCCGATCCCGCCCCGACGACGATGGACATCGTCCGGTCATCGGCGTCGGCCACCATCGAACGATCGAGCGCGCCGGTCCGCGACGATGATCGACGCATGCCGCCGCGTGGCCCGCGCCACGTGATCCGGCAAGGAAGGGATTGTCATGATCCGGGTACTCATTGCCGACGACCACGCCCTCGTCCGGGACGGTCTGCGGCACATCCTGCAGAATGCCAGCGGCTTCGAGGTCGCGGGTGAAGCGTGCGACAGCACGTCCACGATCGCGCGCGTGCGGGATACCCCCGCGAACGTCCTGGTGCTCGACCTGTCGATGCCCGGCCGCAACGGCGTCGAACTCATCAGGCAGATCAAGGACGAGAAGCCGGCATTGCAGATCCTCGTGGTGACGATGCACGCCGAGCAGCAATATGCGGTGCGCGCGTTCCGCGCCGGCGCATCCGGCTACATGACCAAGGAGAGCGCGAGCGCCGAACTGATCGCGGCGCTGACCAAGATCGCGGCGGGCGGCGTCTACGTCAGCCTGACCATGGCCGAGCAGTTCGCGCAGAGCCTGAACGAGCCGACCGATCTGCTGCCGCACCAGCGTCTGTCCGACCGTGAATTCGACGTGTTCCGGCGCGTCACCATCGGCGAGTCGATCTCCGAAATCGCGGAAGCGCTCTGTGTCAGCGTCAAGACGGTCAGCACCTACAAGACGCGGATTCTCGAGAAGATGCAAATGCCGAACGACACGGCGCTCGTGCGCTATGCGATGCGCCACAAGCTGTTCGACGACCCGGACGAGCTCTGACGGCGGCGCGGGCGCACGACCGGTGCGCCCGCGCGTCGCGCCCGGACAGAATGCCGCACCCGTGTAGGAAACCGCCTACATCACTTCCATGTGACCTACTGCATCTTCAATGGCTGCTGATTTTCTTGACGCCGCGCAACCTCCATACTCCAGATCAAGAAAAACAAGTACGCGCGTCGCGGAGCAAAGGCGGCACTCGCCGTCGGGACAGGTCTGCCGGCTCGTCCGGCGCGGTTCTTCACCATGAGTGCGACAACCGTCAGGGCCGCGGGCGCTACCACCCGCGCGATCCCGCCCACGGCGGCTCGTCGCCGTCCTGAACGTACTGGAGCCGATCATGCAGCGCCCTGCCGAAGTTTCGCCGACCACGCCGTTACGCCCGTACATCCCGCTGCATTCCGTCGACCGGGCGGACCAACCGAAGCGCGCCGCGTCCCGTTGCTCGACGTGCGCGTTGCGGACCGTCTGCATGCCGACCGACCTTTCTCCTGACGAATTCGCGCGCGTCGACGCGATGATCTGCACGACGCGGCACGTCAGGCGCGGCGAAACGCTGTTTCGCGCGGGGGATGCGTTCAACAGCATCTATGCGGTGAGGACCGGATCGTTCAAGACCATCGTGATGCATCGCGACGGCGACGAGCAGATCACCGGCTTCCAGATCGTCGGCGAATCGCTCGGGCTCGACGGCGTGCACACCGGGCACCACAACGGCGACGCGATCGCGCTCGAGGACAGCACCGTCTGCATCATTCCGTTCGGCCAGCTCGAGCAGATGTGCCGCGAAGTCCGGCCGATGCAGCATCACGTGTACCAGATGATGAGCGGCGAAATCGTCCGCGAATCCGCGCTGATGCTGCTGCTCGGCACGATGACCGCCGAACAGCGCGTGGCCGCGTTCCTGCTGAACCTGTCCACGCGCTTCAAGGCGCGCGGCTACTCGGCCGCCGAATTCGTGCTGCGGATGACGCGCGACGAGATCGGCGAATATCTCGGGATGAAGCTCGAAACGGTCAGCCGCATGATGTCGAAGTTCCAGCACAAGGGGCTCGTCGCCGCGCAAGGCAAGCAGATCCGCATCGTCGATCCGGAAGGCCTCGGGCGAATCTGACCTCGCCGCGCACTGCGCGCGCGGCCCGCGCATCAGCCGCGCATCGCGAGTACCGCCGCCCCGGACAAACGGCCCGTGCGCAGATCGTCGAGCGCGCGGTTCGCATCGGTCAGCGCGTAGCGCACGGCCTCGACCCGCAGCGGCGTCGCCTCGGCGACCCGCATGAATTCGACCGCGTCCGCACGTGTCAGGTTGGCGACCGACACGATGCGGCGCTCGCCCCACAGCCACGCGTACGGAAAGCCCGGGATATCGCTCATGTGAATGCCGCCGCACACGACGGTCCCGCCTTTGTCGACGGCGCGGAGCGCGGCCGGCACCAGTGCGCCCACCGGCGCGAAGATCAGCGCGGCGTCGAGCGCCTCGGGCGGCACTTCGTCGCTGTCGCCGGCCCACGCGGCGCCGAGCGAACGCGCCAGCTGCTGCGCCACGGTATCGCCGGGCTTCGTCAGCGCAAACACCTTGCGCCCCTCGGCATGCGCGACCTGCGCGACGAGATGCGCCGCCGCGCCGAAGCCGTAGATGCCGATGCGCCGCGCATCGCCCGCCATGCGCAAGGTTCGATAACCGATCAGGCCGGCGCACAGCAGCGGCGCGGCTTCGAGATCGGTGTAGCGCTGCGGCAGATGCACGCAATAGCGGTGGTCGGCGACGGTGCGCTCTGCGTAGCCGCCGTCGATCGTATAGCCGGTGAATCCCGGACTGTCGCACAGATTTTCGCGGCCGGTCGCGCAGTATGCGCAATGGCCGCACGTCGAGCCGAGCCATGGCACACCGACGCGCTCGCCCACCGCGAAGCCCGTCACGCCCGCGCCGAGCGCGCGCACCGTGCCGACGATTTCGTGCCCCGGGATCAGCGGCAGTTTCGGATGCGCGAGCTCGCCGTCGACGACGTGGAGGTCCGTCCGGCATACGCCGCATGCGTGTACGTCGATCAGCAACTGGCCTGCCGCCGGCAACGGGTCCGGCACGCGCGCCTCGCGCAAATGCGGTGTCGTGCCGTCAAACATCATCGCAAGCATGCTCGCCTCCTCGCGCGCGCCGGCGCGTACGCTTCACCTCTCCACGCTAGTCGCTGCGCGTCGCGTACGCACGGCCCGGTGACGGACGCTTGATGTGGGTCAACGGCGGACGGGCGGTTGCTGACACGATGAAGTGGCATCACGCCCGACGTGTGGCGACCAGGAGATGATCGAATGGTATCCGTTCCCCCACTAGCCGCAAGCGCCCACCCTGAAGCGCATCTGAGGTCGCTGCTGGCCTACGCGGTGCAGGCCCCGTCCAGCCACAACTCGCAGCCGTGGCGGTTCATCGTCGACGGTCCCACGATCGCGGTCTGCGCGGATCGTGTCCGTGCGTTGCCCGTCATCGATCCGTTCGATCGCGAACTGATCATCAGCTGCGGTGCGGCCCTGCTCAACCTGCGCGTCGCGCTCGATCACGCCGGGCTCGCCCACACGATCAGCCCGTTTCCGTCCGATATCGATCCCGATCTGCTCGCGCTGGTCCGGGTGTGCGACGACGGCTATTCCGACGCGTCGCTCGGCGCGCTGTTCGATGCGATTCCGGAGCGCGTCACGACGCGCGCGCCGTTCGACTCGACCGCCGTGCCGGACGACCTTCAGCAGGCGCTGATCGCGGCCGGCGTCGCGGAAGGCGCCGAGATCACCTGCGTCGACTCGATCGCGCACCGCGCACGGGTGGCCGAGCTGGTTGCAGAGGCCGATCAGCAGCAGTTCGCCGACCCGCGCTTCAGGCGCGAACTGGCGAGCTGGATCGATCCACGCCGGCACGCCGACGGCATGCCGGCGTTCGCGGCCGGCGTGCCGACGCTGCTGGATTTCGCGGCGCCCGTCGTGACGATGGCGGTGCGGACCTTCGATCTCGGCAACGGGCTGGCCGCGCTGCATCACCAGCTCGTCGGCGCGTCGCCGCTGGTCGTCTGCATTTCGACCGTTCGCGACGATCGCGACGCGTGGCTCGCCGCCGGACAGGCGCTGGAGCGCGTCCTGCTCGTCGCGACGCGTGCAGGCTATACCGCGTCGTACCTGAACCAGCCGATCGAGACGGCCGGGCTGCGCGCCCATCTGCGTCACATGCTCGGGCTGCACGGCGAGCCGCAGTTGCTGCTGCGGGTTGGGCGCGGCCCGCATACGCCGCACTCGCCGCGCCGCCCGCTCGATGATGTCGTTTCGTGAGCGCGCCCGGCGGCGCTGCCTTTCTGATCCGGATGAGGAAACATCATGAGCTTTCTGCGTGACGCCGCCTTCTGCGTGACCGTCACGGCGGCGCACCTTGCCGCCGCGCAAACGGCCGTGCCCGAGCCGACCGATCTCGTCAATGCGCAGCACTGCATGTTCTGCCATACGTCCGACATGACGTTCCTCGGGCCGTCGTTCCACGACATCGCGCAGCGCTACCGCGGCGATCCGGCGGCCGCGCCGGAACTGGAACGCAAGCTGCGCGTCGGCGGCCGCGTGCACTGGGGCGACACGCCGATGCCGTCCGCCGAGGATCGCGGCGGCCCGCTGTCCGCCGACGATGCGCACCAGCTCGTGCAGTGGGTGCTCAGCCAGTAACCGGCCCGCCAGCCAGCCGCTCATGTCGACCGTCGTCAAACGCGTTCCCGCCGGTATCGCTCGTCGAGGCGGAGTGCGCCGACGTACCGCAGCCGGCCCGACGCCGGCGGCCGCGCCCGGCAAACGCGCACGCACGCGGCCCGATGCGATCGTCGGCGACGACCGCGTCCAGCGCATCCCGCATCGCGCGCCGCGTCTCGCCAACCGCCCGAACCGCACGCCCGCCGACGACGATGCCACCGTCCTGCAGCGCGCGGGCATGCGCGGCATCCGGCTGCAACTCGACTACTGGAAGGCCGAGGAACGCCTGCAGAACGAACGCATCGGCCATGCCGTCGTGATCTACGGCAGCACGCGCATCGTTGCCCCTGCCGTCGCGAACGCGCGGCTGAACGAAGCCAATCACCTGCTCGCGGCGCGGCCGCACGATGCGGGCCGGCGTCACGCCGTCGCAATGGCGAGCCAGCTCGTCGAGCACAGCGTGTATTACCGCGTCGCGCGCGAACTCGGGCGCATCGTCGGCCACGCCGACCGGTGCACGCGCACCGCGCGGCTCGCCATCGTCACCGGCGGCGGCCCCGGCATCATGGAGGCCGCCAATCGTGGCGCGTACGAGCGCGGCGCGCCGAGTATCGGCTTCAACATCGAGCTGCCGCGCGAACAGGCGCCGAACCCGTACATCACGCCCGGTCTCTGCTTCCGGTTTCACTATTTCGCGATCCGCAAGCTACACCTGCTCGAACGCGCGAAGGCGGCGGTATTCTTCCCCGGCGGCTACGGCACGTTCGACGAGCTGTTCGAAGTCCTGACGCTGCTGCAGACGCGCAAGATCCCGCCGTTGCCGGTCATCCTCGTCGGCGAAGCGTACTGGCGCCGCGCGGTGGACCTGGCCTTCCTCGCGGACGAAGGGATGATCGACCGCCGCGATCTCGAGCTGTTCACGTACTGCGAATCCGCCCCCGACATCTGGCGCGCGATCGGCGGCTGGTATGCGCGGCGGCGCACCCGTCGCTCGCGCCGCGCCGCCGCACGCCGCCCGTGATCGGTCGGACGGTCACGCACGTCGGCGCACACGCGATGCGGCATCGACTGCATCGGATGACGAACGAAACATCGCCACTCAGGCAACGCGTTCACGACCGCCCCGGACTTCAAATCGTGAACATGTTCGACTTCCTCAACTCGACCCACGTCATCCCGGCGCGCAGCCCGTCGATCGCGGCTTCGCGCTCGGTGTCGCGGGTCCGGCTGTGCGCGAACGTGCGCTCGCACGCGCCGTCCGGCGACATCAGCGTCAAGTGGATCCTGCAACGGTAGCCGCCCGTTCCGGTGGCGATCGTCTCGACCGCCACCGACCAGTCCGCATCGTGTACCTCGCCTGACAGTGTCATTTGACTCCCCTTCCGCGCGGACCGCGCATCCGGTCGCCGGTCGCCGGTTGCCGCTTGCCGGCGTTACTCGACGACCAGGTCGTCGACGACGGCGCGCACGCCGCGCGCCGACCATGCCGCCCCGCGCACGGCCTTACGCTCGGAGAACGAGCCGACCTTGCCGGACAGCCGCACCGTGCCGTCGCGCACCTCGATCGCGATGTGCTTCGCCTCGCGCTCCGCATGGCGCATGATCGCGCGCTTGATGTTGCCGCCGATGTCGGCCGAGCCGATCGCCCCCTGCACCGCGATATGGTCGGTCACGCCGGTCACGCTGCGCATCTGCGAGATCGCCCGCACGGCCAGATGGCTCTGATAGGCCCATTCGACCCTGCCGGACAGCGTGATCCAGCCGTGTTCGACCTGCACCTTCACCGCGTCGTCGTGCAGCCCGACGGTCCAGTGCAGCACCGAACGCACCGCGTTCGCGATGTCCTCGTCGGTGCGGACGTCGTCGTCCGGCAGATGCACGGTCATGTCGACGACGAGCGCCTTGACGCCGGCCACGCGGTTCGCCGCCCGCTCGATCGCCAGTTTCTCCGCATAGCTCGGCGGATGACCCGAGAGCGTCACGATCCGGTTGACGACCTCGACACCGATACGTGTCGCGTCGATCGCCGGGTCGGATTCCAGTTCGTCCTGAACGTCCTGCTTCAACTGCTTGTCGGTCTTCATCGCCTGCACTCCCGTGAGCCGCGGCGCGCCTGTGCGCCGCACGTTTCCAGATTTGCACACGCGCGGCGAGGGAGCGCTGATGCAGGTCAACGGACGCCGCCCGACGCGCAGACGGAGCGCTACTTCGCCGGCGGCGCCGGATCGAATGCGCAGGCGTTCGCGCGACCGCCTCAATGAAACGGCGCGCGGATCGCGCCGCGCGCCGATAGCTCCGTTCGGACGACGCGTGCCCGCATCGCCCGCTGCCGGCCGTCCGATCAGCTGATGGCCAGTTTCTTCTGCGCGACCGGCGCCTTCTTCGGCAGCGTCAGCGACAGCACGCCGTCCTGGTAAGTCGCCGTTGCGTTCGCGTCGTCGATCTCGCCCGACAGCGAGAACGAACGGCTGATCGCGCCGCTGTAGCGCTCGCGGCGGATCACGCGTTCGCCCTCCTTCTGTTCCTGGTTGCGCGCGACTTTCGCGTGGATCGACACGGTGCTGCCCGTCACCTGGACGTCGATGTCGTCCTTGGCGACGCCCGGCAGTTCCGCGTTGACCGTGTACGCCTTGTCGCTTTCCGTCACGTCGATCTTCATCGAGGCCAGGTCGGGCTCGTCCGTCAGCGTCATCCCGCGGAGCGGCCTGAACAGCCCCTGAAACAGGTCGGCGACGGGTTCGATCGAAAACGGATCGTAACGCGTGACATTGCGCATGGTTCGTATTCCTTCAACGATAGACAGGCGGGCCGCGCGTTCGTCCCACTCGCGCGACGCCATGACGAAGACCGGATTGGCGCGGCACCGTGTGCCGCGCAACGGACGAACGATCATCAGGATTCCAGCGTAACTGCCCGTATCGGCACGCGCTTGATGCGCGTCAACGGCCGCGGGCGTTCACGCGCAGAACCGGAAATAGCCGCTGTGGAGCAGGATCGGCCGGCCGCCCATCTCCTCGAGCAGGCAGCGTGCGGCGCGCTCGATCGCGGGCCGGTGGCGGGCGAACGCCTCCACCAGATCCTGTTCGCGCGGCGACGCCGCGCGGAAGTGATCCTCCAGCGCCGCAGCGGTGATCGCGCAATGCACGCGGCGGCCTTCGACCAGCGCCGGAAAGGTCAGCGCCGGATCCAGGCCGCAATACGTCGGATGTTCGGAAGGAAAGGAGATCTGCATGATGCTCACCTCGGCAGGTTGCGCACGGGCAGGCGCCGGCTGGCGGCGCCCCCGTGCATGGCGGCCCTAAGCTGCCGCCGCGGCCGGTGCGGCGTCGCTGCCGCGCACGAGCAGGACCGGGCAACTCGATCCGCGCAGGAACCGTTCGGCGACGCTGCCGAGGAACAGCCGTCGGACCCCGCGCCGCCCGTGGGTGCCGACCACCACGAGATCGATAGACCGCTCGGCGACGTAGCGCTGCAGCCGTTCGGCGACACTCTCGCCGATCTCGGTCTCCAGGAGTTCCGTCTCGCCATTGACTGCCGCGTGCGCGATGGTTCGTTCCACGTGTCGCAGGACCGACGCACCATCGCGCCGGATCTCGTCGAGCAATGCATCCGGGTCCATCCGTCCGCCGAACGTGATCATCAGCGACTTGTCGACGACGAAAACGGCGAACAGGCGCGCACCGTACGAGCGCGCCACCTTCAAGCCCTCGTCGAGCGCGCGTTGCGACGAAGGGCTGCCGTCCACGGCGACCATGATGTTCGTGTACATACCGACCTCGCTGGATGACCCGATGCGCCGGCGGCGTTCGGCCTGGTTTTCATCATCGGCGTTCGCCGGAAACAGGCGTTGACGGAGGTCAACGGTTCGGAATCACGCGGCAACCGGCACGCGAGCGAGCGCGCGACGCCGGATCATCGCGGCACGACCGGCGCAGTCGGCGCGTCGGACGAACGCGCCGGGTTCCCGTACGACCGGAAGCCCCGCTCGATGTCGAGGATCTTCGTCGCGCACGCGTCGTACCGCCAGCCCGGGCCGCCATCGCTGTCGTACATGCCCCTGCACATCGCCTTGAGCCGGATCACCGACGCGCCGCCCGACGCCGTGCGGGAGGCCCACAGATATACTTCTCCGGCCAGAAACGGCGCCGCCGTTTCGATCGTCTCCGCATCGGCGCGCGTGATCCGGGTCGACGAATGCGCTTCGACATAGCGGCGTGCGAAGTGCCATGCACGGTCGCATTCGGCAGGCGTCGAACACTGCAGCACCGCGGCCTGGCGCGTCGCGAACAACTGCGTTTCCGTCGACCGGAAGGCCGCGTTCCGTTGCGCGCCGGCGCACGCGTTCAATGCAAGCAGCACGCCGAGCGCCCATAACCGTTGGTTCATCACCCTGCCCCGCAACGCATCGCGTTCCGCCCGCCAGCGGGCGGCATGAACACGCCCGCCGCGAGTCCGGCCCCGTCGCCGCCGCCATCCCGCATCCGGCGCGCAGTCGCGTGCGGCATCGCGCGAGCGTTCGACTCGACTGTATGGCTTGCATGAGGAATGGGGTTGACCTGCGTCAATGGCCGGCCCGGGCGACACGGGCCGCGAACCGGCATGCTGTCGATGCCGCACCGATGCCTGCGCGCGCGCCCCCGTCCGTGTGCGCAGTCGCGATGCCCGTGTCGTCATCGCGGCCGGTGCGATCGGACGCAGCGACGCGCACCGCCGTTCACTCGAACCGGCACGCGGCACGCGGCAGCGCCGCCAGCGTGTCACTCGACAGTTTCAGAATGCCGTCGAAATTGGCCTGGTTGTCCGCCGGGCAGAACGCCGCGAGCGTCATGCCGTCCGGGCGCGTGTACTCGACATTGAACACGGCCTTGTTCAGCGCGATGAAGCTCGCGTAGTCGCCGCACTCGTGGAACCTGTTGCATTGCTCGTTGAGCGCCCAGTCGGCCACTTTCGCCATGGCGGCAGCGATACCCGAGCCGTTCTTGAGGCCCATCGACATCCCGCGATCGTGCGCGGCGGCAATCAGCGCCGTGTTGTACCGCAGCTGGTCGTCACGCGTCAGCGGAAAGCCGGTTTCCTGGCGATAGCTGTCGTCGAGGTCCGGCTCGATGCCGTCGCAGCCCTTTTTCCTCGCCTGGTCGAGCCGCGCCAGCATCAGCGGCATCAGGATCGCGGTCTGGCGAATGTCCAGCCAGCGTTCGTGATCCTCATACCCTTCGACGGGATTGCCGAGCACGCTGTCCGGAAACTTGCCGGCGTCGCCACGGGTGTCCTCGCGCCCGCCCACCTCCATGTAGCAGACGACATAGATGCCCTTCGCCTTCAGGCGCTGGATCGTGCCGGCATCGGTCAGCTCCATGTCGACGTCGAACATCTTGCGCGGGTTGTTCACGCCGTCCAGCACCGTCTCGTTGATCCGGTTGCCGTCGATCTGCCATTGCCAGCTCGTGCCCGGCACGAGCGGTTTCCACGTGGCGGCCTGCGATGCCCGCACGGAGGTGGCCGCGAATGCGCTGGCGGGAGCGGACGAATCGGAGTCGCCTCCGCATGCCGCGAGCAGCAGCACCAGCACGAATGAAGCGAACGATCTTGCGGACATGGCGAATCCTTTGCCTGTTGGGCGGCTTGTCAGGATGCGAGGGTGCGAGGGAAACACGTGCAGCGGAACGCGGACGATGCCTCTGCCGATACTGCGGTGGTGCGCGAATGCGCGAGGTACGTGCGGATGGTAGGCGGGAACACTGCGCCCATCTGTTCCGATTTGTCGATTTTTGTGGGCAGGGTGGGCGCCGGCAAGCCGTCAACTTCGTGATGGTCGAGCACCGTCGACGCGCGGCGACCGAAGCCGGCGAAATCGGCGTTTTTACATTGGAAACCTATAACGCATCAAAAGCAAAAATAAAACGACTTTGTTTTTCAGAACAGAAAATGGAACCGATGTCACGATATTTCTATTTACAGCACTTCAACCACTCCGATGAATTATTCAATTCCTGAAGAAGATTTGCGGATGCCGCCTTCATCTCTTCAATCCATTTTCAGGCGACGTGAGGCACCCTTCCCGAGACCCGCCACACAAGCCGATTTCCGCCATTGTCCTCATGACGTCACGCTCGTTTTCGACAACCATCACCCTCATCATTCAAATGAAATCAACAATGAATAAATCGATTGAATTTGTTTGACAATCAAACGTAAGGATAATTAAAGTCGTCGCCGACGATGCGCGGGTCGCCTCTCGATTCGCGCAACCACTCACCCTCACCAGGGCAAGCAAGGCGATGAATTCAATTGATGGCAGCACCGCGGGCGGGAACCGCGTCGAGCCCAACGGCGCCCGCCACCGACCACTCCGGATACGCCGCGGAACGGTGTCGGACACTTCGGGAATCTGCGCGCTGTTCGAACGGGAATACGGCGACTCGTCGCACCCGTGTCTCGATGCGGGCTACGTGAGGCGCGCCGTCTCGAACAAATCGGAACTGTGGTTTGTCGCCGAAGAGGAAACGCACGCCACGATCGGTTGCATGAGCGTCAGCTACAACGCGCAGAATCGCTCGTGGGAATACGGCCGCGCGATGATTTCCCGGCACCATCGTCACCTGGGCGTCCTGTCGGCGCTGATGCAATCCGCGATCGACACGCTGCCGGCCGCGGATCACGATCTGGCCTTCGCAATTGCCCGCACCGATATCGCGCTGCGTGCGTTGCTGCGTCATCTCGACGGCGTCGTGGTCGGACACGACGGGTCACCCGACAGCGCGCATGGCGTGCGCGAACATCACGTCATCGCGCTCGAGACATTCCGCTCGCCGCGCTTCAGGCATTGCCTGCCGCTCTCGCCGATCTTCCGCGAATCCGACGTTCTGCGCAGCGCGATCTTCGAACCGCTCGGTGTCGCCGGAACGCCGGCACCGTATCCCGACACCTGTTTCTGGGGGCATGGGTACGAGTGCTCGGACGACTTCACGTTTCGTGTCGACGAGCGGGCCGATGCGATCTATCTCTGCCAGCATGCAGGCGGCCCGTTCATGACCGAGCGCGACGTCACGGCCGACCTGCTGCGTTTCCTGAAACGGCGCGGCACGACGGCCTATGTCGGCGCGATCGTGCTCGCCGACAAGCTGACGCTGGTCAAGGCGATGCTCGAAGCCGGCTTCCGGATCACGGCCTATTTGCCGGCGTGGCACTGGAGCCGCGGCGCGCGCTACGACTGCCTGCTGCTCGCCCGGCGCGACAACGGCTTCGCGAGCAAGAACGGACTCGACGCACACATCGACGTGCTCGATGCCGCCTACCGCGAGATCGGCCAACGCATCCTGTCCACCTGAGATCCACGCCGGCCACGCGCCGCGCCCCCCATCAATCCACTCAATCGAGGTAGCACATGACCCAAGACGAATGGCGCTCGGTCAAGGCGACATTGCCGAACGGACCCACCGGACACCTGACGCTCGCGCTCTGGTTCGCCGATGTCGCATTGCTTGCCGCCGCGTGGGTGCTCTGGCTCGCCGGCGGGCCCGGACGCATCGCCGCGCTCGTCCTCGCCACGCTCGCGCTGATTCACCTCTATCTGATCTTGCACGAGGCACTGCACAACGCCGCATCGCGTTCGCGCGCGTGCAACGAGGCCATCGGCCATCTCTGCGGATGGATCATCGGGTTGCCGTACCTGCCGCGGCGCAGATCGCATCTGGGCCATCACGCGTGGACCGCGCACCCGACACGGGATCCGGAGAATCGCAAGATGATCCAGAAGTTTTCCGTGATGACGGAACGCGGCGCGCGCACGCTCGAATTCATCTGGCGGCACTGGATCCCGATGATGGCATTCAATCATTTCCTCAGCCACTGGATCGCACCGTTCCTGCACCGCGACACGCCTGCGCATCGCGCGAAATCGAATACCGAGATCGCATTCAGTGTGATCTACCTGGCCGGTTACGCGGCGGTCGGCGCGCTGGCGTATCGTGCGGGCGTGCTCGGCAGCCTCATCGCGTTCTCGACGATCCTGTGGGTCGTGTTGCTGATGGCCGTCGAGCTGCTCAACCTTCCGCATCACGCCGAGATCCCGCTGCTGGCCGACGACGCGGCACGCCCGCCGCTCTGGGAGCAGGACGTGGTGTCGCACAGCTGCGCCAACGTTCCCCTCTGGTCACGCTGGGTGATCCTGAATTTCAACCTTCACGTCGCCCATCATGCGTACCCGTGGTTGCCGTGGTACGACCTGCCTCGCGCACAACGGCTGCTCGATGCCGTCTCGACGGCCGAGGCGCCGCGCCAGACCCACGAGTGGGCATTCGCCGTGACCAAGCGACGCCGGCCGCTGCTCGAACTGATGGGGCACTTCTTCGACAAGCGTGGCGCATCGTCCCAGGGTGGACGCTGACGCTCCGCCCTGGCGAGCGCATCCGTCGAGTGCCGCCGGCACGGCCCTCGACAACGGCGATGCCTCCGGTTGCCGGTCGAGGAAATCGGAGACCATGCGAAACGTCGTCGCAATCATACGAGCGGCCCGCATGGTCTCCTCCCTGCCCGGCTTCATTCATTTACCGGGCGCCAGGCCGTTGGCAAACCGGTTCGTATAACCAAGCGTACCGACACCGCCGATCGAATTGCACGTCGACGATGCGGCGCCGGGCGGACAATCGACGTCACGGTCGAACGACCAGAAGTGGACACCCGCGAGACCATTCTGTTTCACGAACTGCGCCACGGTGTCCGCGTCCGCCGGCGTAAAGGTTTCGCCGACCACATCGTTGCCGCCGATCATCGGCGTCAGCTCGATCTGGTTGTACGGGACGCCCCAGTGATCGTGCAGGTTCATCGCGGCCTGGATCGCCGACTGTCCCATCTGGCAGGTGCCGTTCGCGACCACGCAGTTCCCCGCGCTAGCCGACCCGTAGTCCATCGTCATCAGGTCGATGGTGTAGTTCTTCAGGCCGGCCGCCTGGATCGCCTGCATGACCCAGTCGCCGTATATGTTGAAGCTGTCGGGGGCGCTGGCGCCCCACGAGCTGGCCGTGGTCGCGCCCTGCTGGGAAGGCGCCAGCGTCGCCAACGTGAAGCTGAAGCGCAGGCCGGGATATTTCTGCTGGGCGACGGCCACGCGCTGGACGAGATCGTTGATCACCTGTTGCGTCTGCCCGCCCTCGATATCGAAATCGATGCCGATCAGGTTGCTCGATGCATAACGATCGATGAAGGCCGCCATGCCCGCATCCGTCCCGCACGTGAACATGCCGGCCGCGCCGCCGGTGGAAATCACGTAATTCACATTGGCCGCGGTGAACAGCGGCACATTGGCAGCCGCCATTGCGCCGCCGTCGACGCCCGCCCAGTTCTCGCTGCCGCATTCACCGGTCGCGAACGCGAGCGTCATCGTACGGACACCGGTAGGCAGCACCGACAGCACCGGGCTCAGCTGCCCCGTGACGTTCGTCGAGATGACGTTGGTGTTCCAGTTCATCGAAATCGTCGCGTCCTTGTACGGGCTATAGACGAATGCCGGCGCCGTGCCGGTACCCGATGCCCCCGCCGCGGCAGCGCCGGTGCCGGCGCCTAAAAACGACCCTGCCAGCAAAAGCGCCAGCACGCCCTTCAAGGTCGATCGCCGCATGATTCCGGTGTGCTGGTTGCGCTTCATTTTCATGCCCTCGATTCCGGTCTGGCTCATGATTTCCCCTTTCGATTGACAACGCTCCGCCCAGGTCGAATTCAAAAGAAATCAACCTGACAAATTGCCACTTGAAGACAAATTCCGATATTGATTCCGTCTTTATCTCAACGACGAGAAACAATTCGACGGCCGATGTAGTGATCCTTCAATTCAGCGCCGGCACTTCGATTTGTTATACTACATAATCATCAGGCATCAACCCTGGAATCGATTATTTCCATCAATATCGAAACCCGAAATATTCACGCGATCGCATCGCCCTATTGCAATTGTCGCGATTCGACAATTCAAACGGATAGCTCGCAGCCATCCGACCGATTGTTCAAGGCGACGAAATTCAGGCGATGCGATCCGGCCGTACGACGGCGTCGCGCGGGTGGGCGGAGAGGCAATGATGGGGCTGCTTCGGCAAGCCGGGCTGGAGACTGCCCGGTCGGTCGGCGAGCGCATCGGCGCTCCTGAGCGGCGCTCTTCCATTCATGACGCCCGGGCATCGCCGGGCGCGTCAGGTTGCAGCGGTATCAGAACGGGCTGCGGGTCGTATCGCCGTTGGTGAACGTCGCGTCGACGACCTGATAGAACGCCATCGCCGTATCCGCGACTTCCCAGACCGCCAGGATGACGTGGTAACCGCTACGCACCGGCAACCGGCATTGGTGAATGGTCGGCTGCTGCGGCACCAGGTTCGCGTTCGGATCCCAGTACGGCTGGCCGGGATTCTGGATCGTGCAGAACGGCGTGGGCTCGAACTGCGCGCGCGTCAGCTTTTCCGACGGGTTCCAGTCGGCGCGCGTAATGAAGTAGTTCCAGCGACGCGTCTTGTGCACGGCGCTGAATTCCCATTTGAAATTCTGCAACGCGCCCGGCCGCAGCGGGATCTTCTGCCAGCGGCTCGGCGACTGCTCGTTCAGCACGGGCAGCGGGCCATTCGTGCTGGCGCCGGCGATTTCGCCATCCGGCGGCGGTGCGGCATTCTTCGCGTCGGCCGACGCGAACGGATCGGACAGGCCGCTTTGCGTCGCGGGGAAGAACTTGCCGTTCTCCATCGCGTTCGCGTGCCAGGCGTCGACGTGGCAGTTCGGATTCTGCCCTTGCGTGCACAGCACGATACGCGAAGGCGGTTCGGTCAAACGGCCGTGCGCGTGAGCACCGGCCGCCGCGACCAGCAGTGCCAGGCCGGTCAACGAGCGTGGCATCACGGAAGCAACGTATCTGCGGATGATCTTGTTCATGGGCCCTCATGACATCGATGTCGGAACGGATATGCGCGTGTCGGGCCCGCCGCAGGATCCCCGGCAGGGGCTCCTGTCGACACGTCGTCGCGCACACTGATCGGCAAAAGCGGCAACCCGATGAATCCGCGGCACGCGATGATGAATCGCCGCGTTTTCTGACAAATCACTTTCACCGAACCGAACCTTATCCGCTAAAACCTGAAAAATAAACGTCCCGTATTGATAGTTTTTTAATTTCGATCAAACGCCTGATTCGTTTTTAATTTCAGCCGGTTTTGTCCAGGCTTTAATTGCACGACATTGAATAAACCGCCCATTCATTAAGACACCGTTATCGATCATTCGGCGGGCGGCTTTGCGCACTCGACTTGCACTGCGTGGTTCGTCGTTGCTTCGACCGATGAAAAAATCGTGGCCGGTGGACGATTTCCATGGAAGCCGGCGGGCCGCCCGCTTTCCCCAAGCCCTTAATTCTTCAAGCAGCCAATCCCGTCGACGAAGCAACCGTGAGGTCCCGATTGAACTGCGTCATGCAGTTCAGGTCGAGCGCGCGAATCTGCTCGGTCATGAAATCGACGAAGATGCGGATGCGCGTCGGCAGGTGTTGTCGGCTCAGATAGCAGATGTAATGGCCGCGATCTTCCGGCACATGCTTCGCCAGCGCGACGACGAGCGCCTTCGATGCGAGATGGTCGCGGATCTGGTAGCCCGCCAACTGTGCGATGCCCGCGCCGTTCAGCACCGCGCGCAATACCAGGTCCGCGTCGTTGAACGTGAGGCGCGAGGTCGGCAGGTACTTCCGCGGGCGGCCGTCGACATTGAACTCCCATTCGAACAGGCGTCCGCTCGCGAACCTGAAATTAATGCACGCGTGCCGGTCGAGGTCGTCCAGGCTCTGCGGAAGCCCGTGCGTCGCCACGTACGACGGCGCCGCGCAGAGCGCCATCTGCATCGGAATCAATTGGCGGGCGATGATGCTGGAATCCTCGATGCGCCCGTTGCGGAACGACACGTCGATCCGCTCGGACACCAGGTCGATCGGCCGGTCGTCGAGCAGCAGGTCGATATCGATGTCCGGGTACGCGTCCGCGAATTTGGCCAGCAGCGGCGCCACGATCTTCCGGCCGAAGCCCACGGCCGAACTGATGCGAATGAGGCCGCGCGGCGGCCCCTGCCGCAACTCGAGCATGTCGTTCATGGCTTCCACGATCTGCGCCACGCCCTGATGGCAGTTCTCGTAGAAGCGCCGGCCCTCGCACGTCAGTTCGGTCGTGCGCGTGGTCCGCTGGAACAGCCGCGTGCTCAGTTGCGCCTCGAGCTTCTGGACGTTCCGGCTCACGGCCGGCCGCCCGACGCCGAGCCGTTCGGCGGCCTTGGTGAAGCTGCCCTCGCTCGCCACGGCAACGAATGCCAGGATGCCCGCATAGCTCGCACCAAAGCTCGCCGACAAGGCATTGGCGCGACCGGCCAGGTCGCGCCGCACGCCGTACTCCGATGGTTCCGAATGATTCATTTTCCGCTGCCCCCATGCCAATCATCCCGATTGCCCGCGATCCGCGGGCGCCTGCGAACCGTCACACGTGCGAACGCGAATCAGCGTCGCGCCAACCACGCGTCGAGGCCGATGCGGCCGAGTCGCGCATTCCCGAGCGGCACCAGCGAGGTTTCCTCGACGCGCCCGCCGTAGTAGCGGGCCTCGCGATCGGTCACCACCGCGCGCGGATCGCCGACCGATTTCAGGTAGCGCGCGACGATCTCCGCGAACGGCGCGCGATCCGGGCCCGCGATCTCGACCGTGCCGTTCTGCGGGCCGCCAAGCGCGATCTGCGCGACGAGCGCCGACACGTCTTCCGCGGCGATCGGCTGGAACAGGCCGTCGCCGATGCGGACCGTGCCGTCTTGCGTGCTGAAGTCCGCGATGCCGCCGATGAATTCCATGAATTGCGTCGCGCGCACGATCGTGTACGGCACGCCCGCCGCTTCGATCGCCTGCTCCTGCGCGACCTTGGCCAGGAAATAGCCGTTCTCCGGCATCCGGTCGCAGCCGACGATCGACAGCGCGACGTGATGGCGCACGCCCGCGGCCACTTCGGCCTTGCCGAGATTGCGTGCCGACGTGCGGAAGAAATCCAGTACCGCCTGCGGCTCCCACGACGGCGCGTTCGTCACGTCCACCACGACATCCGCGTCCGTCAATGCATCGGCCAGCCCCTCTCCCGTGACGGTATTGACGCCGGTGCTCGGCGAGGCGGCCAGCGCCTGATGACCTGCTTCGGCGAGCAACGTGACGACACGCGAGCCGATCAGGCCCGAACCACCGATGACAACGATTTTCATCGCACAATCTCCTGACGATTGGATTTGACGGGAATGCGACCGGGCGTGACGGGTGCCGGATCCGGAGGAGGCGGTCAAGACCGTCGCATCGCGTGACGCAATTGTGGAAGAATCATGTCCTATCCATCAGTGCCAAGAATCGGCGATCGGACTAGTCCAAGCTGGATCCGATCCTGTCCCTGCGTGCGTTACCCGAGAAGCCGCGATGTCCGAGCCCACTCTTCCGCTGACCATCGAAATCGACCGGCAGCACCAGTTGCCGCTCTATCTGCAGATTTGCGAGCGGTTCCGGGCCGCGATCGCCGCCGGCCACCTGCGCCCCGGCGACCGCGTACCCGCGCTGCGCGGCCTGGCGACGCAACTGAACACGGCGCGCGGCACCGTCGAACAGGCCTACACGATCCTCGTCGACGAGGGCTATCTGCAGATGCGCGGCGCGGCAGGCACGTTCGTCTCGCCGTCCTTGCCGATCTCGCTGACCCGGGCGTCGCCGCCGCGCACCGGTACCCCGCCGAACCGGCCCGGCGAACCGGCGGCCCCGCCGCGGGCGTCGACGCCGGCCCCTTCGACCCCTTTGGCCCAGTCAGCCCCGTCGATCCCGCCCGCCGACCTCCAGCCGCCGCGGCGCCCGCAGCCGATCGCCGTCGCGCTGAGCGGCGAGCCGAGCCCGTTGCAGCCCGGGCTCCCGGCGCTCGACGCGTTTCCGCGCAAGGTCTGGCACCGGCTCGTGTCGCTGCGCGCACGCAGCGGCGAACGCGCGCTGCTCGGCTATCCGAATCCGGCCGGCTACCGGCCGCTGCGCGAACACATCGCCACCTATCTGACGCTGTCGCGCGGCGTGACCTGCGTGCCGGACCAGGTCTTCGTCACCGGCGGCTACCGCGCCACGCTGGAACTCATGCTGCGCAGCCTCGCACGGGCGAACGACCGCGTGTGGTTCGAGGATCCCGGCTACCTGCTCGCCCGCGGCTTCCTGTCCGAGACCGGCGTGCAGCTCGTCCCCGTGCCGGTGGACGACGAAGGGATCGACGTCGCGCGCGGCATGCAACTGGACCCGCAGGCCCGCTTCGCGCTGGTGACGCCGTCGCATCAGAGCCCGCTCGGGCATACGCTGTCGCTGTCCCGCCGCATCGCGCTGCTGGACTGGGCCGCCAGGACGTCGGGGTGGATCGTCGAGGACGACTACGACAGCGAGTTTCGTTATCTCGGCCGTCCGCTGCCGGCGCTGAAGAGCCTTGACCGACGCGATCACGTGATCTATTGCAGCACCTTCAGCAAGGCGATGTATCCCGGCCTGCGGCTCGCCTACGCGGTCGTGCCCGAGCGCGCGGTGGAGCGCGTCGAGCGCGTGGCATGCAGCATGAATGCCGGTTCGCCGCCCCTCCTGCAGGCGGCCCTCGCCGACTTCATCGAGCAGGGGCACTTCGCGCGGCACCTGAAGCGGATGCGCGCGCTGTACGGCGAGCGCCGCATGCTGATCGTGCACGCGCTGCGGCAGGCGTTCGGCGAGCGGCTGATCGTCGAATTGCCGGCGGGTGGCATCCAGTTCGCGGTGCAGTTCACCGACGGGCCCGACGGACCGGTCGACGACGTCGCCGTCGCCGCCCGCGCGCGCGACGCCGGCCTGGCGGTCCTGCCGCTGTCGATCTGGTATACGAACAGCCACACGCGGCAAACGCCGCGCGGCCTCGTCATCGGGTTCGCGAACATCGTCGACGCGGACGAAGCGCAACGTCACGCGCGAACGCTGCGCACCTGCCTGGACCGCTGACGCGCGGCGCGCAACGGCCGGGCGTCGCGTCGCGATCCCGATTGGTGCCCGAAGGGAAACATTGAATCGCCCGGGACGGCCATACCGCCGCCGATCGTGCTCCTCTAGCATGGAGGCGTCTTTTCCCGGAGACCCGCCAGGGATCGCACCGCACCGGAAGATCGCCGCAGCGCTCGTGCGATCGTTCGCGCCACGCGTGCCTGGCGACGCTATCTGCCCGGGGCCGCGCCGCCCCGTTCGCCACACGCTTCGACACACGACTGACCGGGAATCGAAGCGGCGCTGAACTCGAGCACGCATCATGGACGACCAGAAGCTCCAGGCCCCTCCGCTTTCCCTCCTCGACCGGTATCGGGGCCACGCGTTTCAGCCGCTCTATACGACGAGCGTCACCGTGACCGGCGGCGAGACGGGACACGGCCGCGCGTCGGGCGTCGTCCGCTCCGACGACGGCAGCCTTGCCCTCGAGCTGCGCCTGCCCGCCGAACTCGGCGGCCCGGGCGGCGGCACCAATCCCGAACAGCTGCTCGCCGCCGGCTACGCCGCGTGCTTTCATGGCGCGCTGAACCTGCTCGAACAACGCGCCGGCACGGCGCCGGCCGAGACCGCGGTGGAGGTGCGGGTTGCGTTCGGCCGTGATCCGATGGACGGCGGTCATGCGTTGATCTTCGAGGTTCGCGTCCGGATGCGCGGCGTCGAGCGCAGCGTCGCCGAAGAGCGGGTGCGCGCCGCGGAGCGCCTGTGCCCGTACGCCAAGATGGCCAGGCAAGGCGCCGTGAATGTCGTGACCGTCGTCGACTGACCCGACGCGCGTCGTGCGGCGGCGGCCTTCGCCGCCGTCGCCTCGTGCGTGGCCGCGCCGCTGCGCGTCTCGCGCCCCGCTGAGTCCTCGATGAGGCCAAAGACATGCATCTCGGAAAATCCTACAAGCTGGCGGAATTCCTGATCTGGACGCGCTGGAAAGTTTACGAGCTCCTCGTTTTCGGGGCCGTCCCGGTCGTCCTGTACACGTTCTTTTCGGTCAGATGGTTGTCGATCCCGCTGACGATCGTGGCGCTGCTCGGCACCGCGACGTCGTTCATCGTCGGCTTCAAGAATGTCCAGACGTACAACCGCGCCGCGGACGCGCTGGACATCTGGATCGGCATCCTGAGCAAAAGCCGTCGCTGGGGGCAAGTCGTGCAGGACTTCGTCGGCGACGAAGAGATCGCGCGTACCCTCGTCTATCGCCACCTTGCGTGGCTCACCGCGCTGCGCTACGACTTGCGCCGCCCGCGCGTCTGGGAAAGCACGAACAAGCGCTACAACGCGGAGTACCGCCGGTACTATCGCGTGCCGGAGTGGGAACAGGACATCCGGGAACTGCTCCCGGCGTACCTGTCGCCGTCCGAAGCGGCCCAGGCGTGCGCGTCCGCCTCCATCGCGACGTTCGTGCTGAGCCTGCAACGCCGCACGCTCGCGACGCTGCACACGGCCGGCCGCCTCGAGACGAGCTTCTACATGGACCTGCACAAGACGATCGGGGATTTCACCGACCTCCAGTCGCGCGCGGAGCGTTTCAAGAATTTCCCGTATCCGCGCCAATACGCGACCGTCAGCTCGCTGTTCGTCCGATTCTTCTGCCTGTCTTTGCCGTTCGGTCTGCTGAACGAGTTCAACCGGCTGAACGACGGCGTGAGCGGCTTCATGCACGGCTACATGGTCTGGCTGGTGGTGCCGTGCAGTGTCGCGGTGTCGTGGATGTACACCTCGCTCGACCAGGTCGGCGAGAGCACCGAGAACCCGTTCGAGGGCGGCGCGAACGACGTGCCCATTTCGACGCTGTGCGGCACGATCGAACGCGATCTCAGGGCGATGCTCGCCGAACCCGCGGGCGCGCCGTGCGGCGACACGGTCATCGCGCTGTAGTGAACCGTGCGCCTTTCCGCCGCGGTTGAGATCGACCGCGCCCCCGACATGGATTGGTGCCGAAGCGGCAACAGAATGCGCACCTGCCGGGCACTACTGGCCCGCGGGGCCCGCGATTACGATGTTGTCAGGCAGGCCGTGCGTGGGGCGCCACATGCAGGGCCGGCAGTCGCGATTCCACATTTCAGGAGAACCGATCATGACGCAACGTATCAACTACTTCCAGCAATCGCCGGAGCTGACCAAGAAGCTCGTCGAACTCGACGGACTGTTTCAGAAGACGACGATCGAGACGCCGATCCGCGAGCTCGTCGAGATTCGCGCATCGCAGCTCAACGGCTGCGCGTTCTGCGTCGACATGCACACCAAGATGGCAAAGATCCACGGCGAGCGCGAACTGCGCCTGCATCACGTCGCGATCTGGCGCGAGTCGACGCTGTTCTCGCCGCGCGAGCGCGCCGCGCTCGCCTGGACCGAAGCGCTGACGCAGATCCCGTCGCACGGTGTGCCCGACGAGCTCTACGAACGCGTGCGGGGCCACTATTCCGAGAAGGAACTGTCGGATCTCACCTTCCTCGTGGGCGCCATCAACTGCTGGAACCGGCTGAACGTCGCCTTCCGCGTCGTGCCCGGCTCGTTCGACAAGATGTTCGGGCTCGACAAGGCCAACCTGGAGTAACGACATGAAACGCCTCATGCTCGCGCTGGCACCGCTCGCGCTGTCGCTCCTGGCCCCCGTTCAGCCGGCCGCCGCCGCCCCGCACGCCACGGTGACGCAACTGACCACGGAACCGTTGCCCGAGTATCCGGGCAAGGAAGTGGAAATGATCGTCGTGGACTATCCGCCCGGGGCCGTCGATCCCGTGCATCGCCACGATGCTCACGCCTTCGTCTACGTGCTCGACGGCAGCATCGTGATGGGCCTGAACGGCGGGAAAACGGTCACGCTCCATGCCGGCGACACGTACCATGAAGGACCGGACGACGTGCACACGGTCGGACGAAACGCCAGCAGCACGAAGCCGGCGAAATTCGTCGTGATGCTGCTCAAGAACAAGGGCGCGCCGGTTCTCACCCCGGTGAAGTAAAGCGATCGCCGCCTGGGCCCGGCAACGCCGGGCCGGGTGCGCGAGGCGATCCCGCGGGCGTCGCCGCGGACTACAACATCGCCTGGCTGACGAGCGCGTACTGTCCGCAGATCGGATCGGCCGGCCCTTCGTGCGCCGACGCCGGCGCGTTGCGCACCATCTTCGAACACGTATCGACCCGCGCCAAACCCTGTTCGGCCAGCCAGTCCGGCAGACGGGTCCCGTCCGGCACGTCGATGCGGACGAACTCACCTTCCCGTTGCGTCAGCCAATGGCTGACGAGCGCCTTCGCATACGCATCGTCGCTTGCGCGCGGCGCAGCCACCGGGCCGATCACGTCGCCGCGCCCGAAGCGCCGCAGCACCGAAAACCCGACCACCTCGCCATCGCGTTCGAGCACGACGCTTTCACCGCGCTGGAACAGCGCGGCCATCAACGCATCGCGCTGGAGGCCGGACGCGCGCGCGTCCAGCTCGACGAGGCGCGGCCAGTCGGCCGGCGATCCGGCACGCAGTTGCACGCCTTCGGGCAGGACCACGTCGGCCGGCCGCACCACGTTCCCCTGATACTGGCCGAGCGAGCCGCACACGTTGAAACCCAGCTTCTCGTACAGCGGCCGGCCGGCCGGCGTCGCATGCAGGAACGTGACGCGCGGCCCCAGTTCGTCGATGAGCAGCTCCATCAGCTTGCGGCCGATGCCTCGGCCCTGATGCGCGTCGGACACGATCACATGCCCGATTGCCGCGCGATCGGCACCGTACTTCCAGCACATCGCCGTGCCGATCACCACGCCGTTTTCCTCGGCCGCGAACGCGGTCGACGTGTCAGCGGAAAACTGCCAGTCTTCCGCCCTGAACGGCCAGCGAAGCGCGACGGTCAGCGCATGGGCCGCGGGGACGTCCGCGGCGGTGAAGCGCCGGTAGCGAAGCGCCGGCATCGTGTCGGTATCCTTCATATCGTTGTCCTGTTTCATCAAGCAGTCTTTATAAAAGTGTCGTCGCGCACCGCGGCCCGACTTCAATGCCGGCTGCGCGCATCATCGCGATCGCGTGAAGTAATGCCGCGCCAACGCGACCCAATAGCGGACGCCAGCCGGAATGATCTCGTCGTTGAAATCGTATTTCGGGTGATGCAGCGCCGGTGCGCTCGCGCCGTCCTGCGCATTGCCGATCAGCACGTAAGCGCCCGGCCGTTCCTCCAGCATGAAGCCGAAGTCCTCGGACGTCATGTTCGGCGGCACGTCGCGGTCGACGCGCGCGTCGCCGAACGTGTCGCGAATCACCGCCTCGCACAGCGCCGTCTCGGCCGGCGTGTTGACCGTCGCCGGGTAGTACTGGAAAAACTCCACGTCGACCTGCGCGCCATAGGCACTCGCCAGCGCCTCGCACGCGAGCCGCACGTCGTGCTGCAGCTTCTGCTGCAAGGCCGACGACAGCGTGCGGATCGTGCCGCGCAGCTCGGCGGTGTCCGGAATCACATTGTCCGTCGTGCCCGCATGGAACATGCAGACGGAGATGACCGCGGGATCCACCGGATCCTTGTGCCGCGCGGCGATGGTCTGACATTGCAGCACCATCGAGCAGGCGAGCGGCACCGGATCGATGCCCAGGTGCGGCTGGGCCGCGTGCGCGCCCTTGCCCGTCACCGTGATCCTGAAGCGCGAGCCGGCCGCCATGATCGGCCCGGTGCGCAACCCGAAATGGCCGGCCGGCAGCCCGGGCCAGTTGTGCATGCCGAATACCGCCTCCGTCGGGAACTGGTCGAACAGCCCGTCGTCGATCATCCTGCGTGCGCCCGCGCCGCCCTCTTCGCCCGGCTGAAACACGAAATGGACGCTGCCGGGCAACTGCGGCAGTTCCCTCAGCACGCGTGCGGCGCCGAGCAACATCACGGTATGGCCGTCATGGCCGCACGCGTGCATGATCCCGTGCGTGCACGATGCATGCGCAAAATCGTTGGCTTCGTGGATCGGCAACGCGTCCAGGTCGGCGCGCAGCACGATCCCGCGCGCCGGATCGGCGCCCGGCAGGCTCGCGACGACGCCCGTGCCGCCCAGCCCGCGCGACACCGCATAGCCGAGCGCTTCGAGCTCGCTCGCGACGACGTCGGCCGTCCGGTGTTCCTCGAATCGCAACTCGGGATGCGCATGCAGGTCGCGGCGCAGCTTCGCCCAGTGCGCGTGATGCGCTTGCAGCAACGGGTCGGGAATGACGGGGTTATCCAGTTCCAATTTCGGCACCTTCGGAAAGTAGCGGGCTTCCAACTGTACCGCCGGCGCGAACCGCGCGCGGCGGCCGGGTCAGTCGTAAAAGCCGACGATCGACTTGATCTCCATATACTCCTCCATCCCTTCGATCCCGTACTCGCGGCCGTTGCCCGACTGCTTGTAGCCGCCGAACGGCGCCTGGGGATCCCATGCCGGGTAGTTCAGATGCACCTGCCCCGCGCGGATGCGGGCAGCCACCGCGCGGGCCTGCGCCTTGTCGGTGCCTTGCACGTGCGCGCCGAGCCCGTAGACCGTGTCGTTCGCGATCGCGACCGCTTCGTCGACGGTGTCGTACGGCAGGATCGCCAGCACCGGGCCGAAGATCTCCTGCTGCGCGATCGTCATGTCGGTACGCACGTCGGAGAAAATCGTCGGCCGCGCATAAAAGCCTCGATCGAGCCCCGCAGGCCGGCCGGGGCCGCCGGCGATCAGCTTCGCGCGTTCGTCGATGCCCGCGTCGATCATCTGCGCGACCCGCCCGAACTGCGCGCGGTTGGCGAGCGGCCCGTGCGTCGTGGCCTCGGCGAACGGATCGCCAACGACCAGCGTGCGCGCCGCCGCAGCAGCCAGTTCCTCGACCGCGCCGAGCACGGCGCGCGGCACGATCATGCGGGTCGGCGCGCTGCACGACTGCCCCATGTTGCGGAACGCGGCGGCCACGCCCGGCGCGATCGCGCGCGACAGGTCCGCATCCGGCAACACGATATTCGGCGACTTGCCGCCGAGCTCCTGCGCGACGCGCTTGACGGTCGGCGCCGCCGCCTGCGCGACCAGCACGCCGGCGCGCGTCGATCCGGTGATCGACACCATGTCGACCTCCGGGTGCGACGACAGCGCGGCGCCGACCGTGTCGCCGCTGCCGCTCACGAGGTTGAATACGCCGGCAGGCACCTCTGCATCGGCGATCACTTCCGCGAACAGCAGCGCGCTGAGCGGCGACAGCTCGCTCGGCTTCAGCACGACCGTGCAGCCGGCCGCGAGCGCCGGCCCGACCTTCGCGGTGATCTGGTAGATCGGCCAGTTCCACGGCGTGATCAGCGCGCAGACGCCGATCGGCTCGCGCACGACCGCGGTCGTGCCGCGTTGCCTGACGAACGCATAGTTCGCCAGGTTGTCGCGTGCGACGCGGATATGTTCGGCGGCGAGAGGGACGTGTGCGGCGCGTGCGTAGCTGATCGGCGCGCCCATTTCCAGCGCGAGCGCCGTGGCGAACAGTTCGGCACGCTCGAGCATCAACGCATGCACGCGGTCGAGCAACGCGGCGCGTTCCCGCGGTGAAGTTGCGGACCAGCGTTCGAACGCGCGGCGCGCGGCCTGCACCGCGCGGTCGGCGTCGCGTGCGCTGCCGAGCGGGATTTCGCCCAGCGTGTCTTCAGTGGACGGGCTGACGACGGCGAATCGGTCGCCGCCGTCGGGCAACACCCAGTCGCCGTCGATGAAGAAGCGATCGAGCCGGCCGGCTTGCATCAGGTGAACAACAGGTGAATTCATTTCAACGTGTCCTTGAGTCGATACCAGGCGCCGACGAACGGCAGGAACCACGGTTTGCCGAAATGCCCGGGAATGGCCGGCCAGTCGAAGCCTTGCCACGGGTTGAGCTCCGCGCGCCCGTCCATGATTTCCGCCATCAACGTGCCCATCAGCGTGGCCATGTGCGTGCCGTGGCCGCTATAGCCCATCGAGTAGTAAACGCCGTCGCGCTCGCCCGCGCGCGGCAGCCGGTTGGCCGTCATGTCGACCATCCCGCCCCAGCAATAGTCGATGCGCACGCTGGCCAGCTCGGGAAACACGGCGGCCAGTTGACGCCGCAGGATCGCGCCGCTCTTTTCGTCCGAACGCGGGTTCGACGTGGCGAACCGCGCGCGGCCGCCGAACAGCAGACGGCCGTCGGGCGTCGTTCGGAAGAAGTTGACGAAGTTCTTCGTGTCGGTGGCCATCCGGCGCGTCGGCAGCAAGCGGTCGAGCCACTCGCACGGCAACGGCTCGGTGACGATGATGAAGGCGCCCACGGGCACGACCCTGCGGCGAATCCAGCCGAACGGCCCGACGTGCGAAATGCCGCTTGCGAGCAGCACCTGACGCGCACGGATCTCGCCGAGCGGTGTTTGCACGGCGTACGCGCCGCCTGCTTGCCGCTTCAGGCCCAGCACCGGCGCCTGCTCGACGATGTGCGCGCCGCGCGCCTGGGCCGCTCGCGCCAGGCCGCGCACATAACGGCCGACATGCATCCCCGCACTCTTGCCGAACAGCAGCCCGCCGTGATAACGATCCGAGCCGATCTCGTCGCGCAGCTCGGCCTTCGTCACGAGGCGCGTATCGGGGTCCACGCTCGCCGCGAGCAATGCGTGGCTGCGCGCGAGCTTGTCGTAGTGCTCGGGTTTCGCCGCGAGCTTCAGCTTGCCGGTGCGGGCGAAATTGCAATCGATCGACTCTTCGTTGACGAGCCGCTCGACCGTGTCGACGCCCGCGTCGAACGCGAGATAGAGCCGGTTGGCCAGTTCCGTGCCGAGGCGCTGCGACAGCGACGCGTAATCCTGCGCGAAGCCGTTGTTGCACATGCCGCCGTTGCGGCCCGATGCCGCCTGCCCGACGGTGCCCGCCTCGCAGACGATCACGCGCGCGCCCTTCTTGGCCAGCGCCAGCGCGGCGGCCGAACCGGTGATCCCGCCGCCCACCACCACCACGTCGCAACTGCCGTCGGGCAACTCCGGCGAGTGGCTCACGAATGGCTCCGACGTATCGAGCCAGTACGAACTGAAACGCATCAGGCACTCCCAAGCTGTCGCATCGCACTGCCGGGCCGGCGAACGTTCGCTGCCCCGATCCTGCCGCTCGCGGGCGGCCGGGCTCGACGCGCGTCGGATACAGGCGGCCTCTCATCCATGTGACGGCGTTGCATCAGAAATCGGCGACCTTGCCCCAGGCGGACTCGCTGAACCGGCCGGGCCGGTACGGCGCCGGGTCCACGAACGGTTGCGCACCGGACGCCAGATCGGCGATCAGGTGCCCGGCGCCCGGCCCGATCCCGAAGCCATGCCCCGAGAAGCCCGCCGCGAGGATCAGCCCCGGCACGCCCGGCACTTCGCCGATGCCCGGCACGCCGTCCGGCGTGCTGTCGACGAACCCGGCCCACGCGTGCGTGATCTTCGCGTCGCGCAGTTCGGGCAACAGTTCGGCCGCGCGGCGGTACGTTTCGGTGACGGTCGGCATGTCGGGCTTCGGATCGAGAATGCGCACGGCCTCCATCGGCGTCGGCGCGTCGAGGCGCCAGCGCTTCAGCGTTTCATGGCCGCCGCGCACGCCTTCGAGGCCGCCCGGCAGCAGGTTGCGCCAGCGCTTCGCGAACATCGGCACGAATTGCGGCGCGAAGCGCAGGAACTGCGGCGTCAGGTCCACGCGCGCGCGGCCGCTGATCGCGAGTGCATAGCGTCCATCGCTGCGGCGCGTGATGGACACGCCGGACGTGTACATCGCATCGGGCAGCGGCGTGTCGACGGGCGCCACGCTCAGGATCGACTGGCGGATCGACGCCTGCGGAAAGCGGATGCCGAGCTGGCGACAGAACGACGACGCCCAGGCGCCGCCGGCCATCACGACCGTGCGCGTCTTGATGACGCCGGCTTCGGTGACGACACCCGCGACGCGTCCGCCTTCGAGTTCGATGCCGCGCGCCGCGCAGTGCTGGTGGACGCTGCCGCCCAGCTTCATCAGCGCGGCAGCCACGGCCGGCGCGGCCTTGCCCGGATCGGCCGTGCCGTCGGTCGGCGAGAACACGCCGCCCTTCCACTGCCGCCCGGTTGCCCGTCCGCGCTCGGCGGCCTGCTTGCTGTCGAGCATGTAGGTGGTCACGCCCGCCGTCTTCGCGAATTCGCCCCAGCTCGCCCAGCGGGACAATTCGGCTTCGTCATTGCTGAGATACAGCAGCCCGCAGCGATGAAAGCCGGTGTCTTCGCCGGATTCGGCCGCGAAGCGTTCCCACAGATCGATGCTCTTGCTCGCCATCGGCAACTCGCGCGCATCGCGGTTCTGCTGGCGGCACCAGCCCCAGTTGCGGCTCGACTGTTCGGCGCCGATGCGCCCCTTCTCGACGAGCGCGACCGAGATGCCGCGGCGGGCCAGGTAATAAGCGGTGAAGACGCCGATGATGCCGCCGCCGATCACGACGACGTCGGCCGCGGCCGGCGGCGTGGACAAGGTTTCGATATGGCGCAGCGGAGGGGACATGCTCAGTCTCGTTCGGTGGAAGGTTTGACGTTCTGCATCACGTAGAACTTCGCCACGCGTTCGCTGCTTTCCCACCCGATCGACGCGCCGCGCGGCACGAACAGCGCGTCGCCGGTACCGAGCGACTGCACGCTGCCGTCGGGCGCCGCGAACCTTACGCCGCCGTCCAGCAGGAACATGAACTCGTTCGCGCGATGCGGCCGGACGATCCGGTGATACGGCGTCGAATCCCACGTGCCCGCGCAGTACCCGGCGCCGTCGTCGGTGAACACGTTGTCGCTGCGGCATTGCGGCGCGGGACCGAGCAGCGCCTCGGCGGGCAGCGTGGCGGACGGCTTGAAGTCGGCGTCGGCGCGCAGCGCGAAGACGCCGCGTTTCGTCGGTTGCGCGCACGCTGCCGCGCAGAACGTCAGGAGTACCGGCGATTGCGCGGCGATGCGCAGTGCGGTGCCGCCGCCGATGACGGCGCCTTGCCCCGGGCCGACCACCAGCGGCGCGGCCCCGGCCGCTTCGAGCGTCAGCTCGCCCTGGATGACGGCCAGGGTTTCGATGTGCGGAAAGCTCGCCACGTCCAGTTCGCCGACGAAAACGATCCGCCCCGCGGCCATCGCGTCGGGGCCTTCCCACGCAATCTCGCGATGCGACGCGAACGGATCGCTCGCGCCGAACGCCTGCTTGCGGAATGCGGTGGAAGACGGTGCGCCGTCAGCCCGGTGCAACACGAAAACTGCGGTCATTTCTGCTCCTGTGCAGTGCGTGACGGATTCGTTCGAAAGCGGTCACGCGATATCGGAAATCGTCGTTCGCCGGCGCTTGTGCCGGACATCCTCAGCGGGGCATGTCGTCCATGCGTGCGCCTACGCCGCGTGACACGACGCGTCGCGGCGTTCGCTGCGCAGGCGCGCCGATGGCGGTCGCACCGGCGCGCCGCCCGTTCGGGCGACCACGTAATCGCGCGGCGTGATCCCGAGTACGCGCCGGAAATGCCGGCACAGATGGCTCTGGTCGAAGAAGCCGACGTCGGTCGCGACGACCGACGGCGCGAGACCGGCGCGCAGCAAGTCCTGCGCCCGCCGTATCCGCACGAGACACAGATACCGGTGCGGCGACAGCCCGGTTTCGCTGCGAAAACGCGCGGTGAAACGCGACACGCTCAGCCCGGCCACCGCCGCGAGCGTGTCCAGGTTCAGCGGCTGCGCGAACGATGCATCGATCGTGCGCAGCACGTCGCCGATCGCGGGCGACACGGGCTGCGCCACACGCGGCGAGCCGACGGAGCCAATCGAGCCAATGAATTGCACTGTCATATCGAATTCTCCCGGGCGCTCGCTTCAGTGCAGGAAATCCTGCATCCGGTAATACGCGCCGACGACCGGCAGGAACCACGCGTGCCCGAAATGGCCCGGTATCGCCGGCCAGTCGAGTTCGCGCCACGGGTTGGACGCGGCCGCCCCATACAGCACGTCGGCCATCACGCGGCCCATGTGCACCGACATCTGCACGCCGTGGCCGCTGTAGCCCATCGAGTAATAAAGCCCGTCATGCTGGCCCGCGCGCGGCAGCCGGTCGGCGGTGATGTCGACCAGCCCGCCCCAGCAGTAGTCGAGCCGCACGTTCGCCAGTTCCGGGAAATAGCCGGCCATGCCCGCACGCAGGATGTCGCCGCTTTTCGCATCGGAGCGCGGGCTCGACATCGCGAAGCGCGCGCGGCCGCCGAACAGCAGCCGGTTATCGGGCGTCACGCGGAAGTAGTTGCCGATCTGGCGCGACGTCACGTATGCGCGGCGATGCGGAAACAGCCGGTTCAACTGCGCATCCGGCAGCGGCTCGGTCACGACGATGAAGCTGCCGACCGGCGCGATGCGCCGCCGGAACCACGCGAACGGCCCGTGCTGCGATGCGCCGGTCGCGACCAGCACGCGGTCGGCGACGATCGTGCCGCGGGCGCTGGTGATCCGGTGACGCTCGCCGTCCAGCCGGTCGAGCTGCGTGACGGCCGCGTGCTCGTACACGCGTGCGCCGGCCCGCACGGCTGCTTGCGCGAGGCCGACGCCGAACTTGCCCATGTGCATCTGCGCGCCGTTGCGCTGCAGGAGTCCGCCATAAAAGCCGTCGGACGCGATTTCATCGCGGATGCTTGACGGCTCGATCAGTTCGATGTCCGGATCGACGTCGCGCCGCAACGCGTCGAAGGTTTTTTCGAGCCCCGCGAAATGCTGCGGCTTCGCGGCGAGCTTGAGCTTGCCCGCGCGCCGGAAATCGCAGTCGATCGCCTGTTCGGTGACGATCGTCTCGACGCTCTTCACCGCGCTTGCATAAGCGCGATAGAACGCTTTCGCCTGCTCGACGCCGATGCGCGCGGCCAGCGACGCATAATCCTGCGCGACACCGGTATTGCACTGGCCGCCGTTGCGGCCGGACGCTTCGCCGGCGACTTGCGCGGCTTCGAGCACGACCACCGACACGCCGCGCTGCGCGAGCGCAAGTGCCGCCGACAAGCCGGTGAAACCGCCGCCGATCACGACTACGTCCGCACGCCCTTCGACCGGCCCTTCGCTGCTGGCGCGAAACGCGGGACGGGTATCCAGCCAGTACGATTCCAGTTTCATCGAATTTTCTCGAGCATTCCGGCGACGACGATCGGCGACCGTCCAATGAGAATCATTTAATCACTATCAAAAAGCGCAGTTGCCGCGTATTCGCGCGCGCCACACGCGTCATTTGCCGTTTTGCGCGCCTGCCGCAGCACACTATGCGCAACGTCGATCGCCGGCGCGGGCAGGCGCGATGCACGAACGATGGCGCGCATCACAGCCGTACCGGCTGCACCGTCGCGCCGCCCGCCGGCACCGGCTCCGCCTGGAAGCGCACGAGATCTTCCTCGCTGCGATGGCACAGCACCTGCGCGCCGTTCTCGAGCGTGCGCAGCGACGGGGCCGTGCGGTTGCACACGCCGTCCACGCGCATCGCGCAGCGCGACAGGAACGGACACAGCTCGGCCTCGTGCTCGCGCTCGCCGATCGGCACCAGCGGCCGGTGGCAGCGCTCGGCCGCATCGTCGAGCCAGCCCGCGCGCAGCTCCGGCGCGGACGACACCAGCAGATGCGAATACGGGTGATAAGGCGGCGCGCACAGCGCGTCGCGGCTGCCGGTTTCGACGCGACGGCCCGCGTACAGCACGACGATGTCGTCGCTGATCGCGCGCACCTTCGCGATGTCGTGCGTGATGAACACGTACGACACGCCGAGCTTCGCCTGCAGGTCGCGCAGCAGGTCCATGATCGCCGCGCCCACCACGGTATCGAGCGCCGACGTGACTTCGTCGCACAGGATCAGGTCGGGCTCGGCCGCGAGCGCGCGCGCGAGGTTCACGCGCTGCTTCTGCCCGCCGGACAATTCTCCGGTGCGTCGCCCGGCTACCGCCTGCGGCAGCCGCACGAGTTCGAGCAGCTCCGCGACGCGCTGCCGGGCCCGCGCACCGCGGATCCCGTGATAGAACGCGAGCGGCCGCGCCAGCGTGCGCTCGACGGTATGCACGGGGTTGAGCGCGGTATCGGCGTTCTGGAACACGATCTGCACGCGGCGGTGCTGCTCCTTCGAGCGTTTGCCGATATCGAGCGCGAGCGGCTCGCCGTCGAGCAGGATCTGTCCGGCCGTCGCCGGCACGAGGCCCGCGATCACCTTCGCGAGCGTGGTCTTGCCGGAGCCCGATTCGCCGATCACGCCGACCGTCTGCCCGCGCCCGATGCGCAGGTCGACTTCGTGCAGGATCACCTTCGCGGGCCAGCCCTTCGCGGTCCGGCCACCGTAGCCGGCGATCGCGCCGCGCACGTCGAGCAGCGGCGCCGGCGCGGCGCTCGCCGCTTTCGCGTCGCGTTCGGCATCGTTCGGCGTGACCGCCGCGATCAGGCTCTGCGTGTACGGATGCGCGGGCGCATGCAGGATCTGTTCGGTCGCGCCCGTCTCGCGGATCACGCCGTCGCTCAGCACGACGATGCGATCGGCCATCTGCGCGACCACGGCCAGATCGTGCGACACGTACACCGCGCTCATCCCGCAGCGCCGGATCACGCTCTTGAACGCCTGCAGCACGTCGATCTGCGTGGTCACGTCGAGCGCGGTGGTCGGCTCGTCGAGGATCACCAGTTCCGGATCGGTGATCAGCGCCATCGCGGCCATCAACCGCTGCAACTGCCCGCCCGACACCTGATGCGGATAGCGCCTGCCGATCGTCTCCGGCTCGGGCAGCGCGAGCGCGCGGAACAGCTCGACCGCCTTCGCCTGCGCATCGCGCCTGGTCATCGTCTTGTGGATCAGCGCGCTCTCGATCACCTGGTCGAGAATCGTGCGCGACGGATTGAACGCGGCGGCGGCGCTCTGCGCGATATACGCGACCTTGCGGCCGCGCAGCGCGGTCAATGCCTGCGCGCTCAGCGTGCACACGTCCGTGCCGCCGAGCTTCACCGAGCCGCCGGCGATCCGGCAGCCCGCGCGCGCATGGCCCATCAGCGACAGCGCGATCGTCGTCTTGCCGGAGCCCGATTCGCCGATCAGCGCGAGCACCTCGCCGCGCCCGATGTCGAAGTCGACGTCGTGGACGATCGTCGTTTCCGCGCCGCCCGGCCGGCCGCCGACCACGCGCAGCCCGCGCACCTCGACGAGCGGCGTCGATTCCGGAGTCGATTCATCCCGCATCAGTGTTCTCCCGCGGCGGCAGCCGCGCCCTTGCGGCGGCCGCGATGCGGCAAACCGTCGATCAACAGGTTGACGCCCACCGTCAGGATCGCGATCGCGACCGCGGGCATGATCGCGACGGCCGAGCCGTCGCCGAGGCTCGCGATGTTCTCGCGCACGAGCGAGCCGAGATCCGCATACGGCGGCTGCACGCCGAGCCCGAGAAAGCTCAGGCCGCTCAGCAGCAGCACGACGAACGTGAAGCGCAGCCCGGTGTCGGCCAGCATCGGATGGATCATGTTGGGCAGCATCTCGACGCATGCGATGTACAGCGCGCTTTCCCCGCGCGCCTTCGCCACCTGCACGAATTCGAGCGTGCTGATGTTGACCGCCAGCGCACGTGCGATCCGGTACGAGCCCGGCATGTAGCTGACCGCGGCGGTGAGCACCAGCAGCGGCAGCGACGAGCCGAACGCGGCGACGAACATCAGCGCGAACATCTTCGACGGAATCGACGTGAGCGCGTCGAGCAGCCGGCTCATCGTCTCGTCCACCGCGCGGCCGGACACGGTCGCGAGCAGCCCCAGCGTCGTGCCGGTCACCGCGGCGAGCAGCACCGCGGCGAGCGCGAGCAGCACGGTCAGCCGCGTGCCGTACAGAATCCGGCTCAGCATGTCGCGGCCGAGGAAGTCGGAACCGAACGGCAGCTTCGCGCTGAACGGCGCGAACACGTCCGGCGTGACGATCGCGCCGACGTCGTGCGGCGCGAGCAGCGGCGCGAACACGGCGATGAACAGCATCAGGCCGGCCATCGACAGGCCGACGCGGCCGCCGGCGGTCAAGGCGATGCGTACGCCGCGGCGCTTGCGCGGCTCGTCGGGAGCAGGCGCGGCAGGCGGCACGCTGCCCCGCCCCACGGGCGGGTCGCCGGATGGCGGCAGCGCGCTGCTGCGTTGAACGGGTTCGGTCGGGTGCATGGGCGGCATCTCGGAAGAAGGACGGAACGCTCAGGTTCGCAGTCGCGGGTTCGACACGATCGAGCACAGGTCGGCGAACAGCACGAGCGTCAGGTACGCGACGCAGAAGATCAGCGTGCACGCCTGGACCAACGGAAAATCGCGGTTGCTGACGGCGTCGACCATCAGGCTTGCCAGGCCCGGATAGTTGAAGATCGTCTCGACGACGATCACGCCGCCGAGCAGATACGACAGGCTCAGCGCGATCGCATTGGCGATCGGGCCGATCGCGTTCGGCAACGCATGGCGCAGTACGACGCGAGCCGGGCTCGCGCCCTTGAGCACGGCCATCTCGACATACGACGCGCTCAGTTGCTCGATCACCGCGGCGCGCGTCATGCGCGCCATCTGCGCGATCACGACCGCGCACAGCGTCAGCACCGGCATCGCATACGCACGCAGGAAATCGTGCAGGCTTTCGATCGGGCCGCTGTACGACAACGCGGACAGCCAGCGCAGCTTCACCGCGAACACGAGCACGGCGACCGTCGCGATCAGGAACTCCGGCGTCGCGACGAGCGACAGCGTGCCGAGGCTGATCACGCGGTCGATCACCGACTCGCGCTTGACGGCCGCGAGGATGCCGAGCAGCAGTGCGATCGGCACCGACACGGCGGTCGTGATCGCCGCGAGCGCGAGCGACTTCGGCAGGCGCCCGCCGATCAGCTCCGACACCGGCATGTCGCCGGACAGCGACCGGCCGAAATCGCCGTGCAACAGGCCGGTGAGCCAGTGCACGTAACGCACGTGCGCCGGCATGTCGAGACCGAACTGCTGGCGCAGCGCGGCGACCGTCTCCGGCGTCGCCGACTGGCCGAGCGCGGCCTGCGCGGCGTCGCCCGGCAGCAGGTTCGTGATCGTGAAGATGATCGCGGACACGATCAGCAGCGTCAGCGCGGTGACCGCGATGCGCCGGCCGATCAGGCCAATGAGAATTCGGTTCATGGGGCGGCACTCCTGAAAAGCCCGCGCGTGGCCGGCGCGGTGGCCCGCACCGGCCGCGCGACGGCGGCCGACGACAACGTCATGCGTTCCACCACACGTTCTCGGCGAACGTGAAGCCCATCATCGGCCCGGTGGGGATCGAGCCGAGGCCCGCGAGCCGCTTGTCGTAGCCGTCGAGGAAGCTGATGAACGCCGGAATGCCGACCCGCCCCTGCTGCGCCACGATCACCTGCATGTCGCCGTACATCTGCTTGCGCTTCGCGTCGTCGGTTTCCGAGCGTGCGGCGAGCAGCAACTGGTCGAACTTCGCGTTCTTCCAGCCCGACTCGTTCCACGGCGCATCCGACTTGAAGAACTGCGTGAACAGCACGTCGGCGCTCGAGCGCGGGTTGATGTTGCCGAAGGTGAGCGGGTGCTTCATCCAGTGGTTCGACCAGTAGCCGTCGGGCGACGCGCGGTTGACCTGCAGGTTCAGCCCGATCTTCTGGCCGGCCTGCTGCAGCAGCACGGCCATTTCGATCGACCCGTTCGCGTCGGACGTCGCATAGATCGGCGGCAGCGCGGCACCCAGCGCACCGGCCTTCTGCAGCAGGAACTTCGCCTTGTCCGGATCGTGCGGCCGCTGGGGCAGCGACGCGTTGAAGTAGCGGTGCCCCGGCGGAATCGGCTGGTCGTTGCCGATCACCGAGTAGCCGCGGAACACCGCCGTGCGGAGCTGCTCGCGATCGAACAGGTACTTCATCCCTTCGACGAAATCGGGACTCGATACGATCGGGTTGTCGCTGCGCATGATCAGGTCGGTATAGAGGCCCGACTTGGTTTCCTTCAGCGCATAGCCCGGCGTCGACGAGACCCGCTGCGTCGAGCGCGGATCGATCGCGTTGATCAGGTGCACGTCGCCCGACAGCAGCGCGTTCAGGCGCGCGGCGCTGTCGCTGATGCCGATCAGCTCGATCTCGTCGAGATACGGCTTGCCCGGCTTGAAGTAGCTGTCGTTGCGCACGCCGACGGTCGACACGCCCGGCTTGAACGACTTCAGCTTGTACGGGCCGCAGCCGATGCCGGTCGAGAAGTCGGTCGTGCCGTCCTTGACGATCACGAGCTGCGGCGTCGCGAGGATCACCGGCAGGTCCGCGTTCGCGCTGGCGAGCGTCAACGTGACTTCGTCGGGGCCGCTCGCCTTCGCATCCGTGAACTGTTCGGCAAGCGTCTTGACCTTCGACGCGGTGGCCGGGTTCTTGTGGCGCATCAGCGAGAACACCACGTCGGCCGGGCCGACCGGCTTGCCGTCGTGGAACGTGACGCCCTTGCGCAGCTTGATGATCCAGGTCTTCGCATCGGTCGTCTGCAGCGACTCGGCGAGGTTCATCTGCGGCGTCAGGCTCGCGTCGAGCTGCGTGAGGCCGCTGTAGAACATGAAGAAGCGCGTGTAGTCCGCGCCCGTCGAGCCCTTGGCCGGGTCGAGCGTATCGGCCGTCGAGCCGGCTTCGTTCGCGACCCGGATCTTGCCGCCGCGCTTCGGCGCGGGCGCGGCGAACGCAGCGCCGGGGGTCATCAGCAGTCCGCCGGCGCCGGCGGCCATCATGCCGCCCGCCGCCATGACCTTCATCATGTCGCGGCGCGTGAAGCCGCCCTTGCCGCCATTGTCGATATCGTCGCTCATCCGAACTGCTCCTGACTGTGGAAAGTGGGGTCGTGGGTCCAGCGTGTTCTCGAATCCCGCCGCGCCCGCGTGCTGGTGGCGGTCGCAACGTCGTCATGCAATTCATTTAAGCATCGCCAAAATGCGGTTTGTCGCGATTCGGGCGGCCCGCACGATACGAATCGACCGTTTTGGGTAGCCTGCGCAGCATGATTTGCTGCGTGCGCGTACGTGTCGCCCTGTGCCCGGCGGTGTGTCGCGGCGGCTGCCCAACCCGTGTCGATGCAGGAAATCGTAAGGCCGCAGCCGCCGCAGATTGCGCCGACAAAATTGCCCGTTCGGCATCCGGCGCGCGTTTGGCTCACGCAAACCGCACGTTTGTATCGAACGCGTGCGCGCCTGCCGACGACGGCTGAAACGAGCGGTACGTCACGGCGAATCGCCGCACGCACGGGCGTCGGCAGCGGGGATCGCGACGGCACGTCGGGTGGGAAAGTTCAGAAGAATGCCGCTCGATCGGAACGGCTTTGGGGGAAGGCGGGAAGATGACGGGACTGCCCGGAAACCGGGGCCGTGCCGCCATCAGGCACCGCGCCGCCAGGCGGCGACGTGTCCATCACCGGCATGTCGGCGCGCACGCAGGGCGTGTGCCGGCGCGGCGCACCGCAGGCAGTCAGGCGATCAGGCGATCAGGCGATCAGGCGATCAGGCGATCAGGCAGGATGATGCGCCGGCCGCGGGCGGACGGCGCGCAGCCGTCACGCAGCCAGGCGGAATACCGATACCGCGGCCCGCAGGCGCGCCGCCTGCTCGTCCAGCGACGACGCGGCCGCAGCCGCCTGCTCGACGAGCGCGGCGTTCTGCTGGGTGACTTCGTCCATTTGCGCGACCGCCAGCCCGATCTGTTCGATGCCGGTGCTCTGCTCGGCCGATGCCGCCGAAATCTCGCCCATGATGTCGGCCACGCGGTCGATCGACCGGACGATCTCCGTCATGCGCTCGCCCGCTGTCTCGACGAGCCGGCTGCCGCTGCCGGCCCGCTCGACCGACGCGTCGATCAATCCCTTGATGTCCTTCGCGGCCGCGGCGCTGCGTTGCGCGAGCGAGCGGACTTCCGACGCGACGACGGCGAACCCGCGCCCCTCCTCGCCGGCCCGCGCGGCTTCCACCGCGGCGTTGAGCGCGAGAATGTTGGTCTGGAACGCGATGCTTTCGATCACGACGGTAATGTCGGCGATCCGCACCGACCCGTCCGAAATCTGCCGCATCGTTTCGACGACCGCCTGCACGGCGGCGCCGCCGAGTTCGGTCGCCGCCTTCGCCTGGCCCACGAGCGCATTCGCCTGGCGTGCGTTGTCCGCGTTCTGTTTGACCGTGGACGTCATCTGCTCCATGCTCGCGGCCGTTTCCTGCAGCGACGCGGCCTGCTGCTCCGTGCGCTGCGACAGATCCAGGTTGCCTTGGGCGATCTCGCCGGTGCCGGTGGCGATCGAGTGGGTCGTGGTCTGGATCTCGGCGATGGTGTCGGTCAGCCGCGCCTTCATGTCGCCGAGCGCGACGAGCAGGCTGCCGGGCGCGGCGTGCGCCGTATCGAACCGCACGTCCAGTTCGCCGGCGGCGATGCGGGCGGCGATCTGCGTCGCATGCGCGGGCTCGCCGCCCAGCGTGCGCCTGACACTGCGCAGCACGCCCCATGCGATGGCCGCGAGCGCCGCGGCGATGACGAGCGTGATCGCGCCCAGCACCGTCGCGAGCCGGGCAAACGCCGCGTTGATGTCGTCGTAGAAAAATCCGGTGCCGATCCACCAGTCCCAGTCCGGAATCGCGACCACGCCCTGCAGCTTCGGCTCCAGGTCCGCGTCGGGGCTGCGCTTGATCAGCACGTCGACGAGCGCGAAATGCGACTGCGCCATGCCCGCGCGGTACGCCTCGCTGTCGGTCAGGCCGCTGGTCGTGCGGTTGCCTTTCGCGCGCGTGCCGATGAACTTCGCGTTCGGGTGGACCAGGTTGACGCCGTCGGACGTCGTGACCCAGAAGTAGCTCTTCGAATTCGCGTTGAGCGCCGCCAGCGCGGCCTTGGCCTGCTGCTGCGCCTGCTCCTGCGTGAGCGTGCCGCTCGTCTGCATCGCACGATACGAATCGACCAGATGCTCGGCCTTGGTCAGCAGCATGACGATCTCCTCGCGGCGGCTGTCGATCAGCGCGTCGCGCAGCGTGTGCAGCGACCACGCGGCGAGCAGGACGACGCCGAGCAGCGCCGCGGCGACGAGCATCAGCAGTTTGGTGGACAACTTCATGCGGGGCCTCGAAATATTAACCGTTCGGTACATATATCGGCCCGGGCGGCCCCGCCTTGAACGACTCGATATCAGTAATTACCCTCGTTGCGTACGCTGATCGAACGCGCGACGGGCCCCGGCGGCCTCGCGGCCGCGTCCCGTCGCGACGATCGACGAATCGGCCGGCGCTAGCGGCTTACAGGCCGAGTTGCGTCGCGAGCTGGCCGATGTCCGACACTTCGTAATAGTTGTAGAACGGCGTGCCCGGCTCGTGGCCGCGGTTCACGAACGCCTTGTGCCTGATCCCGAGATCCTCGGCCGTCATCAGGTCGTAGCGCAGGCTCGACGACACGTGCAGCACGTCCTCGGGCTTGCAGCCGAGCTTGTCGAACATGTATTCGAAGCCCTGCATGCGCGGCTTGTACGATTGCGCCTGCTGCGCGGTGAACACCGCATGGAACGGCGCGCCGAGCTTGTCGACGTTGCTCATGATCTGCTCGTCCATCGCGTTCGACAGGATCACCAGCTTGTACTTCGACGCCAGCCGCGACAGCCCGGCCGGCACGTCCGGGTGCGGGCCCCACGTCGGCACCGCCTGATAGAAAAGCTCGGCCTCGGCCTCGTCGAACGTCACGCCGACCCGCGCGCAGGTGCGGCGAATCGCGTTGACGACGACGTCGCGGTACGGCTTCCATGCGCCCAGCACCTCGTCGAGCCGATAGGCGGCGAACGCGCGCACGAAGGCCTCCATCGTCGCCGGCGACAGCCGGTCCGCGTAGATTTCGCGCGCCGTCTCGGCCATCCGGAAATGGGTCAGCGTGCCGTAGCAGTCGAAGGTGATGTACTTCGGTTCAAACTGGATCATGGTGACGTCCTGTCGGTGTGAAGCCCCGGCAAGGCCGGGGATGGGCTGGGTTCAACGAAATTGAATCAGGGCAAAAAGTCGTTCGCGCATCGTTCGGCGCCGCTCAAAGCGCACAATCGCCGCAAGTTGCCCGGCACATGCAGCACGATCTGCGGCGCGATCGGGCGCGGCGCGGCTGGGCGGGGCCGGCCGGTGGCCGCCGTGCTGCCGCAGCGGGCTCGCCTACCGTGCGGCCCGCCGGCAGGCGGCAGCGCCGCCGTGCATTTATCTTAGTGGTGCTCCCACAGCAGGAGTGGCGGGATTGACCGGCCGCGCCAGCACGATCCACGCGTTCGTCCGCGTCGATCGAACGGGTTTGCGTCGATCTCGCGGGCGCGCCCGTCGGCGCCGGAAAACAGGCGAATCGTCCTATCCGCGCCGCACCCGCGCTGGCAGAGTGACTGCGTCATTTCCACCCATCCGGAGTCCGGCGTGTCCGACCTCAACCCTTCCCGCACGCTCACCTATCGCCCGTTCGCCGACACCGACCTGCCCGCCGCCCATCGGCTGTCGGAGGCGGTCAAGTGGCCGCACCGGCTCGAGGACTGGCGCTTCGTGCTCCAGCTCGGCGGCGGCATCGTCGCCGAAGACGAGACCGGCGTCGTGGGGACCGCGCTGGGCTGGCGCCTCGGCGAATCGCACGCGGCGCTCGGCATGGTGATCGTGTCGCCCGAGCGCGCGGGCGGCGGCATCGAGCGCGAGCTCCTTGCCCGCGCGCTCGACGGCTTCGGCACCCGCACCGTCTTTCTGCATGCGATGCCGGGACGCGAGCCGCTGTACGCGGCGTTCGGCTTCGCGCCGATCGATACGATCAACCAGCATCAGGGCGCGGCGTTCCGGCCGCCGCTGATCTCGCTGCCGCCCGGCGAGCGCCTGCGCCCGCTCGGCACCAACGACGGGCCGCGCCTCGCCGCGCTCGCGTCGCGCGCGGCCGGCTACGAGCGCGGCGCGGTGACCGACGCGCTGCTCGACGTCGCGAACGGCATCGCGCTCGATCGCGACGGCGAGCTGCTCGGCTTCGCGCTGTTCCGCCGCTTCGGCCCGGGCCACGTGATCGGCCCGGTGATCGCGCCGGATGCGCTGCGCGCGCAGGCGCTGATCAGTCACTGGCTCGCGTTGAATGAAGGGATGTTCGTGCGGGTCGACCTGCCGAGCGACAGCGGGCTGTCCGACTGGCTGGATGGGCTCGGGCTGCCGCGCGTCGATACCGTCGTCACGATGGCGCGCGGTGCGACGCCCGCGCGCGACCCGGCGCTGCGCGCGTTCGCGATCGTGAGCCAGGCGCTCGGCTGAACGGGACACACGATGAGCTTTCTCTACAAGGCCGACCCGGTGCGCGGCGCGCAGTGGGCGGCACGCTTCGCGCAACGGGCGCCCGATCTGCCGTTCCGGATCTGGCCGGACCTCGGCGACGCCGCGGCCGTCCGCTATCTCGCCGCCTGGCAGCCGCCGGACGATCCGGTCGCGCTGTTGCCGAATCTCGAAGTCGTGTTCTCGGTCGGCGCCGGCATCGACCAGTTCGACCTGTCGCGCGTGCCGTCGCACATCCCCGTCGTACGGATGATCGAGCCGGGCATCGTCGAAGGGATGGTCGAATACGTGACGCAGGCCGTGCTGACGATCCATCGCGACCTGTTCGACTATGCCGCGCAGCAGCGCGACCAGGTATGGCACGAGAAACCCGTACGGGCGGCCGCGTCGCGGCGCGTCGGCGTACTCGGCCTCGGCACGCTCGGCCAGGCCGTGCTCGATACGCTGCGGCGCTTCGGTTTCCCGTGCGCCGGCTGGAGCCGCACGCCGCGCTCGCTCGACGGCATCGAGTGCTACGCGGGCGACGCGGCGCTCGACGCATTCCTGGCGCGCACCGACATCCTGATCTGCCTGCTGCCGCTCACCGACAGCACGCGCGGGCTGCTCGGCGCACGCGTGTTCGATGCGCTGCCCGCAGGCGCGTCGCTCGTGCAGGTCGGGCGCGGCCCGCAGCTCGATGCAGCCGCGCTGCTCGCGGCGCTCGCGAGCGGCCGCGTCGACAGCGCGATCCTCGACGTGACGGACCCCGAACCGTTGCCGGCCGGCCATCCCTTCTGGGCCCATCCGCGCATCCGCATCACGCCGCACATCGCGAGCGCGACACGGCCCGACACCGCGGTCGATGCGGTGCTCGCGAACCTCGCGCGCCATCGCGCGGGCCAGCCGATGATCGGCGTCGTCGATCGCGCGCGCGGCTACTGACGTCGATGTCCGGCCGCGCGGGACGCGCAGCAGAAAATGCCGAAGCGCCCCGTGCAAACGCCGCGCGCATACGTTTCGGGCCGCAAATTGAAGACGCATCCGGATTTCTCGCCCGTTAGCATGACCTCACCGCTGACACCTGACGAGAGTCCTGCCTGCCATGAACCAAGCCGCGCTGATCGAAGCTGATCGTCAACACCTGATCCACCCCGTCGTCAATTACCGTGCGCACGAAGCGCGCGGCGTCACCGTGCTCGAATCCGCGGACGGCGTGTTCCTGCGCGATGCCGCCGGCCATACGCTGCTCGACGCGTTCTCCGGCCTGTGGTGCGTGAACGTCGGCTACGGCCGCGACAGCATCGTGAAAGCCGCCGCCGACCAGCTGGCCAAGCTGCCGTACGCAACCGGCTATTTCCATTTCGGCTCGCAGCCGGCAATCGAACTCGCCGAGCGGCTCGCGGCGCTCGCGCCGCCGTCGCTGAACCGCGTCTACTTCACGCTCGGTGGCTCGGATGCCGTCGATTCCGCGATCCGTTTCATCACGCACTATTTCAACGCGACCGGCCGCCCGTCGAAAAAGCAGATGATCGCGCTGGAGCGCGGCTATCACGGTTCGTCGTCGATCGGCGCCGGCCTCACCGCGCTGCCGGCGTTCCATCGCCATTTCGACCTGCCGCGTGCCGATCAGCACCACATTCCGTCGCCCTACCCGTATCGCCATCCGCTCGGCAGCGATCCGCAGGCGCTGATCGCCGCGTCGGTCGCCGCGCTCGAAGCGAAGGTCGCCGAACTCGGCGCGGACAACGTCGCCGCGTTCTTCTGCGAGCCCGTGCAGGGCTCCGGCGGCGTGATCGTGCCGCCGGCCGGCTGGCTGAAGGCGATGCGCGATGCGTGCCGGCGCCTCGACATCCTGTTCGTCGCCGACGAGGTGATCACCGGCTTCGGCCGCACGGGCCCGCTGTTCGCGTGCGAGGCCGAACAGGTCGATCCTGACCTGATGACCGTCGCGAAGGGGCTGACCGCCGGCTATGCGCCGATGGGCGCGGTGCTGATGTCCGACGAGATTTACGAAGGGATCGCGGGCAGCCGCGCCGATTCGCCGGTGGTCGGCCACGGCCATACGTATTCCGCGCATCCGGTGAGCGCGGCGATCGGCCTCGAGGTGCTGAAGCTCTATCACGACGGCGGGCTGCTCGCGAACGGCCAGGCGATGGCGCCCCGCTTTGCCGCGGGCCTCGACGCGCTGCGCGCGCATCCGCTCGTCGGCGACGCGCGTTCGGTCGGCCTGCTCGGCGCGCTCGAACTGGTGGCCGACAAGGCGCACAAGACGCGCTTCGATGCGGCGCTGAACGTGCCGGACAAGATCGCGGCGGCCGCCTATGCGAACGGCATCGTCTTCCGCGCGTTCGGCGACGGCGTGCTCGGCTTCGCGCCGGCGCTGAGCTTCACCGCGGGCGAGTTCGACCTGCTGTTCGAGCGCGTGCGCAAGACGCTCGACGACGTGCTGGCCGATTCGGGCGTACAGCGCGCGCTCGATGCCGCGCACGCGCAGCCGGCCTGACGGGCCAAGGGAAAGCCGGGCTTGTAGCGGATATCTTTCGACTCTAAAGTAACCGGACATTCCATTTTTCCGACTCCCGACTCACGTGAACATGACGGACAGCAAGCTGGATCGCATCGACCTGCGCATCCTCTCCCAGTTGCAGAAGCGCGGCCGCATGACCAACGTCGAACTGGCCGATGCGGTCGGGCTGTCGCCCAGTCCCTGCCTGATCCGCGTGAAGCGGCTCGAGAAGGCCGGCTACATCGGCGGCTACGGCGCGCACATCCAGCTCGAGAAACTCGGCGACGTGCAGGTCGTGTTCACCGAAGTCACGCTGGCCGACCATCGACGCGAGGATTTCGACCGCTTCGTCGCGGCGATCCGCAACGTCGACGAGATCGTCGAATGCCACCTCGCGAGCGGCGGCTACGACTATCTGCTGAAGTTCATCACGCGCAGCGTGAGCCATTACCAGACGATCGTCGAAGGGCTGCTCGAGCAGAACATCGGCATCGAGAAGTATTTCAGTTACGTGATCATCAAATCGCCGTTCGTCAAACGGCACTACCCGCTCGAATCGCTGTTCGGCGAACGTCACTGACGCACCGCGCGCGGCCCCCGCGAATACGGCAGCGTCGCTGTCCGTACGGGACAGTCGCGCGCGTGCCGCGCCGCCGTCGTCGAACCGCTTCATCCAAGGACCTGCCATGCCGCTTTCGCTGACCCGCACCGAACTCCTGCGCTCCGCCAACCTGATCGACGGCACGTGGCGCGACGCGCTCGACGGCAGCCGCTTCCCCGTGACCGATCCGGCACGGCTCGACACCGTTGCCCATGCACCCGACAGCGGCGCCGCCGACGCGCGCGCGGCAACCGATGCGGCGGTACGCGCGCTGCCCGCCTGGCGCGCGACGCCCGCTCGCGACCGCGCGGCGATCCTGCGAGCCTGGCACGCGGCGATCGTCGCGCATACCGACGATCTCGCGAAACTGATGTCGCGCGAACAGGGCAAGCCGCTCGCGGAAGCGCGCGGCGAGGTCGCGTACGGCGCGTCGTACGTGCTGTGGTTCGCCGAGGAAGCGACGCGCACGTACGGCGACATCATTCCGCAGCAGCAGCGCGGCAAGCGGCTGAGTGCGGTGAAGGAGCCGATCGGCGTCGTCGCGGCGATCACGCCGTGGAACTTCCCGCTCGCGATGATCGCGCGCAAGATCGCCCCGGCGCTCGCGGCCGGCTGCACGGTCGTCGCGAAGCCCGCGGAGGACACGCCGCTCACCGCGCTCGCGCTCGCGTTCCTCGCGCAGGAAGCCGGCGTGCCGGCGGGCGTGCTGAACCTGATCACGGCGTCGCGCGAGCGCGGCATCGACGCGGCCGCCGACTGGCTCGCCGACAGCCGCGTGCGCAAGATCACGTTCACCGGCTCGACGGCCGTCGGCAAGCTGCTCGCGCGCGATTCGGCCGCGACGCTGAAGAAGCTGTCACTGGAGCTCGGCGGCAATGCGCCGTTCATCGTGTTCGACGATGCCGAGCTCGACGCCGCGGTCGACGGGCTGATGGCCGCGAAGTTCCGCAATGGCGGGCAGACGTGCGTATCGCCGAACCGCATCTACGTGCAGGCCGGCGTGTACGACGCGTTCGCCGCGAAGCTCGCGGCGCGCGTCGCCGCGCTGAAGGTCGCGCCGGCGTCCGACCCGGCCGCGCAGATCGGCCCGATGATCAACGCGCGCGCGGTGGACAAGATCGCGCGGCACGTCGGCGATGCCGTTGAACGCGGCGCGCGCGTGCTGACGGGCGGCAAGCGCCTGACCGAGCTGGGGCCGAACTTCTACGCGCCGACGGTGCTCGCCGACGCGAGCGCCGACATGCAGCTCACGTGCGAGGAAACGTTCGGCCCGGTGGCGCCGCTGTTCCGGTTCGACACCGAGGATGACGCCATCGACGCCGCGAACGACACCCCGTTCGGCCTCGCCGCGTATTTCTACACGCAGGACGTGCGGCGCATCGCGCGCGTGTCGGCGCGGCTCGAAACGGGCATCGTCGGCATCAACGAAGGCGCGCTCGCGAGCGAGGCCGCGCCGTTCGGCGGCGTGAAGGAATCGGGCTACGGCCGCGAAGGCTCGCGCTACGGGCTCGACGATTACCTGTCGATCAAGTATCTGTGCCAGGGCGGGCTGGATTGATTGGACGGGCGCGAGCCGTCCGCGAGGGCGGCCTCGCGCTGCCCGGCCTGAAAACGCGCGTTGACATAGGAACCGATCGGTTCTTATAATGCGATCCATTCCTGGACACCGCATCGTTTGCGAAACCGATCAATGGCCAATTCCGCCGGCGTGGGCCGCCCACGCGAATTCGAACTTGAAGATGCCGCGCGCGACGCGATGGCTGTCTTCTGGGACCACGGATACGAAGGCGCGTCCCTGCCCGACCTGATTGCCGGCACGGGCTTGTCGCGCGGCAGCCTGTACAAGGCCTTCGGCGACAAGAAGGCGCTGCTGCTGGCGGCGCTCGACCTGTATATGGCCGACGGGCTCAAGGCAACCGCGGACATCCTGTCGCAACCCGGCACCGTGAAAGACGCCATCCGGGACTCGCTGCTGCGCTATGCGCGCCTGTCCGTCGGCGAGGCCGGCAGGCGGGGCTGTCTCGCGGTCGCGATGACCACTGAACTGGCCGCACGCGACGCGGATGTCGCGGAGCGTACCGGGCGCATGTTCCGCCGCTTGCAGCAGCTCTATGCCGGCACGATCGTGCGCGGCCAGGCAAGCGGCGAGATCGCCGAGCAGGACGAGCAGGTGCTGGCGCGTTTGCTCGTCTGCCAGGTCGAGGGCATGCGCGTGCTGGGCAAGACCGGCGTGTCCGAGGCCGACATGCTCGCGCTGGTCGACCGCACGATGCGCGTTCTCGATTGAAATTTTTTTACCCACTTTGGAACCGATTGGTTCCGTATGGAGAACCGTTCATGTCACGGAATGATCCCGTATCGCCCGACCCGCGTCGGTGGGCCATGTTTGCGGTGCTGCTCGTCGGCGCGTTTCTGCCACCGCTGGATTTCTTCATCGTCAATGTCGCGCTGCCGTCGATTCGCGCGGAGCTGGGCGCGTCGTCGTCCGCCGAGCAACTGGTGATTTCGTCGTATGCCGGCCTGTACGCGGTGACGCTGATCACCGGCGGGCGGCTGGGTGACCTGTACGGTCGCGGCCGCGTGTTTTTCCTCGGGTTGATCGGTTTTGCCATCGCATCGACGCTGTGCGGCCTCGCAGGTTCCCCGGGGATGCTCATCGCCGGGCGAGCGTTGCAGGGTGTGACGGCCGCGATCATGGCGCCGCAGGCGCTCGCGTCGATCCAGGCGATCTTCCCCGAATCGGAAAAGCCGCTCGCGCTCAGCCTGTATGGCGCGGTCTTCGGCCTCGCCGCCGTCATCGGGCAAGCGCTGGGCGGGATCCTGATCTCGCTGAACCTGTTGAACCTCGGCTGGCGGACGATCTTCCTCGTCAACCTGCCGCTGGCGATGCTGGTCGTCGTGTTCGGCATTCCGCTGCTGAAGGAAACGCGTGCGCAGCATGCGCGCAAGCTCGACCTCGGCGGCACCGCGCTGTCGATGCTGACGCTCGGCGCGTTGATCGTGCCGCTGATCGAAGGGCGCGAGGCGGGCTGGCCCGTGTGGGCCTGGGCATCGCTGATCGCGGCGCCGGCACTCGCGTGGGGCTTCTGGCGTTACGAGAGCCGGCTGGGCCGCCGCGGCGGCGCACCGCTGCTCGATCCGGCCGCGCTGCGCGCACCGGGGCTCGGCCGCGCGTTGCTGATCGCGCTGTTGCTGTACGCGATCGGCGCGTTCTTCCTGCTGTTCTCGGTGTATCTGCAGAATGCGTTGCACGTCGACGCGTTGAGCGCGGGCCTCGTGTTCCTGCCGTTCGGCGTGGGGTTTCTGCTCGGCCCGCTGTCGACGCCCTTGTGCACGCGTGCAATCGGCGCTTATGTGAATCCGCTCGGCATGGGCCTCGAGATCGCGGGGCTCGTCGGACTCGCCTGCCTGATCGACACGACGCCGATCGGGATGCCGCTCGCGTCCGTGCCGCTCGCCGCCGCGCTCTTCGTGATCGGGTTCGGACAAGGTCTCGCGCTGCCGACGCTGATGCGCATGGTGACGGGGCGCGTCGCACCGGCGGTGTCGGGGATGATCGCCGGTATCGCCAGCTCGACCCTGCAGGTCAGCACGTCGCTCAGCGTCGCGATCATCGGCGGGATTTTTTATACGGTGCTGGGCGCGCGCCAGGATCCCGCAGCCATTGCACACGCGTTTATCGTCGCACTCCTGTCGATCTCGGTGTTCCTCGCCGTCGGCGCCGCGCTGGGCATCTCACTGGCACGTGCACCGGCCGCGCCGTCGTCGGTGCGCTCCGCCGGCCAGCCGGCCTTCGGCCCGGCGCGCAAACGACCGTGATCGCCCGAGATCGCCCGTATCGACATTCAACGTTGCATCAGTCCAACCCGGAGGTTCGTCATGGTTTTCGTCGTTTCCTATCGCCGCGCGACGGGTGCGCGATTCGATGCCCGCTACTACGTCGAGCAGCACATTCCTCTGGTGGAAAAGGCGTGGAAACCGTACGGGCTCGAATACGTCGATGCGTTCTTCCCCGCACGGCAGGATAGCGAAGTGGCCGTCGTGGCCATGTGCCGCTTCACGGATCGGGCAGCGCTCGACGCCGCGTTCGCGTCCGCGGAGACGGCCGCCATCATGGCCGATATCGACGCGTTCACCGATATCGCGCCCGATCGCTACATCACGGACGTGTTCTCGCGCGTCGAATGAATACCGCCGGTCGCGGGGGGCCGACGAACGACTGGCCTACCTGAATGGCGCAACGCGATTTTTGATTCACGACGTACACGGCAGAACCGGCGAACCTTGAACCTCATGTCGGCCGGGTCGTGGGTCGATGCATTCACGGATGCTCGTCGTGCTTCGTGCGTCGTGCGTCGTGCGTCGTGCGTCGTGCTTCGTGCTTCGTGCTTCGTGCTTCGTGCGTCGCGGATCGCGTCAAAGCAACCCCATCGCCGATGCCTTGAGCGTCGCCGCGGCGCGTGTCGAGCATTCGAGCTTGCGAAACGCCTTCTCGACGTGGGTGCGCACCGTGCTCGGACTCATCGAGAGCGCCTGCGCGACCTGCTTGTTGCTCGCCCCTCGGGAGATCGCCCGCAGGACGTCGATTTCCCGTGGCGACAGGCGCGGGCCGTCGTGCGACGCGCGAGCGGCCATGCGCCGGGCCGCAGGCGCGCCACCCGTGACGAGCGCCGCGACCACGTCGCCGCATAGCCGGCCGCGCGCCGCTGCTTCCTGCAATTGGCCGGCGGCGGCCGCATCGTCGAGCGCCGCTCGCCACGGGCGGGCCGAGCGCAACGCGACCCACGCCAGCGATGCCGCGAGTACGCGCGCTTCCAGCGTCAGCGCAGCATCGCGCACGCCGCGGAAATAACCCGAACCGTCCTGCCGCTCGTACGCATACGACGCAAGCACCGCCGCTTCACCGAGCGCGCCGGTCTGCCTGCCGGCGCGCTCCGTCCAGTACGGCACGAGCCGCACCTTTTCCCATGCGCTCGCAGGCAGCCGCGTCGGCAGGTTCCACACGTCGTTCGGCACCGCGGCCCTGCCGATGCCATGAATCAGCCCGGCGCGGTAGACGCGTTCGCGCGCGGCCGCATCCGGCGACAGGCGCTCGTAACACGCGGCCGCCGTCACGGCGACCGAGCGCGAGAATCCGGTCATCCACGGGAGTTTCAGATCGATGACGTCCGCGATCAATTCGGCGCAGGTCGCACCTTGCATATCGGGCGTGGCCAATGCGGCATCGAGACCGTCGGGCGACAGGTGATCGAGCGCCGCGAGCCAGCGCGCGGCATCGTGCGCGGCCGCCTCGACGAGCAAGCCCGGATAGCGTGCGCCCGCGCGTTGCCCAATCCATTCGATGGCCTGCTCGATGCCGTACGTGCGACTGAATACGTCGAGATCGCCCGCGAGCGTGACGATCGACACAGCGGCCGGCACCTGTTCCCGCGCGAGCCGTGCGGGCAGCCCGTTGCCGTCCCAGCTTTCGAAAATGTGCCGCAGCGCGGTTTCCGTGGCGCGGGACAGGCCCAGTATTCGCGCGACTTCGCCCGACACTTCGCAATGGATTTGCGCGAGCGGGATCATCGCGGCGCCGGCGCGGCCGACCGCTTCGGCGAGGCCGGGCCGGTTCTCGAGCATGGCGGCGCGGATCGCGACATCGTCGCCGAACGTCTGAGCGAAACCCGCGGCGTTCGCGGTACAGCCTGACCAGCGCAACAGCGCCACTTCTCGGGCCGTGTCGCACACCGACGCGTCGAATCCCGCCGCCTTCGCGAGCTGTGCCGCCAGCCAGCCGGTGCGCAGCGAATGATCGGTCGGCTGCCCCATGCTGAGATCGCCGATGAAGGCCAGCGCGCGGACGGCGTCGAATATGCGCAACGGGGTGTGACGGGCTTCGGCGTCGGGCATCGGATGGGGCGCGGGCATTCACGAGAACGGGAAAACGATCATACGCGACGACGTCGCGCCGTGCATGCGCGTGCGGATCGGCTGCCCGCCGCATTCGGCCGGAAGCGATATCGGCCGTTGCCCGGTGCGCGACGGGCGCGCCTTCGCCATCGGACATCCGACCGATGGCGGGCGGCCGCGACGATCGCGATACTCGGTGCACTGGAGATCCGGTCGGCACGGCATTCGCACGGTGGACACGCTGCACGCCGTCCGAAACGACGATCCGATATACGAAGGAATGCAAATGGCTGATCACTCCCCCGATTTCCGTGCCCCTGCCGACGCGCAATGGCTGAAACGGTACTACTTTTCCCGGGCGATATTCTCGCTGCTGTGGGTCGCGCTGGCATTTTCCGTCGGCCGGCAGAGCGCGGCCGGCGCAGCGATCCTGCTGATCGTTTATCCGGCCTGGGATGCGCTCGCCAATTTCGTCGACCTCGCCCGCAGCGGCGGAGCGGCAACGAACCGCACCCAGGCGGTCAACGTCGCGATCAGCGCGGCCACGACGCTGGCGGTATTTCCTGCGTTGAATGCCGGCATGCATGCGGTGCTCGCGGTGTTCGGCATCTGGGCGATTCTTTCCGGCTTGCTGCAGCTCGGCACGGCGCTGCGTCGCTGGAAGCAGGTCGGCGCGCAGTGGGCGATGATCCTGAGCGGCGCGCAATCCGCGCTCGCGGGCGTGCTGTTCATCGCGCAGCGCCACGCGTCCATGCCGCCCGCCATCGTGAAGATCGCGGGCTACGCGGCGGTAGGGGCCGCCTATTTCCTGATATCGGCACTGTGGCTGCAGTTGCGGCGGGCGCGACGCAGCGCGTCGTGAGTCGTCGATCGAGATGAAGATGTCACGCCACGGGTCGGCGGAGTCGATCCGGGCCTGATGAGCCCGTTCTTGATCGGACGTCGCCACCGCATGCGTAATAATCGAAAGCAACCGGCTCACCCAATGGCCCTGACCTGGAGACGCAGCAGAGACCGATTGTCGCCATTTCTTAACAGATGATTAAGAACGGCTACAAACGGAAAAAATATACTGCTCATGTTTCATGAATCGACGCCGATAAAAGGAACGCAGTACACACCTTTTCTATCGGGAGAGTCAGATGTCCATCCAGGCAATCAGTCAAAGTACTGCGCAGGCACCGGGTCCGTCGGTTGCATCGACTTCGGGGTCGGCGTCGACGGCTCCGGCCGCGAGCGCAACCGCTTCTTCGGCCGCTGGATCAAGCACCAGCACGTCCACGTCGTCGTATACGGTCAACATCAGCAGCGCCGCGCGCGCGATGTTGGCGGAAGCAACGGAGACCTCGGTTCAAACCGCGCAGGAAGCAGGAAAAGGTGACACGCAGGCGCAACGTCTGCTCGCAAAGGAGGCGGCAGCCAAGGCGGCGTAAGCGCGCTCGGCAGTTTCGGTGATTGAACCGCCGCGCGGGCCTGGCGGCGGCATTCGGTCAAGCTTCATGCATACCCTGCATACAGGCACTGGATGGGGCATGCGGCAATCATCGTTTGTCGTTGCGGATCGAACGGCCGCTCACCGGTGCCCGGGCCGATCGACATGTCGGTGATCTCCTTTCGCTCATTCGACCAGGCGCGCAGGCGAGTACGCGCCGTAGTTGGCCCCGATGCCACCCGCCCCTGACGCCTGGCATTTGTCCGGATTGTTGCTCATCTCCATCTGGATGTATTTCGCACTCCCGCCACTCGCGCCGTCAATGTGCACACATGCAAATGCCAGAATCCGCTCGTAGGACGACGTCGTGAGATCCTGAACAATCGGGATCAGCACATATTCACAGGCCTTCGTGCCGGCCGCACTGCACGCGTTGACGGACGAATACAGTGTCGTCTTCGTGCCGGGCTGGATATACGTGCACGTGTTGTCAGCGGTCGAGCAAACGCCGCTCGGCGAGCCGACCGCTGCCGGATTCGGATTGCCGCTGGCTATCAGGTTCCGCACCGTCGGCACATCATTGGCGGTGGTATCGAACGTCGTCCACTGACTCGCCTCGCAAGGCCCGGCATGGTAGGACGAGGTCACGTAAAAAGTGTACGGCTGACCGGCGACCTGATTGGGTTGACCAGGGCCAGGCGGCGTCGTGGAGGTTGCGACCTTGGGTTTTCCGTTCGTCGAATCCCAATACTGGTCGTACATGCATTTCGTCATCGCAACCGGGAAGAGCGCGCCGGCGCCGACATTGCCGGGATCCGAAATGACCGCGACAGCCACCGCGCTCTCGGGTACCGACTGAAAACCTAAGACCTTCGCCAGAAAGGAAGGAACGCCGCCACCGTTTTTCGTTCCCGAACGCGTGACGACGACTTGCACGGCCGGCTCGCCGACGGCCGGCGACGCCGGCTTGGTGGTTTGAAGACCCTTGACGCTTCCCGTCACGTCCCAATAGCCGTACGTCACATCGGTCGCGTATCCGACCAGCGTCATATTTGACGACTTGTTCAACGAAACGCTCTGTACCGTCTGCGCCTGCGCCGTGGCCCAATCGGGGGCCGTCGACTTCGTGTTGCCGCATTGCGCTCGCGGATAGATACATGGCGCACCGGCCAACGCTGCAGCGTCGGCGGCATTCTGAAGCTCGTTGCGCACGACAAAAAGATAGCCGACGTCGATCGCCAGGGCGCCAAAACCGAGCAGTATCGTCAGCAAGAAAGCGACCGTAATCGCTACCGCACCTCGCTGATCCCGGCGGCGCTTCGAAGCGAGGCCAGCGTACTTCGAATGTCTGCACGTGCGCGATGACCGCCCACCTCGGAAACGAGTGTGATCCATGGCCGGCTCCTCACTCGTTGTTCATGACGGTGGTCGCTGTCAAGGTCAGCAGCTTGGTCAATGGCCCGATCCACGACCCGAGAGCCAGGCCGGTGAATTTATACGTGACCGTCACCGTTAGCGGTGTGCCGAAACTCCCGCCCTGCCCCGACGGAACGGCAACGGTAGGCTTTGACGCGCTACCCAGGCTGATCAAGTGAGTCTGGCAGTAATTGAGCGCGACATTCTGAATATCCGTCGTGGAAGCTTTGGGGGATTTCAGAACGATCCCGGCTCGCGCACCTTCGCGGCTCGCGTTGGTTATGACGGCCTGATCGAACATAACGAGACCGAATTCGATAATGCCGAACAGGATCAACAACAACAAAGGGAGCACCAATGCGAATTCAACAACCGCAACGCCCCGCTGCTGCTTCCAGTGTCGTCGATTCATGATTCTTGTTCCCCGTATAAGAAACTGACGCGATGTTCGACGCGCTCTCATTGCTTCTTCCCGCATGCGTTCCCCCATGCACGGTCAGCGAACAAGCAAATTGCGCACCATCGGTCGCACACGGTTGACGCGCGGGGACAGCGTCTTGCGACACCGATGAAGGAAGGCGTGAGAGGGGGGAAATGTTTCAGACATGAACCGTGAAGCGTCGACGCGCAGTCGACGGCGCAACCCACCTGCAAGCGGATGCACACGGAATGGGGGAAGATCGGCGCGAATGATTCAGTTGTGAAACACCGACGCAGCTTATGGGCCTGCAACGCGTCTCTGCCACCGGCCGGACAGGAGGCCAAGAGTCAGGTTGGCTCGGCCGCCGTCTCGCCTGCGGCGATAGCGTTGCAGCATCGATCGCGCAGCCTCGGCATTCGTCGGATGCAGCCATTCCCAAACCTGGCCTTTGCGACCACTCGACGACACCAGCTTGCCCCCGCGCGCCTACCGGCTACGCAACGCCTCAGCCAGCGCATCCCCCGCCGCCAGAATATGCGCGGACAGCGCAGCACACGCTGCGTCCACATCGCCGTCGCGTATCGCCCGGACGATGTTTCGGTGCTCGTCGTTCGAGCGATCCTGCCAGTCGAGTTGCTGCCACGTCGCGTACAGATGCCGCGAACTGGCCCGATGCATGTCGCCGATTGCGTCGATGAGCCGCGGCATCCCGCACCGCGCGGTCAATGCGCGATGAAACCTGAGGTTCAGCGTGCCGAGCACGGCGATACCGCGCGCCGCCGACTCCTGATCGAGGATCGCATCGAGTTCCTCCAGCGCACGGGCGTCGAGAGCGGGCATCGCCTCGCGCAGCGCCAGCGCCTCGAAAGCAGCGCGCATCTTGGCCATTTCAAGCACGTCCGCCGGCTCGAGCGGCGCCGCCCGCACGCCCCTTCGCGGTTCCACCACGGCCAGCCCCTGCGCTTCCAGCCGCCTGAACGCCTCGCGTACCGGCACATGGCTCGCGCCGAACTCTGCCGCGATGTGGTCCTGGCGCAGCCACTCTCCCGGCGCGATGACGCCCGAGATGATGCGGTCCGCCAAGGCGGCAGCGATCCGATCGGCCAGCGAGCGATCGTCCTTGACTTCAAAGTTCATGCCGACCACCATGCATATATTATCTATTAAATTGTAACAAAATCGGAGGCTCGATGCGCCACCACCGTCCTGTGCGTCTGCAGCACATTGCCGGCATCGGGGTCGATCGCATGGGTTCGATCGCCGATCATGCCGACGTCGACCTGTTGCGGCTCGAAAATCTCGATACCGACATCCCGCCCACTGCAGAGGCGCTCGCCTTCACCCGGGAGGCCATCGAGCGAGACTCGGCCAACTCCTATTTGCCATTCGTCGGTCAGGATCGGCTGCGCGCGAGCGCTGCCGCCCACGTGTCGGCGCTTTCGGGGCAGCGCTTCACGGCCGACCAGGTGGTGGTGTCGGCGGGCGGGCTCTCCGGCATTCTGAACACGCTGCTTGCCACCGTCGAGACCGGCGACGAAGTGATCGTCACCGATCCGACCTACGCGGGTCTGCTGAACCGCATCCGCCTGGCGGGCGGCGTGCCGCGGCAAGTCCCGTTTGCCTTCACGCCGGGCGGCGAATGGAAGCTCGATCAGGCCGCGCTGCGGGCGGCAATCGGCCCGAAAACGCGGGCCATGCTGCTGATGTCGCCGTCGATGCCTTCGGGCGGTGTCTTCGATGCGTCCGACTGGCAACTGATCGCGAGCCTGTGTGTGCAGCACGATCTGCTGCTGATCCTCGACAGTGCGATGGAGCGGCTGCTGTTCGATGGACGCATGGTCATCCATCCCGCCGGCCTGCCCGGCATGGCCGAGCGGACGGTGACGGTCGGCGCGGCGTCGAAGGAGCTGCGCATGATTGGCTGGCGGGTCGGCTGGATCGTCGCGCCGGAATGGCTGATTCCCGATCTGGTGGCCGTGTCGCTCGCCAATGTCGTGGTACCGGTCGGCATTGCCCAGGAGGCTGCGGCGGTCGCGCTCGAACATTCTGCGTCCGATCTGCCCGGCTACGTGAGCGAACTCGAAAGGCGGCGTGACACGATCGCCGCCGAACTGTCCGGGCTCCCGTTCGGCATGCCGGCGGGCGGCTGGTCGATGCTGCTGCGTGTCTCCGACGGGGGCCTGACCGGATCGCAGATGTCGGAGCGGTTGCTGCGCCGCGGCGTATGTGTGACGGCGATGACCGGATGGGGCGTCGCACACGGCGAGCAGTATGTCCGTTTCGTGTTCTCGAACGAACCGGTCGAACGGTTGCGCACGCTCGGAAACAAGGTGCGCGTCGCACTGGAGGACGCATGACGGCCGCCTACGAGACAACCGGGTCGTGCGCCAGGTGTCCGTGGCTCGAGGCATCCGGCATGCCGCGTGTGAGGGTCGAGCGAACTCACACGAGGTCCCGCTTTTGCCGAAAGTCCCGCTTGTGACGATCCCACGTGCCGTGAGACATCCAACGCCGGGCAGCGCGATGCCCGGCCCGGCCGAACGCCCTACCGCCCTGCCGGCGGCTGCAGCACGTCGCGCGGAATCAACGCGATCAGCACGCAGCTGACCAGCAGGCACGCGCCCAGCGCATAGGTGCCGTTGTTGATGTCGCCGGTCATCTGCTTGGCAACACCGGTGATCATCGAGCCCGTGAACCCGGACAGGTTGCCCACCGAGTTGATCAGCGCAATGCCGGCCGCCGCGGCCGTGCCGGAAAGTATCTGCCCCGGAAAGGTCCAGTAGATCGGCATCAGCGCGAGGATGCCGCACGTCGCGATGGTCAGGAATACGATCGACAGCGCGACGTTGTGCGCCAACGCCGCGCTCGCGATCAGGCCGACCCCGCCGATCAGCGCGGGAATCGCCGCGTGCAGGCGGCGCTCGCCGGTCTTGCGCGAGTGCGACGCGTTCCACACCATCGCGAAGATGGCCGTCAGGTACGGAATGGCGGTCAGGACGCCGATATGCAGCGGGCTCTGCACGCCCGACGCGCGAATGATCGACGGCAGCCAGAACGCCAGCCCGTAGAAGCCGGTATTGAACGTGAGCAGGATGAAGGTGAGCAGCCAGACGCGCGGGCTGCGCAGCGCGGCGCCGATGCTGTGCGACTTGTGCGCGGCTTCGGTTTCGAGGTTGCGCGCCAGCCGTGCCTTTTCGTCGCCGGACAGCCACTTCGCCGACTTCGGGCCGTCGCCCAGGCAGGCCAGCACGACGAACGCCACCACGATCGACGGCAGCCCTTCGAGCAGCAGCATCCATTGCCAGCCGCTCATGCCCGACAGACCGTGCGTGTGCTCCATCAGCCAGCCGGAGACCACGCTGCCGAGCGTCAGGCTCAGCGGGATCGCGACCAGGAATCCCGACATGGCCACACTCTGGCGGCGCGCCGGAAACCAGTAGTTCAGGTACAGGATGACGCCCGGGAAAAAGCCGGCTTCGCACAGGCCCAGCAGGAAGCGCAACGTGTAGAACATGGTGGACGTCTGCACGTGGAAGAACTGCGCGAGCGGCACGATGAACGCCATCGACGACGACACGATGCCCCACGTGATCATGATCCGCGCGATCCAGAAGCGCGCGCCGTAGCGGTGCAGCAACAGGTTGCTGGGCATCTCGAACAGGAAATAGCCCCAGAAGAAAATGCTGGCGCCGAGCGCATAGACGCCGTCGCTCAAGCTCAGGTCGTCGAGCATCTGCAGCTTCGCAAAGCCCACGTTCACGCGATCCAGATAGGCCACGACGTAACAGAGCAGCAGCAACGGCAGGATGCGCCGCATCACCTTGCGATACAGGGCATCGTCGGATGAATCGGCCGCGGCCGGGGCGGCAGCGGCCTGCGTAATGGATGGCATCGGTCTGTCTCCTGATTGTGTAGGTCTTCTTCGTACCGGCGGTTCTTCGACACATCGATGTTACCGATAACATTCCGTGGCAAAAAAAACGCCGATGAGGCAGCGGGGAGCAATCGACGCACTGATACCGGTAACGCATTGGAAGGTAGCACGCGTCAACCGGCGCGTACAAGCGCCGGCGAACGCGTGGTTTCCCTAGTGCGCGCATCACCGCGACGGGGCGGCGCGGCACGCATGAACGCGGCTGCGGCACCGGTATGATGGAGCCTTTCCAGCTTCCGTCCGATCGCGATTCCGATGCCCAGTCCCACCGCCGTCCGGCCTGCCGGGCCGCCCCGCATGTCCGACGTAGCGCGCCTCGCCGGCGTATCGAAGATGACTGTGTCGCGCGTGCTCGCCGGCCACAGCGTGGCCGCCGAGACGCGCGCGCGGGTCTGCGCGGCGATCGACCAGCTCGGCTACGTGGCCGACGCGGCCGCCGGCGCGTTGTCGTCGGGGCGATCGGAATTCGTCGCGGTGCTGGTGCCGTCGCTGTCGAGCTCCAACTTCTCCGACACCGTGCGCGGCCTGACCGACGCGCTCGAACCCGAAGGCCTCCAGTTGCTGCTCGGCGACACCGACTACGATCTCGAACGCGAGGAACGGCTCGTGCGCTCGATGTTGCGGCACCAGCCGCGCTGCATCGCGCTGACGGGCGCGCAGCACACCGATGCGACACGCAAGGTGCTGGAACGCTCGGCTATTCCCGTGGTCGAGATGTGGGACCTGCCCACTCATCCGATCGACACCGCCGTCGGCTTCTCGAACGTGCGCGCCGCACGTGCGATGGTGCGGCATCTGGCCGAGCGCGGTTACCGGCGCATCGGTTTTCTGGGCGGCGCGAGCGAGCTGGATCGGCGCGGCCTCGACCGGCTCAAGGGATACCAGGCGGAGATCAAGGCGCTGAAACTCGGTGAGCCGCGCATCGTGCGGCTGGGCGAATCGCCGATCACCATGAGCCACGGCGGGCCCGCGATGGCGGCCCTGCTCGCGCAGTGGCCGGACACCGATGCCGTGATGTGCGTCAGCGACATGTCGGCATTCGGCGCGATCATGGAATGCCACCGGCGCGGCCTGTCCGTGCCCGAGGACATCGCGGTGGCCGGCTTCGGGAACTTCGAAGTGGCGACGTGCTGCCACCCTGCCATCACGACCGTATCGGTCGACGCATACGGCATCGGCCTGCGCACGGGCGAGGCGCTGCTGGCGGCACTGCAGGCGCGCGACGGCGGCGAGCCGGTCGATTCGCAAAGCATCCGTATCGACTACACGATCGTCGCGCGCGAAAGCGCGTGACGGGCCGGCGACCGGGCCGGTCGCGCCCGGCGGGAACCGGCGTGCGCTCGAGGCGCGCGCGAACGACGCGATTGCGCACCGCTCCCCTGCCCTTACGCCGCCCCGCCATCGCACGAACGAAAGGCCGGGTTGACGGCCGATGTGCGTCGATACGGTGCCGTTCGACTGGATCGAAACCTGTGCATCGCGCGCCGCGCTTTCTCCGTCCCCTCCGCCGCCCGCACACAAAATTCCCTTCCGCCACGCAAAAACCCCGTGCTAACATCCACTCGATGTTACCGGTACCAATCCGGCATGCAACAATGAACGAGGCCCTTCGGAGACAGCCCGCCATGTCACAGCCCCCGCGCCGCCTGCGCAGCCAGGAATGGTTCGACGATCCCGCGCATGCCGACATGACCGCGCTCTATGTCGAGCGCTTCATGAACTACGGATTGACGCGCGAGGAGTTGCAGTCGGGCCGCCCCGTGATCGGCATTGCGCAGACGGGCAGCGACCTCGCGCCGTGCAACCGCCACCACATCGAACTGGCCGAGCGCACGAAGGCGGGCATCCGCGACGCGGGCGGCATTCCGATGGAATTCCCCGTGCATCCGCTGGCCGAGCAAAGCCGCCGGCCGACCGCCGCACTCGACCGCAACCTCGCGTACCTCGGGTTGGTGGAAGTGTTGCACGGCTTCCCGCTGGATGGCGTGGTCCTGACCACCGGTTGCGACAAGACCACGCCTGCCTGCCTGATGGCGGCCGCGACCGTCGACCTGCCGGCGATCGTGCTGTCGGGCGGGCCGATGCTCGACGGCTGGCACGACGGCAAGCGCGTCGGCTCGGGCACGGTGATCTGGCATGCGCGCAACCTGCTCGCCGCCGGCGAGATCGACTACGAAGGCTTCATGCAGCTGACCACGGCTTCGTCGCCGTCGATCGGCCATTGCAACACCATGGGCACCGCGCTGTCGATGAACAGCCTGGCCGAGGCGCTCGGCATGTCGTTGCCGGGCTGCGCAAGCATCCCCGCCGCGTACCGCGAGCGCGGCCAGATGGCGTACGCCACCGGCAAGCGCGCGGTCGAGCTCGTGCGCGAAGACGTGCGCCCGTCGGCGATCATGACGCGCGCGGCGTTCGAGAATGCGATCGTCGTCGCGTCCGCACTCGGCGCATCGACCAACTGCCCGCCGCACCTGATCGCGATCGCGCGCCACATGGGCGTCGAACTGAGCCTGGACGACTGGCAACGCCTCGGCGAATCCGTGCCGCTGCTCGTCAACTGCATGCCGGCCGGCGAATACCTCGGCGAGAGCTTCCACCGCGCCGGCGGTGTGCCCGCGGTGCTGCGCCAGCTCGATGCGGCCGGCCTGCTGCGGCGCGACTGCCTGACCGTGTCCGGCCGCGCGATCGGCGAGATCGCCGACACCGCGCCCGACGCCGACCGCGACGTGATCCATACGCCCGATGCACCGCTCAAGCATGGCGCGGGCTTCATGGTGCTGTCGGGCAACTTCTTCGACAGCGCGATCATGAAGATGTCGGTGGTCGGTGAAGCGTTCCGCCGGACCTATCTGGCCGAGCCGGGCGCGGAGAACACGTTCGAGGCCCGCGCAATCGTGTTCGAAGGCCCCGAGGACTACCACGCGCGCATCAACGATCCCGCGCTGAACATCGACGAGCGCTGCATCCTCGTGATTCGCGGCTGCGGCACGGTCGGCTATCCGGGCAGCGCGGAAGTCGTCAACATGGCGCCGCCGGCCGAACTCGTGAAGCGCGGCGTGAGCTCGCTGCCCTGCCTGGGCGACGGGCGCCAGAGCGGCACGTCGGCCAGCCCGTCGATCCTGAACGTGTCGCCCGAGGCGGCGGTCGGCGGCGGCCTCGCGCTGCTGCGCACGAACGACCGCATTCGCGTGGACCTGAATCGCCGCAGCGTCGACGTGCTCGTGGACGAGGATGAACTCGCGCGCCGTCGCGAGACGGCGAGCTTCACGGTGCCGCAGGCGCAAACGCCGTGGCAGGCACTCTATCGCCAGTTCGTCGGCCAGCTGTCCACCGGCGGCTGCCTCGAGCCCGCCACGCTGTACCTGAAGGTGATCGAACAACGCGGCAACCCGCGCCATTCGCACTGACCCTCCCTGCCCACGACCCTTGCCGAGCCGACCATGCGTACTCTTTCCGTTTCCGACTGCCTGCCGCACGATCTGGCGCAAGCGCTGCTGATCGGCCGTGTGTGGCGGCACGACGGCGCCCATGCGGGCCCGAGCGTCGTTGCCGTGCGCGACGGCGAAGTGATCGACATCTCGCGCACCGTACCGACCACCGCGGACCTGTTCGACCGCGCCGACGCCGCCGCCCTCGCGCGCACGACGCCCGGCGAATCGCTCGGTCGCGTCGAGCCGCTGCTGCAGGCGGCGCTCGACGGCACGCGCGGCGCGACCCACCTGCTCGCGCCGTGCGACGTGCAGGCCATCAAGGCCTGCGGCGTGACCTTCGCCGTCAGCCTGATCGAACGCGTGATCGAGGAACAGGCCGGCGGCGACCCGGTGAAAGCAGCGGACGTGCGCGCGACCATCGCGGCCACCATCGGCACCGATCTGTCGAAGATCGTGCCGGGCTCGGACGCCGCGCTGCGTCTGAAGGCGGAACTCGAACGCCGCGGCGCGTGGTCGCAATACATGGAAGTCGGCATCGGCCCCGATGCCGAGGTGTTCTCGAAGGCGCAGCCGATGTCCGCCGTGGGCTTCGGGGCAGACGTGGGCCTGCTGCCCGTGTCGGTCTGGAACAACCCCGAACCGGAGATCGTGCTCGCGGTTTCCAGCGGCGGCAGGCCGGTGGGCGCGACGCTCGGCAACGACGTGAACCTGCGCGACATCGAAGGCCGCTCGGCGCTGCTGCTCGGCAAATGCAAGGACAACAACGGCTCGTGCGCGATCGGCCCGTTCGTGCGGCTGTTCGATGACGGCTTCACACTGGACGATGTCCGGCAGGCCAGCGTGTCGCTGCGCGTCGAAGGCGCGGACGACGGCTTCGTCCTCGACGGCATCAGCCACATGCGCGAGATCAGCCGCGACCCGCTCGACCTCGTCGCGCAGACCTGCGGCGCGCATCACCAGTATCCGGACGGTTTCATGCTGTTCCTCGGCACGATGTTTTCGCCGATCCAGGACCGCGACGCGTCCGGCAGCGGATTCACGCATCACCTGGGCGACCGCGTCACCCTCTCAACGCCCGCACTCGGCGCACTCGTCAACACCGTGCGGCTGTGCACCGAGATCGCGCCGTGGACCTTCGGCGTGCGCGCGCTGTATGCGAATCTGGCCGCACGCGGCCTGCTTGCGCCGTAACGCCCGGGGCCGCGACGCCCCATCGACATCGACGCGCGGCGGATCGGCGGCAAGACCGCACCCTCGCGCACGCGGTTGCGATCAAGGGTGGCGCGGATGCATGCCGCGCCGATGCGGCCGCCCGGCGAAATCATGCAAAATACGCCCCATCTGAGATGCGGAGACGCGCCCGTGGGGATCAACTTCGACTTGAACGACTTGCAGGCGTTTCGCGCGGTCGTGGAAACGGGCAGCTTCCGAAAGGCCGCGGAATCGGTCAGCATTTCGCAGCCCGCGTTGAGCCGCCGGATCGACAAGCTCGAGGAAGCGCTGGGCGTGCGCCTGTTCGAGCGCACCACGCGTCGCGTCGCGCTCACCACGGTCGGCCGCGTGTTCGCCCAGAGCGCCGAACAACTGCTCGACGATCTCGACGCGGCGCTGCTCGGCATTCGCGACGTGTCGTCGAGCCGCCTGGGCCATGTGACCATCGCGTGCGTGCCGTCGGTCGCCTACTACTTTCTGCCGGCCATCATCGCGCGCTATCATCGGCGCTTTCCGCGCATCCGGGTCAAGCTGCTGGACGCGAGCGCGAACGAGGTGCTGGGCGCCGTCATCAGCGGCGAAGCCGATTTCGGCGTGAGCTTCATGGGCAGCCAGGAAGCCGACATCGAGTTCAAGATGCTGCTCCAGGAACGCTTCGTCGCCGCGTGCCGCCGCGACCATCCGCTCGCGCGCAAGAAGCGCGTGACCTGGAACGAACTGTACGAGCACGATTACGTGTCGGTGGACAAGACTTCCGGGAACCGTCTGTTGCTCGACCAGGCGCTGGCCGCCGTGGCGCCGCGTGGGCCGAGCGTGTGCGAAGCGCGCCACGTGACGACCCTGCTCGGCTTGATCGAGGCGGGGCTCGGCGTCGCCGCGGTGCCCTCGATGGCGATGCCCGGGCACGACCATCCGATTCTCACGAGCGTGCCGCTCGTCGAGCCGGTCGTCAAACGCCGGGTGGGCATCGTCAAGCGGCGCGGACGGCCGCTCACGCCGGCCGCCGAGGCGTTTCACCGGATGATCGTCGACGCGAAGCGCGACGGCATCGCAAGCAGCGATGCCTCGGCGTGACAACGACACAAGCGACACGAAGGAAGACCGTTCCGTGAGGTTGGCCAGGCTGCTCAAATCGCTCTACGTGCAGGTCCTGCTCGCGATGCTGCTCGGCGTGACCGTCGGTCACGTATGGCCTGACGCGGGCGCGGCGCTCAAACCGCTCAGCGACGCGTTCGTCGGGCTCGTGCGGATGACCATCGCGCCGATCGTCTTTTGCACGATCGTCTCGGGCATCACGTCACTGGCGAACGGGAAGGCCATCGGCCGCACGATCGTTCGCGCGCTGGCGCTCTTCTATCTGCTGACCGCCGTCGCGCTCGCCGTCGGGCTCGTCATCGCGTTCGTGCTGCGTCCCGGCGCCGGCCTGCACATCGACGTTCACCATCTCGATGCGAGCATCCTCGCGCAGTACGCGAAGGAGGCGCAGCCGCGCGGGCTCGTGGCATTCGGGCTGAGCGTGATCCCCGAGACGATGCTCGGCGCGTTCCAGCAAGGCGAGGTGTTGCCGGTGCTGCTGCTGTCGCTGCTGTTCGGCTTCTCGCTGAATGCGCACCGGCGGGCCGGGCAGCCCGTTCTTGCGCTGATCGACGGGGTCGCCCAGGTGGTCTTTCGCGTGCTCGCGATGATCATGCGGCTCGCCCCGCTCGGCGCATTCGGCGCGATGGCCTTCACGGTGGGCCGCTTCGGGATCGGTTCGGTCGGCTCGCTCGCGAAGCTGGCGGTGTCCTTCTATGCGGCCTGCGCGCTGTTCGTCGCGCTGGTGCTCGCGCCGCTCGCGCGCCTGCACGGCTTCGCGCTGTGGCGGCTGTTGCGCTACCTGCGCGAAGAGTTGCTCATCGTCCTCGCGACATCCTCGTCGGAGCCTGTTCTGCCGCGCCTGATCGTCAAGCTGGAATCGCTCGGGTGCGACAAGGGTGTCGTGGGGCTCGTGCTGCCGGCGGGCTATTCGTTCAACCTGGACGGCACCGCGATCTATCTGACGCTCGCCGCGTTGTTCATCGCGCAGGCGTGCGACGTGCCCCTTTCCGCGTCCCAGATCGCCGTGATGCTCGCCGTGATGCTGCTCACCTCCAAGGGCGCGGCCGGTGTTTCCGGTAGCGGGCTGGTGGCGCTGGTCGCCACGCTCGCCGTCATGCGCGACCTGCCCGTCGCCGGTGTCGCACTACTGGTCGGCATCGACCGTTTCATGTCCGAGGCGCGTGCGCTGACGAGCGTGATCAGCAATGCGTGCGCGGTGATCTTCGTGTCGATGTGGGAAGGCGCATGCGATCGCACGCATCTTGCGCAGCGGCTCGCTGCCGGGGGGCCGGTCGCCCCGAACGGGGTCGATGCGGAGAGTGCCGCCACGGAGGCCGGCGGCGACGGTGACGGGAAGGCGGTCTGACGCCAACCTTCCCGTCGATCAGGCTCAATGAGCGGGGACGGAATCCAGCCCGGTCGATTTCACGTCGGCCTGCACGTCGGGCGACGCAAGATAGTCGAGCAGTGCCTTCGCTTCAGCCGGATGCTGCGCGCCGACGGGGATGCCGGCCGCGAAGCGCGTGACCGACTGCAGCGATTCGGGGATCTTGCCGACGAAGGTCGCCCCCTTGACCGGCAGCAGCTCGCTGACCTGCTGGAAGCCGATCTCGTAGTCGCCGTTCGCGACGACCGATGCCACCGGAATGCGCGGAATCATCTTCGCCTTCGACTTCACCTGATCCTCGATGCCGAGTTTTTTGAACAGCTCGCGCTCGATGTAGACGCCGCTCGCGCTGTCCGAATACGCGATCGACTTCGCGTGCAGCAGCGCCTGCTTGAGACCTTCGGGGGAACCGACGTCGGGTTTTGCCGAGCCGTCGCGCACGACCGCGCCGATGCGCGAGTCGGCCAGCTCGACGCGCGATCCGGGGATGACCTTGCCCTGCTTGATCAGGTCGTCCAGCGCATAGCCGACCATGATGACGACGTCGGCGGGCTCGCCGCGCGCGAGCCGGTTCGGAATCGCCTCGGGCGACTTGCCCATCGACGGGCCGAGCGCGGTATCGAGCGTGTTACCCGTCGTTGATGCAAACCGGGGGCCGAGCAGCTTGTAGGCGGCGGTGAAGCCGCCCGAGCTCATCACGTGCAGTTCGGCGGCCTGCACGTTGGCGGCCACTGCCGTGGCCAGGACGAGCGCGGCCGCGCAAAATTTCGGGAGCAGGTTTCTCATGATCATGGTCGTGGTCGTGCGGATTCGTCTGGGTTGGCAAGCATTCCGGATGGCCCGGGGCCTCAATGCGCGGGCGTCAGCGTCGCCGTGCGGCGACGATAGAGCGCGAACGTCGCCAGCAGCGCGCACACCGCGGCGAAGCTCATCCAGTAGCCCGGTGCGGCCTTGTCGCCCGTCGCGTGAATGAGCGCGGTCGAAATGGCCGGCGTGAAGCCGCCGAACACGGCCGTCGCGAGGCTGTACGCGAGCGAGAAGCCGGCGACGCGCACCTGCACCGGCATCACTTCCGTGAGCGCCACGACCATCGCCCCGTTATAGATCCCGTACATGAACGAGAGCCACAGGAGGACGAGCAGCATGTTGACGAACGACGGCGCGTGAGCAAGCAACGACAGCGCCGGGTAGGCGGTCACGACGGTGAGCACCGTCATGCCGACCAGCAGCGGCCGGCGGCCGATCCGGTCGGACAGCGCGCCGCCGATCGGCAGCCACACGAAGTTCGACACGCCGACGCAGAGCGTCACGAGCAGGCTGTCGGCGGTGCTCAGGTGCAGCACCGTCTTGCCGAAGGTCGGTGCGTAGACCGTGATCAGATAGAAGCTCGTGGTGGTCATCGCGACCAGCATCATGCCGGCCACCACGACGCCCCAGTTCTGCACCAGCGTCCCGAACACTTCCTTCATGCCCGGGCGATGCTTGCGCGCCTTGAACTCCTGGGTTTCCTCCAGGTTACGGCGCAGCATGAAGATGAACGGCACGATCATGCAGCCGACGAAGAACGGCACGCGCCATCCCCATGCGGCGATGGCCGACGCGCTCAGCCATTGATTGAGCGCGAAGCCGAGGCCCGCCGCGACGACGATCGCGACCTGCTGGCTGGCGGATTGCCAGCTCGTGAAGAAGCCCTTGCGGCCGGGCGTCGCCAGTTCGGCGAGATACACCGAGACGCCGCCCAGTTCCGCGCCGGCGGAGAAGCCCTGCAGCAGCCGCCCGAGCAGCACGAGCGCGGGCGCCAGCAGGCCGATCGTCGCGTAGCCCGGCACGAACGCGATCAGGACGGTGCCGCTCGCCATGATGGACAGCGTGACGATCAGGCCCTTGCGGCGGCCGACATCGTCGATATACGCGCCCAGCACGATGGCGCCCAGCGGCCGCATCAGGAAGCCGGCGCCGAACACGGCGAAGGTCATCATCAGCGATGCGAACTCGCTTTGCGCGGGAAAGAAAACGTTGGCGATCTGCGTGGCGTAGAAGCCGAACAGGAAGAAGTCGAACTGCTCGAGAAAATTCCCGGCGGTGACGCGGAAAACCGCAGCGGCCTTCGAACGGGCGTTCGGAAGGCTGGACGAGGGGTGCATCGGGTGTCTCCTGAAAATCCGGAAATACGCGGGAGGGGTGGATCGATTGTCGTTTTCCGGCATGTTCGCTCGTCGCCGGGCAAACGATAAGTGCAATTTTTGGAAGGATTGATGTCGAAGGGTTATCAATCGACGTGGCGGCGGCGCGTGTCGCCGCACATCGTTCCGGGCGCGGCGAACGCCCGATGCAGGGCTTGACAGGAACAGCCAGGCGGCCTCGCATACGTTTGCGCTCCCGTGTGCGATCGCTCGCGCCCACGGGCGGCCCTGCAGGGCCTCGATTTTCTGTTAACCGTGCCGTTAACCCAGGTTTGACCCGCGCCGGCCCCACTGCCGCCGGCATCCCACACGAGCACGAGCATGGCCGCAACCACCTCGATCGAGAAAATCGCCGACTGGGCCGGACGCAACCACCTTGTCGTCGGGGCATTGGGCACGTTGATGTCGCTGGCGGCGCTCGGGATCAGCGCGGCGACCCTGTGGGTCGGGCGCAGCGAAGTGATCGACCACGCGCACGAGACGTCGCGCAACGTCGCCGCCGTGCTGGTGAGCCAGATCGCGCGCACCGTCGAAACGTCGAACAACGCGCTGGTCGCGCTCGCGTCCGATCTCGGCAAGCCCGCGGTGCGGCGCATGGATGCCGGGCTGCGGCACGACCTGCTGTTCGAGCGCACCGCCGCGCAATACGTGACCGGCATGGGCGTGACCGACCGGCGCGGCCAGTTGATCGACGGCTGCTGCGGCACGACCCATCGTTGGGATTTCAGCGATCGCGACTACTTCAAGGTCCATCGCGATGCCGACAACGTCGGCCTCTACGTGTCCGAGGCCTATCGCGCACGCTCGCGCGGCGGCAAGGAATCGATCGCGCTGTCGCGCCGGATCGACCGGCCGGACCATACGTTCAACGGCATCGCGGTGGTCGCCCTCGACATCGCCTATTTCGAGCAGCTCCTGTCCGGTCTCGATGTCGGGCCGAACGGGGTCAGCGCGATCCTGCGCGCGGACGGCACGATCCTCGCGCGAAATCCGTCGTTGAACGACAACCAGATGAACCACCTGCGCCGCTCGAAAGCCTTCGACCGGATGGTGCACAGTGAGTCGGGCTTCTACCCCGCTCGTTCGACCATCGACGGCATCATGCGGCTGTATACGTACCAGCGGGTGCCGGGCACGCCGCTGATCGCCGTCGTCGCGCCGGCCGAGCGCGACGTGCTGGCGAGCATCACGCGCCTGTCGTGGACGGTAGGCGTGTCCGCCACCGTGATCAGCGCACTCTTCTGCGCGGTGGTCTGGCTGCTCGCGTTTGCGCTGCGGGACAACCTGCGCAAGCAGACGCTGCTCATGGATCTCACCCGGACCGATCCGCTGACGGGCCTGTGCAACCGCCGCGCACTCGATATCGCGCTGGGCGACGAATGGGAACGGCTGCAGCGGGGCAGCAACGGCAGCCTGTCGATCCTGTTCATCGATGCCGACCACTTCAAGCAGTACAACGACCGGCACGGCCATGCGGTGGGCGACACGGCGCTGCGCGTTCTCGCCGAATGCATCCGCACCCACACGCGACGGCGCGGCGATCTCGCCGCGCGCTACGGCGGCGAGGAGTTCGTCGCGGTGCTGCCGGATACGGACGAAAGCGGAGCCGCGCAGGTCGCGGAGGCGATTCGCCGCGAAGTCGAACGCAACCGGCTCGACGGGTTCGCGGACACCGTGCCGGCGTTCACCGTCAGCATCGGCTGCGCGACCGGCCATCGCGCGCGCCCTCCGTCAGTGCACGCGCTGTCGCATCAGGCGGACATGGCGCTTTATCGTGCGAAGCGCGAAGGCCGCAACCGCGTGTGTTGCGCGGAAACGGAGCAACACGCTCGCGTGGCTTGACCTGATCGGCCACGGATCGTGGCCAGCATCTTTTTCGGCAGCGACCTCTACGCAAACGATTGCGTCGGACAACAGTCCTAAATTGTTCATGTACCAATCCGATAATAAGGAACGCTACTTGATATCAATGAAACTGGACTGCTCACATGAATAATCGACGATTAACGGTTCGCACGAAGCTGACCCTGGCGTTCAGTCTCCTGACGTGCATGGTGCTGCTCGTCTCCATGCTGGGCATCGTATCGCTCGGCAATGCGAACGCGGCATTCGACCATTACGTCAATGGCACCAACGCCCGTGCCATCCTGGCGGACAAGGTTCGCGTCGCGGTCGACCGGCGTGCGATCGCCGCCCGCAACCAGGTGCTGGCGACCGCACCGCGCGACGCGGACATCGAGAAGGACGCGGCGCTGCAGGCCGACCGCGACGTCGGCGCGCTGCTGGGCGAACTGACGAATGCAGTGCGCGAGGGGAGCGGCGCGACCGACAAGGCCCGCGAACTGGTTCGGCAAATCGGCGCGGTCGAGGCGCAGTACGGCCCCGTGGCGCGCGCCATCGTCGACGCGGCGGCGAACAACCGGCGCGATCAGGCGATCACGATGATCAACGAACAGTGTCGGCCGCTGCTGGCCAGGCTTGTCAGCGCCACCGACGCCTATGCGACGTTCGCCCGCGCGCAAGGCGAGCAACTGGTGACGGAATCGGCCGACCGCTATGCATCACAACGACTGATGCTGATCGTCATGTGTATCACGGCGGCAGCCGCCGCCGCGATCCTGGGCGTCTTCATCACCCGCGGCCTGCTGCGCGCGCTCGGCACGGAGCCTGCCGTGCTCAGCGAGATCGCACGCCGGATCGCCGCCGGCGACCTCGGTACCGAATCGTCGACCGGTGCCGCGCCGGCCGGCAGCGTACTGGCTTCCATGCGCGACATGCAGGCGAACCTGACCCGCCTGATCTCGGAAGTCCGCACGGCATCCGGCAATGTCGCGACGGGCGCCGGCGAAATCGCGTCCGGCAACCAGGACCTCTCCTCCCGCACGGAACAGCAAGCCGCGTCACTGCAGGAGACCGCATCGAGCATGGAGCAACTGACCTCCACCGTGCGCCTGAACGCCGACAATGCGCAGCAGGCAAGCGGGCTGGCCAACAACGCGTCGGAAGTCGCCCAGCGCGGCAGCACGGCAGTCGGCCTGATGGTCGACACGATGACGGACATCAGCGCCAGCTCCGCCAAAATCGCCGAGATCACCGCGATCATCGAAGGGATCGCCTTCCAGACCAACATCCTCGCGCTCAACGCGGCCGTGGAGGCCGCCCGCGCCGGCGAACAGGGCCGCGGCTTTGCCGTGGTGGCCAGCGAAGTCCGCAGTCTCGCGCAGCGTTCGTCGAGCGCCGCGAAGGAAATTCGCGAGCTGATCTCGGAATCGGTCCGGAAAATCCAGGACGGCTCGCAGATCGCGAACAACGCGGGCGAGACGATGACCCAGGTCACGCATGCGATCGCGCGCGTGACCGACATCATGGGCGAGATCGCGGCCGCATCGAACGAGCAGAGCCGCGGCATCGAGCAGGTCAATCTGGCCATGACGCAAATGGATGAAGTCACCCAGCAGAACGCGGCGCTCGTCGAACAGGCCGCCGCCGCATCGAAGTCGCTCGAGGAACAGGGTGGCCGGCTTGCCGACGCGGTATCGCTGTTCCGGCTCGACACGCGGGTGGGCGGCGCATAGCCTCCCGCCGTGCGTGTGCCCTCGATGGACGCATCGAATCCGTCGCCCGACATGCTCAGCACCCGAAATTAACCAGATAGTGGGAATTCGCGCGCATTGCATCCGATGCGAAACAATTCCGTAACGGCCGCGTAACGATCCATCACCACAATTCGCCATCTTCGACCATCAGGATGGAGTCTTGCATGTTTGCGTCACGAAGCCGTTTTCCGCTGCACGTCGCAGCCTTGTCGAGTGCGATCGTGCTGGCTGCGTGCGGCGGCGGCGATGATGTCACGTCGACCAGCACCCTGGCGGCGGCCGTTCCCGCGCCGCCCGCCGACCCCGGCTTCGTCGACAGCGCGCCGATCCCGAGCGCGCCCGCGTTCGTCGACAACGTCGCGACCAACCAGCGCGGCGATGCACGCTATGCGACGCTGTCGACCAACGCCGCGGTGCGCGTGTTGAGCCGCTTCCTCGATCTCTGGCAACCGGCGACGATGCTGGTCGATGCGGGCGTGAGCGCGCCAGCGAACGGCACGTTCCCGGCCATCTCGCCGTCGACCTGCTCCGGGCTGCCGAACAGCGGCGTGTCGTGCGGCACGATCCTGAACGATGCGGTGCTGTCGGCCAACGTGCAATACGTGGTCAACGCGACGACCGCCCGCACGCCGCAGCAGGCTGATGCCGCGTACTACGACGACCGGCGCGGCAAGGGCTTCAGCGTGACCGACGGCATGGGCCCGCTCACCGCCGCGTGGCGCACCGCGGCCCAGCAGACGACCAGCATCACCAGCATTCCGTCCGACGCGACGACGGTGCTCTATAACGACTCGGGCAACAACGTCGGCGTCGGCAGCAGCAGCGGCAACGCCAGCTTCGGGAAAGTTGTCGACCTGCTCAACGAAATGGGCAACAACGCGTCGACCGAACCGTCGAAGCGCTTCTTCAAATATGCGCGCCCGTACCGCTGGAGCACGAGCGTGGTGGTCGCGCCGACGCTCGTGCCGGCGGAAAGCACGACGCCCGCGACCGACGGCGGTTTCATCAGCGGCCACACGGCCGAGGCTGTGCGCGATGCGACGACGATGGCGTGGCTCGTGCCGGAACGCTTCCAGGAAATGCTCAGCCGCGGCCTCGAACTGGGCGAGAACCGGATCCTCGCCGGCATGCACTCGCCGCTCGACGTGATCGGCGGCCGCATGCTCGCGCTGGCGGTCAGCGCGGCGAACCTGACCGCGTACGCCAGCGACGCGCAGGCCGCGTACACGCAAGCCCATCAAACGCTGCAACAACTGACGGCGACGAGCGCCACGACCTTCTCCGCATTCGCCCACTCCGGTACGACGGCCACCGACCGGTTCGCCGACTACACGACGAACAAGGCCGCCTTCCTGCGCCGCATGACGTTCGGCTTCGCCGCGATTGAATCGACGGACGCGCCGCCGGTCGTGCCGAAGGGCGCGGAGATCCTGCTGCAGACGCGCTTCCCGTACCTGAGCGCCGACCAGCGGCGCGTCGTGCTGAAGACGACCGAAGTGCCGTCCGGCTATCCGGTCATGGACGATGCGGAAGGCTGGGGCCGCCTGAACCTGTTCGCGGCCGCCGACGGCTACGGCGCGTTCAACGGCAACGTGATCGTGTCGATGGATGCGTCGCAGGGCGGGCTCAATGCGGCCGACCTGTGGCGCAACGACGTCGCGGGCGCCGGCAAGCTGACGCTGCAAGGCAGCGGCACGCTGACGCTGGCGGGCAACAACCGCTACACGGGCGGCACGCAGGTGAGCGGCGGCACGCTCGCGGCCGCGTCGACGACGGCGTTCGGCAACGGCGACGTGTACGTCGGCTCGGGCGGCGGCGTGAAGATCGCGGCCAATGCACCGGTGACGATCGCGACCCGCTATACGCAGCTCGACAACACGACGCTCGAACTCGACATCGACGGCAACGGCGGCGGACGCCTGCGCGTGGGCGGCCCGCTCACCGTCACGGGCGGCACGCTGCACGTGAAATTCGTGAACGGCTATACGCCGAAGGCCGGCGACACCATCGCGCTGATCGACGGCGCGGCGGCCGCCGCGAAGTTCTCGACGGTGACGGTCGACGGGTTCAAGGCCACGCCGGTTTATACCGCGACGGGCGTGTCGGTCACGCTGTCGGCGGCGTAGTCGGCGGCGAAGATCGATCCCGCAACGGCGCCGCCCACGGGCGGCTTGGGCTTGGGCTTGGGCTTGGGCTTGGGCTTGGGCTTGGGCTTGGGCTTGGGCTTGGGCTTGGGCTTGGGCTTCGGCTTCGTCTTGGGCATGGGCTTGGGCTTCGTCTTGGGCGTGGGCCCGAGCCTGGCCTCACGCAAAGCAGGCCGGCGCCGCCGTACCGGCTTCGCCCGACGGGCAAGACCGCGTGCCGAAGCGCCGCTGCAGCTCGATGATCGTCGGCAGGTTGAAGTCGTGGACATCCGGCGTGGCGCCGCCCTGTCGCCGGTTCACCTCGACACAGAGTTCCAGCGCCCGCGCCCGCGTCTCGGCGAGCAAGCGCAGCGCCTCGCCGAGCAAGCCCTTCTCCAGTTCCGACAGTTGATCGCCGCGGCCGGCTTCGCCGGTCGCCGGCTTGCGCATGATGGTTTCCATCGCAACGTCTCCTTACCAGTCCGATTGCGCGGGCGGCCGTACACCGCGTCGCGCGTCACATGACCGCGCCGCGCAGCCAGGGCACGAATTCGCGGTCGCCGATACCGTTCTCCTCGCTTCGCGACGGCCGCCCGGACGCGACGTCGAGCATCAGCCGGAACAGCCGCTCGCCCGCTTCGCCGACCGAGAGCGAACCGGCGACGATCCCGCCGCTGTCGAAATCCATGTCCGATCGCATCCGCTCGAACAGGCCGGTCGTCGTCGCGATCTTGATCGTCGGCACCGGCTTCGAGCCGAACACCGAACCGCGGCCCGTCGTGAAGCACACGAGATTCGCGCCGCCGGCGATCTGCCCGGTGGCCGACACCGGGTCGTAACCCGGCGTATCCATGAACACGAGCCCGGCTTGCCGTACCGGCTCCGCATAGTCGTAGACCGCGCGCAGCGGCGAGCGGCCACCCTTCGACACCGCGCCGAGCGACTTCTCGAGAATCGTCGTGATGCCGCCGGCGAGGTTGCCGGGCGACGGGTTGTTGTTCATTTCGCCGCCGTTGTCGGCGACGTAGCGCGCCCACCACTGCAATCGACCGAGCAGACGCTCGGCCACGTCGCGCGACGCCGCCCGCGCGATCAGCAGATGCTCGGCGCCGTAGATCTCGGGCGTCTCGGACAGGATCGCGGTGCCGCCGTTGCGGACCAGCAGATCGATGGCCGCGCCGAGCGCCGGGTTCGCGGTGATGCCCGAGTAGCCGTCGGACCCGCCGCATTGCAGGCCGACCGTCAGCCGCGAGGCCGGCACGGCGCTGCGACGCGCGCCGTCGGCCGCCTCCACCAGTTCGCGCACGATCGACACGCCTTTGGCCACGGTGTCGCGCACGCCGCCTTCGTCCTGGATCACCAGCGTGCGCACGGTGCCGGGCGCCGCCGCATCGAGCCGTTGCGCGAGCGCGCCGACCTGGTTGACCTCGCAGCCGAGGCCGACGAGCAGCACGCCGGCGAAATTCGGGTTGCGTGCGTAACCGACGAGCGTGCGTCGCAGCAGCTCGATGCCGTCCCCGGTCGCCGACATGCCGCAGCCGCTCTGATGGGTGATCGCGACGACGCCGTCGACGTGACCGAACGCATCGAGCGTGCCGTGCCGGTAGGCATCGGCAATCGCATGACACACGCTCGCCGAACAGTTGACGCTGGCGATCACGCCGACGTAGTTGCGGGTCCCCACGCTGCCGTCGGGCCGCACGAAGCCGTCGAAGGTATCGCGGCGATCCGTCTCGACCTCATGCGCGCCGTCGGCAGGCGCGCCGTCGTGTGCATGCCGATCGGGCATCCCGACGTTGTGCACGTGCACGTGCTCGCCCGCGGCGATGTCGCGCAGCGCGACGCCGATCGGCTGCCCGCATTTGACGATCGCGCCGCCGCGCGCGATCGGCGCGGTGGCGACCTTGTGGCCGGCCGGTATCGCGTCCGCGGGTTGCAGCGGTGCGCCGCGCACGTCGATCGGCACGTCCGGCGCCAGCGCATCGAGTGCGACGGCGACGTTGTCGTTGCCGTGAAGGATCACGATTGCCGGTTGCTTCACGATGCCTTTCTCCCTGTCATTGCGATGCCGGCCGCCGGAGCGCCGGCCGCCGGTTCATGGCGGGCGACGAGTTGCCGCAACCGCGGTTGTTCGGCCGGCAACGCGAGCGAATCCGCGAGCGCGAGCAGCGGCGCGATCCGCCGCGCGACCTTCTCGCGATGGTTGACCGCGATATCGGCGATGCGATGCGCGAGAAACGGATTGAGCAAGCGCTCGCGCACGCTGTCGACGTAGCGTTCGGCCGTTTCGCGCAAGCCCAGCGCCACGAATACCGGCGCGACTTCATCGCGCCACACGGCCTCGAGCCCGTCGCGCAGCCGCGCATCGCTCATCGCGCCCAGCACCGTTTGCGCTGCGTCGCGCCCCGCCGTGAGCCACTGCTCCGCGAGCCAGCTGTGCCCGAGATTGAGGAAGAACAGCTTCAGGCGCTCGTGGCTGCGCAAATCGTCGGTGACGACGATCTGCGCGTGCTCGCATGGCAGCATCATGCCCGCACGCCGTTCGATCGCCCATAACGCATAGGGCTCCGCGATCGCGCCGACCGGATGCAGCGGCTCGGACACGATGCGGTCGACGAGCGAGTTGACCCATGTGCAGCGGTTGCCCAGATAGTCGGAGAACGCGTCGGGCAGCCGCCACTGGCGTGCCAGGCCCAGCACGATGTCGCGCAGCGTGTCGCCGTTGTTCGTCACCAGTTCGCACGGCAGGATCGACACGCCGTCATCGGGTCGCACCTGCCAGCGCGCATGCAGCAGCGCGAGCAGCTTCGCCGGAAAGCCGTGCGGTGCGTGCTCCGGGTGGGCCAGCAGGTCCGCGGCGTCGCGTGGGTCGGCGCGATAGCCTGCGTCGCCGGTATTCGACACGATGACGCGCACCGTGTCGATCGCGGCGCCGCGTATGTCCGCCCAGTCGCGCTCGGCGTCCCACGCGCGCTGCACGGCGCGGCACTCGACGACCTCGTCGACCACGCCGCCGCGGTCGCGCCCGCGAATCCGCACCTGATAGCGGCCGGTGGCGCGCAGCGCGTCGATGCGGGCGCGGCTGGCCGGATTGCCGGTCGTCTGCACGATGCCGATGCCGCCGATCGCGTTGCCGTCGTCCAGCGCCTCGGAGACGAACAGGTCGACGTGCGCGAGCAGGAAGCGGCTCGTGCCGAACTGCAGGATCGGCGGCGTCACCATGTCGTGCGCTCCGCGTGCCGGATTCGACGGATCAGCATTCGACGAGCGCCTTCACGACGGTCTGCCCGGCATCCAGCAGACGCGGCAGCGCGTCCGGCACCTCGTCGAGCCGCATCCGGTGCGTGTTCAGCGCGCGGTCGGGAATGCGCCCCGCGCGCATCGCGTCGAGCACCGTCGCGAAATCCTCGGCCGTCGCATTGCGGCTCGCGAGCAGCGTGGTTTCCCGCTTGTGGAACTCCGGATCCGAAAACGCGACGTGCCCGCGCACGATCGAGATCAACGTGTATTTGCCGCCGTGCGCGACGAATTCGAACCCGCGGTTCATCGCATCGAGATTGCCCGTCGCGTCGAACACCGCATCGAAATACTCGCCGTTCGTCAACGACGCGAGACGCGCCGCGTCCCCTTCCCCCACCTCCACCGCCACATCGACCGCCAGATGCTGGCGGCAAAACGCCAGCCGGTCGGCGCGCGTGTCGAGGCACGTGACGTCGGCGCCGCGCAGCTTCGCGAAGATCATCGCGGCCATGCCGATCGGCCCGGCGCCGACGACCAGCGCGCGCTGCCCGGCACGGATATCCGCGCGGCGCACCGCATGCGCGCCGATCGCGAGAAACTCCAGCATCGCCGCCTGGTCGAGCGAAATGCCGTCGGCCTTGTGCACGAACTGCGCGGGCACGCTCAGGTATTCGGCGAGCGCGCCGTCGCGATGCACGCCGAGCACCTTGATGTTCACGCAGCAGTTCGTGTTGCCGTGCCGGCAGGCGACGCAGTGTCCGCACGACAGATACGGCATCACGTACACCGCGTCGCCGGCGCCGAGCCCCGACTCCGGTTCCGCCTCGACGACGACCGCCGACAACTCGTGGCCCATCACGCGCGGATAGTCGAGGTACGGCTGGTTGCCGGTGAAGATGTGCAGGTCGGTGCCGCAGATGCCGACCCGTTGCACGCGCAACAGCACTTCGCCGCTGCCGCGCACGGGCAGCTCGCGCTGCTGCACGCGCAGCACGCCGGGGGATTCGCAAATCACGCTGAGCATGTCGGTTTCCTTTCGTTCGGGTTCATTCGTCGTGGCGTGCGGTGTCGATCCGGTAGAAGCGGCGCGCGTTGCCGCCGAACAGGCCGTCGAGCGCCGCGGCGCCGAGCGACTGCGCGCCATCGTCCTCGCATGCGGCCAGCCATTCGCCGTAGCCGCCGCACGCCGACGCCAGCCGCAGCACCGGCCAGTCGCTGCCCCACATCAAGCGCGTCGGCCCGAACAGGTCGGCCAGCGCCTGGACATACGGCCGCGTGCGCGCGCGCACCGCATCCGGGCCGGCCGACGGCCCCGCCTCCGTCCAGAGGCCGGACAGCTTGCAATGCAGGTTCGACAGGTGCGCGAGTCGACGCATCGACGTGAGCCACGGCTGCATCTCGCCGCGCTCGATGAACGGCTTCGCGCCGTGATCGATCACGATCGGCAAATCCGGGTGGCGTCGCGCGAACGCATGCAGCGCATCGAGATGGCGCGGCATCACCAGCGCATCGAACCGCAGCTCGTGCTCGAGCATCGCGGCGACTGCGCGATCCAGCCGCGGATCGTCGATCCACGCGTCGTCGGGCAGATCCTGCAGCATCGGTCGCAAACCGCGCGCCTTCGGCGCGGACGCAAACGCCGCGATCCGCGCCGGTGCGTCGCCGGCCTTCAGGTCGAGCCAGCCGACCACCGCGCCGACGCTCGGCGTTTCAGCCGCGAGATCGAGCAGAAAGCGCGTGTCGGCTTCGCTCGGCAGCGACTGCACGAGGACGGTGGTATCGATGCGCGCGGCGTCGAGCAGCGGCGCCAGCTCGGCGGGGCCGAAATCCCGGTGAATCGCAGCGAGTTCGGCCGGCGGCCAGCAGCCGGCCCGCGCGCCGATGCGCCAGTAATGCTGATGGGCGTCGATCCGTGCGGTCATGCGCGTGCTCCCGGCACCGGCGCGTGCGCCGCGATCAGCCCTTCGTCGCGCAGCGCCTCCCACAGCTCGGCCGGCGCGGGGCGCTCGAACCAGGCGATGTTCTGCGCCAGCTGAGCCACGCTGCGCGCGCCGACCACGCACGACACGACGGCCGGATGGCCGAACGGAAACTGCAACGCCGCGGCGGGAAGCGGCACGTCGAAGCGGTTGCACAGCGCGCCGAGCCGCGTCGCCTTGTCGATCACGTCGGCGCTCGCGTCCGCATAGTTGAACTTGCCGTTGCCGGCGAGCAGGCCGGAATTGAACACGCCGCCGATCACGATCGCCGTCCCGTCACGGGCGCATGCGTCGAGCAGCGGCTCGAGCGCCGTCTGTTCGAGCAGCGTATAGCGGCCGGCCAGCAGCACCGCATCGAGCGCCGCTTCGTTCAGCGCGTCGGCCGCGACTTCCCATTCGTTCACGCCGAGACCGAACGCACCAATCTCGCCGCCCGAACGCAGCGCATCCAGCGCGCGAAACCCGCCGCCGCGCGTCAACTGGTCCCAGTAGTGCGCGTGACGCTCGCCGTGCGTCATCGCGCCGATGTCGTGCACGTACAGCATGTCGATCCGCGCGAGCCCGAGCCGTTGCCGGCTGTCGTCGTGCGAGCGCATGATCCCGTCGTAGCTGTAGTCGTAGACCGGCCGGAACGGCAGCGGCTCGGCCCAGCCGTCGTCGCCCGGCCGCACGCTCGCGTCGGCCCGCATCAGCCGCCCGACCTTCGTGCTGAGCGTGAAGGCGCCGCGCTCGCGCTGGGCGAGCCCCGCCCCCACGCGCCGCTCGGACAGCGTGTAGCCGTAATACGGCGCGGTGTCGAAGTAGCGCAGGCCGGCCGCCCACGCGGCGTCGACGAGCGCGGCGGCGTCGGCGGCCGACATCGGCCGATAAAGGCCGCCGAGCTGCGAGCAGCCGAGGCCGAGTGCGGACACCGTCAGCCCGCTGCGCGGCAAGGTGCGCGTATCGTGTGCGTTCATGAGGCGTGACTGGATGCGGGAAAGGGATCAGTACAGGACATTCTTCGCCGCCTGCGAATCGAGGTTCTGCTTGTCGACCATCACGACGCCGGTGTCGATCAGCTTCGGCGCGGGCTTGCGCTCGATCACGTCGAGCGCCGTGCGCACGCCCTGGTTCCCCATCTGCCACGAGCCCTGCACGGCGATCGCCTGCACGGTGCCGTCGCGCACGAAGCCCTGCAGGTCCTCGTTGCCGTCGAACCCGATCGCCACCACCTTGCCCGCCTTGCCCGACTGCTTCAGCGCGCGGCCCATCCCGACCGCGGTCGGCTCGTTCGCGCCGAAGATGCCCTTCAGGTCCGGGTTCGCCGACAGCACGTCGGTCGTCTGGTTCAGCGCGGTCGCCATTTGCGACTGCGAGTAGTACGGGCCGACGACCTGCAGCTTCGAATGGCTCTCGATGTACTTGCGGAACCCGCCGACGCGGCTGACCTCGGACCCCGCGCCCGGCACGTACGACATGATCGCGATCTTGCCCGACTGCCCGACGCGGTCGATCAGCGCCTTCGCGCACAGCGCGCCCGCCTTCTCGTTGTCGGTCGACAGGAACGCCTGGTAATACGGCTTGCCGGCATCCGCGATCGCCGAGTCGATCAGCACGACCGGAATGTGCGCTTCCCACGCCTTCTTGATCGCGGGCACCAGCGCATCGGGATCGGACGGCGCGAGCACGATGCCCGCCACGTGACGCGTGACCGCGTTGTCGACCATGTTGACCTGCCCGCTGATGTCGGACTCGGCCGCCGGGCCCTGGAACGTCATCGTGTAACCCTTCGCGCCGTCGAGCGCCGCCTTCGCGCCTTTCTGCACGTTCTGCCAGTAGTTCGAGTTGACCGTCTTGACGATCACCGCGATCTCGCCGCCCGCCGCATACGCACCGCTGCCGCATACCGCGAACACGCACGCCGATGCCGCCAGCAGGATGGATTTGTTCATGTCTCGCTCCGCTTCTCGTGGGTAGGGACTGCTTGCTGCCGGTCAGGGCCGGCGATTGCGCAACTGGTCGATCCACACCGTGCCGAGGATCACGACGCCGATGATGATCTGCTGGATGAAGCTCGATACGCCGTTCATGTTCAGGCCGTTGCGCAGCACGCCGATCACGAACGCGCCGATCGCCGTGCCCGAGATCGTGCCGACGCCGCCCATCAGCGACGTGCCGCCGATGACCGAGCTGGCGATCGCGTCGAGCTCGTACATCACGCCTTCGTTCGGCTGCCCGGTGACGAGCCGCGACATCAGCACGCAGCCGGTCACGCCGGCGAGCGCGCCCGAGAGCACGTAGGTGAACAGCTTCACGCCCTGCACGTTCACGCCCGACAGCCGGGCCGCTTCCGCGTTCGACCCGACCGCGTAGATGTGGCGGCCCAGTGACGTTCTCGACAGCAGCACGGACACCACGACGAACAGCACGACCATGATCACGACCGGATACGGAATGCCGGGAAAGGTCGTGTCGGGAAAGCCGTCCGCGCCGATGCGCGAGATCCGCAGCAGCGCGCCATTACCGAGCGCACCGAACGCGTCGCCGAGATCCGATACCGGCCGCGCGCCGGTGATCTGCAGCGCGATGCCGCGCGCGACGAGCATCATGCCGAGCGTCGCGATGAACGGCGGCAGGCCCATCTGCGTCACGCAGATGCCGTTGACGAGCCCGCACAGCGCGCCGACCAGGATGCCGGCCGCCATCGCGGCGGGCACCGGCACGCCGGCCTTGACCAGCAGCGCCGCGCAGACGCCGGCCAGCGCGAGCACCGAGCCGACCGACAGGTCGATGCCGCCCGTGATGATCACGCAGGTGGCGGCAACGCCCAGGTAGGCGATCGACGTGACCTGCAGGCCGACCGTCATCAGGTTGTCGACCGAGAAGAACGCGGCGCTCGATATCGAGAACGCGAACACGAGCACGACGAGGCTGCCCAGCGCCGCGAACTTCTGGATCAGGTCGCGCCGCCGCTGTCGCGCCGCCCGTTCGTCGGCCTGGCTTCGATCGGATGTCATTTCAAGCATGGGAACGCCCCGACGCAAAGTGCATGATCTCCTCCTGACTGGTGTGTTTCGTGTCGAGCAATGCGGTCAATCGACCTTCGTGAAAAACGGCGATCCGGTCGGTCATGCCAATCAGCTCCGGCAATTCCGAACTGATCAGCACCACGCCGACGCCGTCGGCGGCGAGCCGGTCCATCAGCCCGTAGATCGCGAATTTCGCGCCGACGTCAATGCCGCGCGTCGGCTCGTCGAAGAACAGGATCTTCGAGCCGCGGTACAGCCACTTGCCGATGACGACCTTCTGCTGGTTGCCGCCGGACAGGTTGCGCACGCGCTGGTGCACCGACGGCGTGCGAATCGCGAGGTCCTGCACGTAGCGGCGCGCGACGGCGAGCTCGTCGTCGAAGCGCAGGAATCCGAAGCGTGACGCGATGCCGCGCACGTTCGCGAGCGTGAGGTTCGCCGCAACGGGCATCGGCAGCGCGAGCCCCTCCTTCTTGCGGTCCTCCGACAGATACGCGATGCCGTGCCGGATCGCCTCGCGCGGCGAGCGGATCGTCACGGGCCGCCCGTGCAGCGCGATCGTGCCGCCGTCGACGCGATCGGCGCCGAAGATCGCGCGGGCGATCTCGGTACGCCCGGCGCCCATCAAGCCCGCGAAACCGAGGATCTCGCCGCGCCGCAGCGCGAACGACACCGGCCCGAACACGCCGTCGCGGCGCAGGTCGCGCACGTCGAGCAGCACCTCGTCGGTCGGCACCGATTGCCGTGACGGATAGGCGTCGTCGAGCGTGCGTCCGACCATGCGCGCGACGATGTCGTCAAGGCTCACGTCGGCGAACTCGTCCGTCGAGATGTGGCGCCCGTCGCGCAGCACCGTCACGCGATCGACGATCTGCGCCATTTCGTCGAGCCGGTGCGAGATATACAGAATCGCCACGCCGTCGGCGCGCAGCTCCTCGATGATGCGAAAGAGCTGCACCGTTTCCGCTTCCGTCAGCGACGACGTGGGCTCGTCCATGATCAGCACGCGCGCGTCGTGCGACAGCGCCTTCGCGATCTCGACCATCTGCTGCTGCGCGATGGACAGCACGCCGACCTTCGTCGTCGGGGCCACGTTCAGCCCGATGCGGGCGATGCAGCGCGCCGCATCCGCGTTCATGCGCTTCGTATCGACGAACGGCCCGCGCCGCGGCTCGCGTGCGAGGAACAGGTTCTCCGCCACGCTCAGGTGCGGGACGAGATTGAGTTCCTGGTGAATGATCGAGATGCCTGCCGCCTGCGCTTCGGAAGCCGAACGAAATTGCACCGGCGCGCCGCGATAGTGAACGACGCCGTCGTCGGGCAGGTACTGGCCGCTGATGATCTTCATCAGCGTCGATTTGCCCGCGCCGTTTTCGCCGCACACCGCATGCACCTCGCCGCGGCGCAGGTCGAGGCGAATCCCGTCGAGCGCGAGGACGCCCGGAAAGCGCTTGCGAATCCCGTCCAGGCGCAGGATCTCCCGGTCCGCTGCGTCGTGCGCGGCCTGACCGGGCAGATTGCGAGGCATTGCCATTGCGTCTCCTTGAGGTGGATCGACCTCGGCACTCCCTGGTCAGTCCAATTCGGATGAATTACAGCAACCAAACCTATTTTGGTCAAGCCAATTTAACTATTTCAATCTGATCTTACCAACAGTGAAAACCCGGACATCGGAATGAACTCGCCGCCACGCGGGGCGATGCGGCAGGCGTGATAGACTCCGCGACACGCGCTTGCGCCCAAAGCGCATTGATCCCACTCCATCGGATGAAATCGACAGAACCCAAGCGGCTTTACCAATCCGTCGCGGCCCAGATCGTCGCGTTGATTCGTCAGGGCGAATTCGCGATCGGCGAGCGGCTGCCGCCGGAGCGCGAGCTGGCGCTGACGCTCGGCGTCTCGCGCCCGTCGCTTCGCGAGGCGCTGATCGCGCTGGAAATCGGCGGCCAGATCGAGATCCGCATGGGCTCCGGCGTGTACGTGCGCGACACGGCGGCCGACGCAGTCGGCCCGATCGCCACGCTCGGCGACAGTCCGTCGGAATTGATGCAGGCGCGCGCGGCCATCGAAGGCAGCGTCGCCGCGCTGGCCGCCGCACGGATGACGGCCGCGATGCTCGAGCGGCTGCGCCGCACGGTGCAGCGCATGAAGCGGCTGGCGGAGGCCGGCAAATCCCCGGTCGAAGCCGACCGGCAGTTCCACATGCTGATCGCGGAAGCGGCCGGCAACTCGGTGCTCACCCGCTTCGTCGGCGAGCTGTTCGACAGTCGCCACGATCCGATCGCGACCGCGATGCGCGGCCACGCGGAGAATCCGCAGACGTGGACCGCCGCGGTGCGCGAGCACGAGGACGTGCTCGTCGCGTTGCAGGCCGGCGATCCGATCGCGGCCCAGACGGCGATCCGCGCGCACCTTCGCGCGTCCGAAGCGCGGTGGATCGAGGGTGGGCTGAAAGCCGATCCGGATTGACCCACGCACGGGCGCCGGCACGCTCGTCGTCGCACCACGACGCACGGCGTCATGGGATGAACGGTGCCGACCTCCATGAAATCCGCTGATGCGTGATTCGAGCCCGCGCGGGCGTGACGTCGCTCGACGTCGGCCTGCCTGATCGAACCACGCAAGACGCGACGAACCGGACATTGCCGGTCGCCGCTTTCCGCTGGACGAAGAACCGCCGCTCCCTGGCGTCGTGGAAAAACCCGATTCCGCGCGTTCCGCGACCGCCGCCGCACCGCCCGTCCTCATGTACCCACCCCATCTCAAAATTACGATTGCAAATGCCTCTCATTTGCATTAAATTGCCGCGCAAATGTACTGTTTGGAACACAGATGCCGGCGCAAGGCCGCCCGCCGTGCCCGAACGCGAACGACACAACAAGGAAAAGGACGGGTATGAGCAGGAGGAACTGGGCGGCCGCACCGATGGCCATCGTCGTCGGCACCGCCGGCATGGGCGCCGCCGACGCGCAGGAGACGGCGCTGCCCGCCATCGAGGTGTCCGCGCAACGCGCGACGGCGCCGTTCCGCACGCGCGAATCGACGAGCGCGACGCGCAGCGAGGCGGACGTGATGGAGATTCCGTTCGCGGTCAGCAGCGTCGATACGAAGCTGATCCAGACGGTGGCCGCCACGCGCGGCGACGATCTGTACGACTGGGTCGCGGGCGTGTCGCGCCAGAACAACTTCGGCGGCCTGTGGGACAACTACGCGGTGCGCGGCTTCGCCGGCGACGGCGGCACGTCCGGCACCGACTACCTGGTCAACGGCTTTTCGTGGAATCGCGGGATGAGCGTGCCGCGCGACACGGTCAGCCTCGAGCGCATGGAAGTGCTCAAGGGGCCGGCGTCCGCGCTGTATGGCCGCGGCGACCCGGGCGGGATCATCAGCTATACGACCAAGCAGCCGCAGTTCGCTCGCGCGAACACCATCGGCGTATCGGCCGGCAGCTACGGCGCGTTGCGCCAGACGCTCGACTCGACCGGCCCCGTCACGAAAACGCTCGCGTACCGCTTCGTCGCGATGAACGAGAACAACGGCAGCTTTCGCGACACGGTGTCGAGCAAGCGCTACCTGTTCTCGCCGTCGTTCACGTGGGACATCGGCGCGGACACGACGCTCCACTACGAATTCGAGAGCGCGCGCCAGCGTGCGCCGCTCGACCGCGGCGTGCTGGCGGTCAACGGGCAGCTTGGCGTGATCCCCGCGTCGCGCTTTCTCGGCGAGCCGCGCGACGGCGACTACGACGTGCGCAACACGGGCCATCAGTTCACGCTCGAGCACCGCATCGATTCCAGTTGGTCGATCAATGCCGGCGTCGCGCAACGCAACACCGACCTGTCGGGGCGCTCGTCCGAGGCATTCTCGTTGCAGCCGGACGGCCGCACGCTGTGGCGCCGCTACCGGCAGGTCGCGTTTCACTCGAACGACCTGCAAGGCCGGCTCGAAACCACCGGCACGTTCCGCACCGGCGGCATCGGCCACACGCTCGTGATGGGCGTCGATGCGTATCGCTTCAACTACGACCAGTTCGTCGCGCGCTCGACGCCGAGCGCCGCCGCGCCGTATGCGATCGACATCTTCGATCCGGTCTACGGCCAGCCCGCGCCCGCGCTGCGTACCGCGACCAACCTGCTCGAACGCGATGACGGCCAAGGCGTCTACGCGCAGGACACGCTCGCGTTCGGGCCGCACTGGAAGATCCTGGCCGGGCTGCGCTGGGATCGTTTCCACCAGTCGATCGACAACCGCCTGAAGGGCGTGACGACGAGCCAGTTGCAGACCGCGGTGAGCCCGCGTCTCGGCGTCGTGTATGAAATGAGCCCCGCGTGGTCGTTCTATGCGAACACCGCGTATTCGTTCCGGCCGAACAACGGCGCGGACGTCGGCGGCAACGCGTTCGATCCCGAGAAAGGCCACGGCTACGAAGCCGGCGCGAAATGGGCGGGCGCGCGCTCGCTCACGACCGTTGCGGCGTTCTACGTGACCAAGCGCAACGTGCTCACCGCCGATCCGGCGAATGCCGGCTTCTCGCGCGCGGCCGGCGAAGTACGCAGTCGCGGCGTCGAATTCGAATGGAGCGGCGACCTGGGCCACGGCTTGCGCGGCCTCGTCAACCTCGCGTACGTCGATGCCGAGGTCACGCGCGATACGGTGCTGACGCCCGGCGCGCGGCTCGTCGACATACCGCGGCTGAGCGGCAGCGCGCTGCTGATGTACGAGACGACCCTGCCGTTCGCGGACAAGGCCGGCGCCGGCGCCGGCGTGATCTATGTCGGCCGCCGCGCCGGCAACACGGCCAACACGCAGGACGGCTTCGAGCTGCCGGCCTACGCGACCGTGCAGCTCAACGGCTACGTGCAGGTCAACAAGCACCTGCGCGCGTCGGTCGTGCTGAACAACCTGTTCAACCGCACCACCTACGTCAGCTCGTACAACAGCCTGTGGGTCACGCCGGGCGCGCCGCGCAGCCTGTTCGCGTCGCTCGCGTACTCGTTCTAGCGCGGCCGGGACGGCTGACGCGACGCGCATCGCGCGTCAGCCGCCGACCACGAACCGCGCGCCCAGCGCGAGCAGCAACGCAGGCGGCATCACGCACGCGCCGACCGCGAGGAATGCGCGGAAACCGACCTGCAGCCCTTCGCGCCGGATCGCCGCCAGCCACAGAATCGTCGCGAGCGAACCGGTGATCGACAGGTTCGGGCCAAGATCCACGCCGATCAGAATCGCGTCGACCACCGTCTGCGGGCTGTGCGCGGCGTGGATCGTCGAACTCGCGATCAGCCCGGCGGGCAGGTTGTTGACCGCGTTCGACACCAGCGCGACCGCGACGCCGGCCACGGCCGCGGCGACGTGCTCGCCGCTTTGCATCAGCAGGTGCAGCAGGCCCGCCAGCGCGGGCACCGCGCCGGTCCGGTCGAGCGTCTCGACAACGACGAACAGCCCCGCGACGAGCGGCAACACGCTCCATGAAATCGCGCGCACGATCGGCACGCAGGCCGCGCGATCCCGCATCGCCACGCATGCGACCGTGACGACGCCCGCCAGCGCGGTCGGCAACCCGAGCGGGCGATCGGCGACCGACACCGCCATCAGCACGACGGCCGTTGCGGCGATGCCCGCCAGCGCGATGCGGCCGCCGTTTGTCAGCGGCTGCACCGGCAGCCCGGACGCGCAACGGCCGGACAACGCACGCCGCTGCACGATCCGCAGCATGAAGAACGTGCACGCGATCGACGCGACGGACGGCGCCGCGAAGTGCGCGAGCCAAGCGCCGAGCGCCAGCATGTGCGCACCGTACAGCACGAGGTTCGCCGGATTCGAAATCGGCAGCACGAAACTCGCGGCATTGGCGACGAGCGCGCAGCTGTACAACAGCGGCATCGGGTCGGCCTTCGCGCGGCGCGCGGCGGCAAGCACCGCGGGCGTCAGCACGACGGCGGTCGCATCGTTCGACAGGAACACCGTGGTGACGACGCCGACCCCGTAGATCAACGCGAACAACCGCCGCGGCGAGCCCTGCGCGAGATTGACGACATGCGTCGCGACCCAGTCGAACAGCCCCTCGCGACGGGCCGCCTCGGACAGCAGCATCATGCCCGTCAGGAAGAGGTACACGTCGCCGCCTTTCGCGACGGCGTCCAGCGCCTGGGCAGCCGGTAACAGGTTCAACACGACCAGCAGCAGCGCGCCGCTCACGGCCCAGATGGCCTCGGGCCAGCCGAACGGACGCGTGATGACGCCCGCGGTGGCGAGCGCGGAAATCAGCCAGGCAAGCGAAACAGGATTCATGGGTAAGTAGGCGGAGGCATGGAAATCGACATCGCCTTCACGACGATGTCGCCGATAGATCGGCGGGCTTGCCGCACACGCGGCCCAGCGCGCGCGCATGACCGAGCCACAGCGCGAGCGAGCCCGTCGACACGGCGCCCAGCACGACGAACGCGGCCGGATAGCCGAAGTGCTGCGCGAGCACGCCGCCCAGCACGGGGCTGAGCGCCGCGCCGATGCCCTGCGCGGTCGCGACGGCGCCCTGCCCGGCATTCACGCGGCCGGAGCCGTGCAGCAGGTGAACGACGAGCGCGGGCACGACCACGCTTTGCAGGCCGGCGCCGATGCCGTCGAGCACCTGCACCGGCCACACGCCCGCTTCGCTCAGCCACGCCGCGGCGACCAGCCCGCGCACCGGCAGCACGATGTACGAGAACAGCAGCACCCGCCAGTAACCGTGCGCGCGAATCAGCCGGGGCGCGAGCCACGCCGCCGCGATCATCACGCACTGCGCGATGACGATCGTCTGGGCGGTGAACGCGCTCGCGTTGCTGCGATGCGTGACGACGACGCCCATCCCGTAGAGCGGCAGCATCGCCGCGTTGCCGAGATGAAACAGCGCGAGCGATGCGCCGAGCAGCACCAGCGGCCGGTTGTCGGCGAGCGTGCGCAGGCCGCCGACGCGCGACGGCGATGCGGACGCCGATGCCGATGCCGGCGCCGCATCCGACGCATGCGGATGCGCAGCATCCGTTCCCGGTGCGGCACCGGCGGGATCGAGACCTCGTGCGGACGCATGATCGATCGCGTGCCCGGGAATCGCCAGCGTGCTCGCGATGGCGAGGAGCGTGAATACGCCGACCAGCGCGAACACCGCGTCGAATCCGACATGCCAGCCGAGCCACCCGGCGAGCGCCGCACCGGCGACGTTGCCGGCGTGGTTCGCCATCTGGTTGCGCCCGAACTGCCGGTCGAAACCTTGCCGGCGCACGATGCCGAGCGTCACGCCCGCGGCGGCCGGCGCCAGCACCGCGCCACTGACCGCCGCCACGACCTGCGACGCCGCCACCGCCGGATAGCCGTGGACGAACCTCATCGCCAGCGACGCCAGCGCCGTCACCGCGGTCGCCACGACGATCAGCGCCCGCTTCGCGCGCACCGTGTCGACGAGCGCGCCGGCCAACGGCGTCGCTGCCATCGCGGCCAACCCGGCCAGCGTCATGACCGAGCCGATCGCATCGGCGCCCCAGCCGCGCGACAGCAGGATGACGCCGATGAACGGGCCGATGCCGGCCTGCACGTCGGCCAGGAAGAAGTTGAGCGCTTCGAGCGCGCGTGCCGCTCTCATGGCCGCCTCACGGTCGCACGATCATTCGGCATCCGCATCGACGAGCTCGGCGATCTCGCTCACGTCGAGCGTCGTGCCGTGCGGCGTGACGACGCCGTGCCCCCACGCCTGCACATGGACACCGGGACGCAGATAATCGTGCAGCGCTTCAGCCGCATGCGGCGGCACCCGCAACGCGACGCCGCTCGTCAGCAACGCGCCGTTCAACTCGCCTTTCGGGCCGTGCAGCGCAAACGCGACTTCGCCACTCGATTCCAGCGGAGTGCGAGCGGGGTGCGTCGGCTTCGCCGGCGCAGCGTGCGCGGGCCCGTCGTCGACGATGTCGACGCCGTCGCGGCCGGTCAGTTGCACGGCCGCGATCATCTCGGCGCGACGCGGCTTGACGCCCCGCACGCGGATGCGGTCGCCGACCGCGACACGGCGCACCAGTTCGTGGCCCAGATGCGGCGGCACGTGCACCTGCAGGTCGCCGTTCAGGATCAGGCCGTCGATGTCTCCGTGCGGATTGAGCAGGAACTGCGTGACGCGGCCGCGCGTTTCGGGCAGGCAGGCGGGATCGATCCAATGCATGGCAGGACTCCTTTCGATGGATTGAGGAAAAGCGGCGCGCGCTCAGCGCGCGACATCGTCATAGAGATTCACGACATGGCCCGGCGCGCCGAACGCCGTCGCCTGCAGCGCTTCGCCGTAGGCGTTGCGCGTGCCGTAGCCGACCGCGGCCACGCGCTCGCCGGGGACGAGCAGCGCGCCGAATTGCTGGGCGGCCGGAACGGTCAGCTTGACGATCGCGCCGCTGTCGAGCATCACGCCGTCCGGCTCGCCGCGCGGCGCGCGCGTCACGCGGCGCACGACGCCGGACACGCTCAGGCGGGCGAGGTTGACGCCGCGCAGCATGGGCGGCACCGGCGCGACGGGCGCAGGCGGTTGATCGGACAGCGACGCGCCGGTGCCGTCATTGCGGACGACACGGGCACGGATTTCATCGTCGATGCGTCGTTCGCCGGCGACCGTCACGCGGTCGCCCGTCTTCACGAGTGCCGTCAGTTGCGAACCGAGATGCGGCGGCAGGCGGACGAGCGTGCCGTCGGAGAGCACGAAGCCGTCGACGGTGCCTTCCGGATTGATCGTCAGGCGCGACAGCGTGCCGGACACCAGCGCATGCCGTGCGGTGTCGTTTCCGGGCACGGCAGGCACCAGCGCGCGAGGCCGAGGAGGAGCAGGCGGCGGCATGGCGCCGGCCGGATCTTCCGCGCGCGGTGCGGGCGGCACCTGCGCCACGCTGACCGTTGCGACGGCAACGAGCGCGGCCGCGCAGAGCATGCGAGACGAGCGGCGCACGGCGGCACGGCGCCGCGGCCGCGATCGAACGACAGGCAGGTACGACTTCATGACGGGCTCCGGCGACGGGTTGCGATGCATCGATATCCGCAATACCCGTGCCAACCCGCGACGCCCCGCGTGGCCGTGCGCCGAACGACGACGCGCGCGAAACCTGTCGGATTTCCCGACACGTCGCGTCGCCGGATGTCGGCATTCCCGACAGTCGAAACGGCGAGACTAGCCTAGTCGCCGCGCTCGATCCCGAGATTCGCCATGCGCGCATAGAGCGACTGGCGGCCGATCCCGAGCTGCCTCGCGGCTTCCGCGCGGTTGCCGTTCGCGCGCTCGAGCGCGCGCAGGATCGCCGCGCGCTCGACCGTCGCCAGTGCATCGGGCAGCGGCATGTCGAGCAGGTGCGCCGGCACCGCATCGGCGTGCGGCTCGCGCGCCGGCCCGGCGGCCAGACCGAGATCGGCCGCGCCAATGGCCGGCCCCGGCGCGAGCGCGGCCGCCCGCTCCATCACGTTGCGCAGTTCCCGCACGTTGCCCGGCCAGCGGTGATCGAGCAGCGCGCGCTGGGCGTCGTTCGTCAGATGCAGCGCGCGCATGCCTGCCGCGCTGCCGAGGAAATGCGCGGCGAGCGGAAGGATGTCGGCCACACGCTCCGCGAGCGGCGGCAGGTGCAGCGGAATGACGTTCAGCCGATAGAAGAGGTCTTCGCGGAACGTGCCGTCCGCGACGGCCGCGGCGAGGTCGCGGTGCGTCGCGGCCACGACGCGAATGTCGATCGCCGTGGCGCGATCCGCGCCGAGCGGCGTCACCTGGCGCTCCTGCAGCGCGCGCAGCAGCTTCGCCTGCATCGCGGCGGGCATGTCGCCGATCTCGTCGAGAAAGAGCGTGCCGCCATCGGCCTCCACGAGCCGCCCCGCACGATCGGCATGCGCGCCCGTGAACGCACCGCGACGATGCCCGAACAATTCGCTTTCGAGCAGGTCGGCCGGAATGGCCGCGCAGTTGACGGCGACGAACGGCCCCGCATGCCGGGCCGATGCCGCATGCAGCACGCGGGCGGCCACCTCCTTGCCCGTGCCCGTCTCGCCGGTCAGGAGCACGGTCGCGTCGCTCATCGCGGCGCGGCCGACCTGCTTCTGCACGTCGCGCATCGCGGCGCTCACGCCCAGCAGCCGCGGTCGGTCCGCCGACGGCTCGCCCGCGAAATCGCTGTCGCCCGGCGCGCGCGCGGGCGGCTGATTCGCCGACACGATGCGTTCGAGCAGTTGCGCGATGTCGCGACGCCCGATCGGCTTCGTCAGGTGATCGAACGCGCCGAGCCGCATCGCTTCGATCGTGTTGTCGCTGGTCGCATGGGCCGTCAGCATGACGACCGGAATCGCGGCCAGCGCGGGATCGTCGCGCAGTTGCGCGAGCACGGCCAGCCCGTCCAGATCCGGCAGGCGGAAATCCAGAAAGATGCATTCGACGCCCCCGCCATCGCGCAGCGCGCTGAGCGCGGCGCGGCCGGAGGCGGCCTCGACCGCCCGATGACCGAGATCGGCGAGCGTTTCGGCGAGGCTGTCGCGAAAGGCCGCGTCGTCGTCGACTATGAGGATGTTTGCCATGGAATTTCAATCACGAATGCGGCGCCCCCGTCGAGGCGCGCGTGCCCGCCGTGCGCCGCCGCCACTTCGCGGACGACGGCAAGACCGAGGCCCGTGCCGTCCGCGCGGCCCGTCACGAACGGCTCGAAAATCCGCTCGCGCTGCGCGGCCGGCACGCCGGGGCCGCTGTCCGACACGGTGAGGCACAGCCAGTCGCGCCCGGCGAACATGCGCCGCTCGGCGGCGAGCGTGACCGCGCCGCCGTCGCCCGCGTGGTGCAGCGCGTTGAGCAGCAGGTTGTCGAGCGCCCGCCGCATCTGGTCGGGATCGAAAGCAGGACGATCCGACGGCCATGCCAGCCGTTCGCCCTGCCCCGCGAGCGACAGCGTCAGGTCGATCGCTTGCCGCTGCGCCAGCTCGCGGTGCGCGTCGACGACCTGCGCGAGCCAAGCGTCGACGTCGACCCGTGTCGCATGCGGGCGCACCGGCTGCGTCAGCGCGAGCAGGCTCGACAATTGCCCATCGATGCGCTCGATCTGCGCGAGGATCACGCGCAGCGCGTCCTGCTGCCGCCTGCCATCGCCGGCCAGCGCGTTTTCCGCCTTCAGCCGCATCGCGCCCATCGGATTGCGAATCTCGTGCGCGACCTGCGCGGCGAGCTTGCCCAGCATGCCGAAGCGTTCGGCCTGCGCGAGGCGCGTGCGCAGTTCGTCGGCCTGCTGTTGCAGCAGGTTCGCGCGCCGCGCCCGCTCGTTGAACGCATCGATGACGCGGTCGAGATCGGGCTCGCCGACGTACGGCAGATGATGCGCGCGACCGTCGGGGCCCAGCCCGCTCTCGATCCGCGCGAGATTGCGCTTCCATCGGCGCAGCGCCACGGCCAGCGCCGCCGCGATCGCCAGAATCACGGCGAGGACGGCCGCGAGGCCCGTGGCCAGCAACTCGCCGTGCCGGCCCAGCGGCGGGCGCGCACGCGTCAGCATCCACACGTACAGGCCCGATCCGCCGCGTACCGGGCAGGCCGCCGCGATCACGGCATCCTGCGCACCTTCGACGACGTTCGCGGTCGCGGCATGCGTCGCCGCCGCGGCGCGCAGCGTGCGGAGGATCAGCGGCGTTTCCGCTTCCGGTACGTCGTGTTTGACGCCGCTGCCCTGGTAGGTGGGAAAGGAATACGCGAGAAAGCCGCTCGCCGCAGGCGCGGCGCCGGGCATCCAGAACCCGCCTTCCATGTCGGGGGCGCGGGAAAGCACGATGTCGAGGATCGCATGCATCAGCTCCGGGGCGGGCCCGGCGCCCGGCGACGCGGAAGACGCGCTGTAACGCGACGCGACCGCTTCGCAGGCCGACGCGCCGGCAGCCTTCGCGCTCGCGACCTGCTGACTCTCGGCGGAACTCGCGGTGATCCAGACGACCGCGACCAGCGTCGCGCACAGCGCCGCGACGAGTGCCCAGAGCATGACGAGTTGGGTGGAAAACGACGGACGCTTCATCGGATCGGGCTGGCGACTGAGGACGACAGCATAGCGTATCGCCTGTCGTGCGAAGCCGCCACGCTCGCCATGCAGCGCACGGGGGTCCTGCCGGGCCGGCGGCACCGGCTCGCCCCGGAAAGCCGGGCGAAAGCCTCGGGCGCCGGACGGCCTTCCGTCCAGCGTCCAGCCCGACGTTTCCCGTCGAGCCCCCATGCGCGTCGTTTCCGTTCGCACCTTGCTGCACCCGCTCCGGCCGCCGCAAGTCATGCCATCCCGAACGCAGACGATCACAGCGGCGGGAGGCGGCGGCGACCGCGCAGGGTGCGCGTCGGGAGCGGGCGGGTCAATGACGCGTTATCTGGCAACGGCCGCGTCAGCCCGCGACGCGGGGAATCCTCGCCCCCAATCGGCGTGCGATTCGATTCGCCGCGTTGAACGTCGACCGCGCGGCGTGCGCGGCGCAATCGGTTTTCGGCTGGCGCGTTGGCCGCGTCGGCCGCCTCTCCCGTCAGCGTGCGTCCACGGGCACGGCAGCGCGCTTCGCCAAACCGTCCCGCTCGATCCGCTCGACGATACGAACGAGCCGAATGATGTCGGTCAGCGCGAAATCGGCCGCATCGGGCCGCGGCCTGCCGCACTGGTCGGCCATGCGCGTCGCGAACGCGAGCGCTTCGGCACGCTCGCGCAGCAGCGCGCGCAATGCATCCGCGATCACCTGCCGGTCGCGCGGGTCAGCCAGGCCCAGCACGGAACCGTCGTCCGGCATCGCGAACGGCCCGGCCGCCAGCACGGCCACCTTCGGCACGCGCATCGTGTTTCGTTCCATGGTCTTCCTCGTTGTCGACTCGCGACCGACCGGCGCGTCACCGCCGGTTCGACCGCGACACCACGTCGATCCACACCGCCAGCACCAGCACGGCGCCCTTGACGATCATCTGCCAGTACGCGTCGACGTCCAGCATCGACATGCCGTTGTCGAGGCTCGCCATCACGAGCGCGCCGATCAGCGCGCCGTAGACGGTGCCCGACCCGCCGCGCATCGACGTGCCGCCGATGAAGCACGCGGCGATCGCGTCGAGTTCGCCCATCGAGCCGGCGGACGGCGACCCGGCAGCGAGCCGCGCCGTGTTCACCAGGCCGGCAAACGCACACATCAGCCCCATCAGCGCGAAGATCGCGAGCTTCACGCGGTCGGTGTCGACGCCCGACAGCCGCGTCGCCTCCAGGTTGGAACCGACGGCGTAGATGCGCCGCCCGAACACGGTCTGCGTCGCGATCCACGAGAACACGCCGAGCAGCACGAGCAGCAGCAGCACGGGCACCGGGATACCGCCGTAACGGTCGAGCGTCGCGACGAACGCGAACAGCACCGCGCCCGCGCCGACGACCTTCGCGACGTCCTGCCACCGCGGCGCGACCGCGAGCCGGTAGCGCCGCCGCGTCGCGCGCTGCCGCACCACCAGCAGCAACACGAGCGCGAACAGCAGGATCGCGAGGCCGTCCCCCGCCAGGCGCGGCAGATAGCCCTGCCCGATGAACACGAAGCCGTCCGATACCGGCGCGATCGTCGAGCCGCCCGTCACGCCGAGCAGGATCCCGCGGAACGCGAGCATCCCGCCCAGCCCGACGATGAACGACGGCACGCGCCGGTAGGTCGACCACCAGCCGTTGAACAGCCCGATCAGCACGCCGAGCGCGAGCACGGCCGGGATCGTCGCCGCGACCGGCCAGTGGCGGTTGACGTCGAGGATCGCCGCGACGCCGCCGAGCAGCCCGAGCAGCGAGCCGACCGACAGGTCGATCTCGCCCGCGATGATGACGAACACCATCCCGCACGCGAGCATGCCAGTGATCGACATCTGCCGCAGCAGGTTCGATACGTTGCGCGGCGTGACGAACGCGCCGTCCGTCAGCACCGAGAAGAACGTCCAGATCACGACGACCGCCAGCAGCAGCGCGAGCAGCTTGTAGCGCGCGAAGATCTGGCGAAGCGGCAGCCGCGCCGGGCGGCCGGCGGAACGCTGCGCGTCGGCGGCCGGCGTCGCCGGGGTCGAGGAAGAAAGTTCGGAATTCATGTCGCACTCGCTGCGGTGGGTTCGGTGGGCAGTCGCGCGGGCTTCAGCGCGGCGCCGAGAATCTGTTCCTGCGTGAGGCCGTCGTTGACGAAATCGCCGCGCAGCTCGCCTTCGCCGATCACCAGCACGCGATCGGCCAGCCCGAGCACCTCGGGCAGCTCCGACGACACGACGATCAGCGCGACGCCGCGCTGCGCCAGCGCGAAGATCAGCCGGTAGATCTCCACCTTCGCGCCCACGTCGACGCCGCGCGTCGGCTCGTCGAGGATCAGCACCTGCGGCTCGGCCAGCAGCATCTTGGCGAGCACCGCCTTCTGCTGGTTGCCGCCGGACAGGCTCGCGATCGGCAGGAACGGATGCGCGGCGCGCACCGACAGTCGCTGCATCTCGGTGCGGATCGCATCGAGTTCGGCGGCTGCGTCGATCCGCCCGCGCGCCGCGAAGCGCCGCAGCACCGCCAGCGTGATGTTGTGGCCCACGCCGAGCTGCGGCACGATGCCGTGGCGCTTGCGGTCCTCGGGCACCATCGCGATCCCGGCGCGGATCGCGTCGGCCGGCGAGCGGATCGACAGCACCCGGCCGCTCATCAGCACGGTCGCCGTGCACGCGCCCGGATACGCGCCGAAGATCGCCTGCATCAGCTCGGTGCGGCCCGCGCCCACGAGCCCGGCGACGCCGAGGATCTCGCCGCGCCGCACGCTGAACGACACGTCGTCGACCCGCTTGCGGCGCGCGTTCGTCACGTCGCGACAGGTCACGTTCCGCGCTTCCAGCACGACCTCGCCGATCTCGTGCGGCTCGCGCGGATACAGGTCGCGGATCTCGCGGCCGACCATCATCGCGATGATGCGGTCGGTGGTCAGCGCGCGCATCGCCTCGGTGGCGACATGACGGCCGTCGCGAATCACGGTGACCGTATCGCAGACGGCCGCGACCTCGTCGAGCTTGTGCGAGATGTACACGCACGCGACGCCGCGCCGCTTCAGGTCGCGCACGATGTCGAGCAGGATGCGCGTTTCGGCGGCGCTCAGCGACGACGACGGTTCGTCGAGGATCAGCAGCTTCGCGTCCTTGTTCAACGCCTTCGCGATCTCGATCAACTGCTGGTGGCCGCCGCCGTAGTTCATCACCGGCTGCGCGACGTTGATCGAGTCGATCCGCAATTCGCGCAGCAGTTCCTCGGCGCGCCGGACCATCGCGGCGAAGTGCATGCGCCCGCCCGGCAGCGTGATCTCGTTGCCGAGGAAGATGTTCTCGGCCACCGACAGTTCGGGCACGAGCATCAGCTCCTGGTGGATGATCACGATGCCCGCCCGCTCCGTGTCGCGCACGCCGGATGCCGCGAGCGGCGCGCCTTCCCAGCGGATGTCGCCGTCCCACGTGCCGTGCGGATAGACACCCGACAGCACTTTCATCAGCGTCGACTTGCCCGCGCCGTTCTCGCCGCACAGCCCGACGCATTCGCCGGGCCGCACGGTGAGATCGATGCCGTCGAGCGCTTTCACGCCGTCGAAGGTCTTGACGATGCCGCGCATCGTCAGCAAGGGTTCCGTCATTCGTTCTTGCCTCGCAGTCAGCGCGGCCGCCGTCGCGGCGGCCGGGCGTCACGTCCGTCGTACGCTTACTGGCTCGCCAGCTGCGCCTGGGTATAGAAGCCGTCCTTCACGACGACGTCGACGTTGCGCTTGGTCAACAGCGTCGGCTGCAGCAGCACGGTGTCGACCTTCTTCCTGCCGTTGTCGTACTGCGCGTTGAACGCGGGCTTCGTGCCCTTCGCGAGATCGACTGCGAGCTTCGCGGCTTCGCTCGCGATCAGCTTGAGCGGCTTGTAGACGGTCATCGTCTGCGTGCCGGCGATCACGCGCTTGACCGCCGCGAGATCCGCGTCCTGCCCGGATACCGGCACCTTGCCGGCCAGATGCTGCGCGGCGAGCGCCTGGATCGCGCCGCCGGCCGTGCCGTCGTTCGACGCGACGATCGCATCGATCTTGTTGTTGTTCGCGGTCAGCGCATCCTCGGTGATGCGCAGCGCGGTCGACGCGCTCCATTCGGGCACCCACTGCTGGCCGACGACCTTGATGTCGCCGCGATCGATCGCGGGCTTCAGCACCTTCAGTTGTCCTTCGCGCAGCATCTTCGCGTTGTTGTCGGTCGGTGCGCCGCCGAGCAGGAAGTAATTGCCCTTCGGCTTCGCGTCGTAGACGCCCTGCGCCTGCAGCTCGCCGACCTTCTCGTTGTCGAACGAGATGTACGCATCGACGTCCGCGTCGAGGATCAGCCGGTCGTACGACACGACCTTGATGCCGGCCTTCCTCGCTTCGGCGACGACGTTGCCGAGCGTCTTCGAGTTGAACGGCACGATCACGATCACGTCGACGCCGCGCGAGATCAGGTTCTCGATCTGCGAAATCTGCCGCTCCTCGCTCGCGTCGGCCGACTGCACCGACACCTTCGCGCCGAGCTTCGTCGCGGCCGCGACGAAATAGTCGCGATCGCGCGACCAGCGCTCGACGCGCAGGTCGTCGATGCAGAAGCCGATTTCGGGCTTGTCCTTGCTCGCATGCGCGAGCGGTGCGCCCAGCGCGAACAGCGCCAGCGCAGCGGCGCCGGCAAGCGAACTCAATACGGTACGACGCGTCACGGTTTTCATGTCTCCAGACTCCTTGTTATGGAACCACCTCACGAACCGCGGGAGGCCGCCGGAATGCGCCGCCCGCATCGAGTCACTGCAAAGCACGGCATCGTGCGACGCGCATCGCATCAGCGATCCGCCCGTCAAGCGCCCGTGGCAAACACCGGTTCGAGCGCGCGATACAACGCGCGAAACGTCGGCCGCCGCACGTCGCGATACCACGCGTGGCGCGCCATGTCCGGCTCGCGCACCGCGACGACGGGCGGCTGCGGGCACACGTCGTCGAGCCGCGCATCCGGTTCGAGCGCGAGATACGCGAGGCGCGCCGCACCCAATGCCGGCCCCACCTCGCCGCCCGCGCGCAAGGTCAGCGCACGGCCGCTCAGGTCGGCGAGCATCTGCGTCCAGTACGCGCTGCGCGAGCCGCCGCCGATCACCGTGATGCTGTCGGGCGCGAGCCCGGCCGCATGCATCGCATCGATGCCGTCGAGCAGCGCGAAGCCGACGCCTTCGAGCGTCGCGTTCGCGAGATCCGCACGCTGTGTGTCGGGCGTGAGCCCATAGAACACGCCCTTCGCATTCACGTCGTTGTGCGGCGTACGCTCGCCGCTCAGGTAAGGCAGGAACCACGGGCGGCTCTCGCGCGCATGCGTCTCGGCATCGTCGAGCAGCGCCGCGACGCCGTCGTAACCGGCCAGTTGCGCGGTGAAGTCGACGCAGCCTGCCGCGTTCAGCATCACGGACATCAGGTGCCACGTCTGCGGCAGCGCGTGACAGAAGCTGTGCACCGCCGATTCGGGATTCGCGCGGAACCCGTCGGACACCGCGAAATAAACGCCCGACGTGCCCAGCGACAGCAGCGCATCGCCGGGCCGCACGATGCCGACACCCACCGCGCCGGCCGCGTTGTCGCCGCCGCCGGCCACCACCGGGATCTCGCGCAGCCCGAGCGCGCGTGCGACGGCCGGCAGCAGCGTGCCGGTGACGCGATTGCCTTCGAACACGGCCGGCATCTGCGCGCGCGACAGCCCGCAGGCAGCCAGCAGCGTGTCGTCGTAGTCGCGCTTCGCGACGTCGAGCCACAGCGTGCCGGCGGCATCCGACGGATCGGTCGCGAATGCGCCGGTCAGCCGGTAACGCAGGTAGTCCTTCGGCAGCAGCACGTGGGCGATGCGTGCGAACACGTCGGGTTCGTGACGGCGCACCCACAGCAGCTTCGGCGCGGTGAAACCCGGCATCGCGATGTTGCCGGCCACCGCGCGCAGCGTGGGCGCGAGCTGTTCGAGTTCCGCGCACTCGGCGTCCGCGCGGCCGTCGTTCCACAGGATCGCGGGGCGCAACACCTCACCGCGCGCATCGAGCAGCGTCGCGCCATGCATCTGGCCGGTCAGCCCCAATGCGTCGATGTCGCGCGGCTCGATACCCGCCGCGCGCGCATCCGAAACGAGTGCGGCCAGCACGCCGCACGCGGCATCCCACCAGTCGCGCGGCGCCTGCTCGGACCAGCGCGGTTGCGGCCGGCTCACCGCGAGCAGGCGGCTCGCGCTCGCGCGCACCGCACCGTCGCGGTCGAGCAGCACCGCCTTCACGCCCGACGTGCCGAGATCGAGTCCGATGTACATGGCGTCAGCGCAGCCCGTAGATCGCCTGGTTCACGATGTTCTCGCAGCGCTCCTGCGCGCCGCTCACGTGCTGCGGGTTCACCCCGCGCGCGAGCGCATCGGCCGCGAGCGACTCCAGCGTATAGTCGCCCGACAGGATCTTGCGGCCGAACGCGTCGTCCCACCGCGCATAGCGTTGCCGGCGCAGCGCGTCGAGCCGGTCGTTCTCGACCAGCACCGCCGCGCGTTCGAGCGCGAGCGCGAGCACGTCGATCGCGCCGACGTGGCCGTAGAACAGATCTTCCGGATCGATGCTCTGGCGGCGCACCTTCGCGTCGAAGTTCATCCCACCGGTCGTGAAGCCGCCGTGACGCAGGATTTCATAGAACGCGAGCGTCAGCTCCTCGACGCTGTTCGGGAACTGGTCGGTGTCCCAGCCGTTCTGCGGATCGCCGCGGTTCGCGTCGACGCTGCCGAACACGCCGAGCGCGAACGCATTCGCGATCTCGTGATGGAACGAGTGGCCGGCGAGCGTGGCGTGATTCGCCTCGATGTTCACGCGGATCTCGTTCTGCAATCCGTACTGCACGAGGAAGCCATGCACGGTCGCGACGTCGTAGTCGTACTGGTGCTTGGTCGGCTCCTGCGGCTTCGGCTCGATCAGCAGCGCGCCCTTGAAGCCGATCCGGTGCTTGTGCTCGACGACCATCGACAGGAAGCGGGCGAACTGGTCGCGTTCGCGCTTCAGGTCGGTATTGAGCAGCGTCTCGTACCCTTCCCGCCCGCCCCACAGCACGTAGTTCTCGCCGCCGAGCCGGTGCGTCGCGTCGAGCGCATGGCACACCTGGGTCGCGGCCCACGCGAACACGTCGGGGTTCGGGTTCGTCGCGGCGCCGGCCGCGAAGCGCGGGTGCGAGAACAGGTTCGCGGTGCCCCACAGGAGCCGCACGCCGCTCGCCTGCTGACGCTCGCCGAGATAGTCGACCATCCGCGCGAAATTCGCCGCGTATTCGCGCAGGCTGTCGCCTTCCGGGGCGACGTCGGTGTCATGGAACGTATAGAACGGCGTGCCGAGCTTCGTGAAGAACTCGAACGCCGCATCGGCCTTCAGCCGCGCCCGTTCGAGCGCGTCGCCCGGCTGCTGCCACGGCCGCTGGAATGCGGCCTGCCCGAAGATGTCGTGCCCTGGCCACACGAACGTGTGCCAGTAGCACACCGCGATCCGCAGATGCTCGGCGAGCGTCTTGCCCAGCACGCGCCGCTCGGGGTCGTAATGGTGGTACGCGAGCGGATTGTCCGACTGCGGGCCTTCGTAGCGAATCGCGGGAATGTGTTCGAAATACGACATGGCGTCTCCGTGCTGGGTCTTGTTGCAGCGCAACGTGCGTCGGGGTGGCGCACGCGGCCGAATTCGGTAGGCTGGATCGTGCCCGCGCCCCTGCCGGGCGGCAATTGCGAAATTGCGCAGCACGCTTAATGTTTCTTGCCAGCCGCTGCGCGCGGCGCGCGTTCCGCCCTACAATCGCCAAACACCAGACACCGCGCGCCGCCGACCCGGGTGCGCCCCGGAGACAACGGCACCGCGCCCCTCGACGCAGGTGCCCCGAGATCGAGATGACACGCGTCCCTTCCGCCCAGACACCGCATCGCATCGCGCTGCTGTTCAACGCGAACAAGGTCTACGACCGCGAGATCATCAGCGGCATCGGCCAGTACCTGCACACGACGCGCGTCGTGTGGGACCTGTTCCTCGAAGACGACTTCCGCTGCCGGCTCACCGGCATCGAGCGCTTCGACGGCGACGGCATCATCGCGGATTTCGACGATCCCGCCGTCGCCAGCGCGCTCGCCGGCTCGCCGCTGCCGGTCGTCGCGGTCGGCTCGTCGTACGAGGATCCGGCCCAGTATCCCGACGATGTCCCCTATATTGCGACGGACAACCCGAAGCTCGTGTCGCTCGCCTATACGCACCTGATCGGCGCAGGGCTCGCGCACTTCGCGATGTACAGCCTGCCGATCGCGCAGGAGAACCGGTGGGCGCAGCAGCGCGAGCTCGCCTTCGACCGGCTCGCGCGCGCGGACGGGCTCGATGCGCCGATCTACCGCGGGCTGTCGACGAGCGCGTCGGGCTGGAATCACGCGATCGAGCAGCTGATCGACTGGCTGCATGCGCTGCCGAAACCCGTCGGCGTGATCGCCGTGACCGATGCGCGTGCGCGGCACCTGCTGCAGGCCTGCCTGATCGCCGGCATCGCGGTGCCGGAACAGGTGGCGATCATCGGCATCGACAACGATCCGCTCACGCGCACGCTGACGCGCATTCCGCTGTCGTCGGTGATCCAGGGCACCGAGGAAATGGGCCGTACCGCCGCGCACCTGCTGCACCGGATGCTGCGCGGCGCGCGCTTTCCCGGGCAGCGCATTCTCGTGCCGCCGGTCGGCATCAACGTGCTCGAATCGACGCGCCATCAGCCGCTGGCGAGCCCGCACGTGATGCGCGCGCGGCATTTCATTCGCCAGTACGCGTGCCAGGGGATCAAGACCGAACAGGTTGCCGACTACGTCGGCGTGTCGCGTTCGCTGCTCGAGGAGCACTTCCGGCGCGAACTGCAGCGCACCGTCCACCAGGAAATCCTGCGCCACAAACTCGAAGCCGCGCAGGCGCTGCTCGCCGGCCGGCAAGCGTCGAGCGCAGAAGTCGCGATCCGTTGCGGGTTCACGTCGCTTCAATACATGTACGCGGTGTTCCGGCGCGAGCTGGGCTGCACGCCGCGCGAATACCAGGAACGTGCGGCCGCCACGAACTGACGCCCGTCGCCCATTCGACATCCACTCATGCACATCGATACCGATTCCTCCCATCTGACGCACGGCGCGGCGCGCGTGCCTTCCGAGCCGTGGGGCACGCTGCCCGACGGCGAGCCCGTTCGACGCTACACGCTGCGCAACGCGCACGGCATGCGCGTCGGCATCAGCGACCTCGGCGCGACCGTCGTGTCGTGGCTCGCGCCCGACCGCACGGGGCGCCTTGCCGATATCGTGCTCGCGCACGACACGCCGGCCGAGTACCTCGAATCCGGCGCCTACCTCGGCGCGACGGTCGGCCGCTGGGCGAACCGGATCGCCGGTGCGCGGTTCGAACTCGACGGCATCGGCTACCCGCTCGACCGCAACGAGAACGGCAACCTGCTGCACGGCGGCGCGAACGGCTTTCATCGCGCGCGCTGGGACGTGATCGACGACTGCGGCGGGCTGACGCTTCGACTCGATTCGCCGGAAGGCGACGCAGGCTTTCCGGGCAACGTGACCGTGCAGGTTCGCTACACGCTCGACGACGACGGCACGCTGACGATCGACTATACGGGGCGGACCGATGCACCGACACCGCTGAACCTGACGAATCACAGCTACTTCAACCTGAACGGGCGCCCGGGCAGCGACGTGCGCGGCCATCTGCTGCAGATCGACGCCGACGCGTTCCTTGAAGTGGACGAGGCGCTGATCCCGACCGGCACGGCCGACGTGACGGGTACCGCGTTCGATTTCCGGCACAGCGCGCCGATCGGCGCGCGCCTCGACTGGCCGAACGCGCAACTGGCCCGCGCGCGCGGCTTCGATCACTGCTTCGTCCTGGGCGACGGCGCGCACGAGGCCCGGCCCGTTGCACGCGTCTACGATCCGGAAAGCGGCCGCGAGCTGATCGTGTCGACCGATCAGCGGGGCCTGCAACTCTATACGGGCAACTATCTCGATGGCCTGCGCGTGAGCGGCGGCACACGTTGCACGCCACACGCGGCGCTGTGCCTGGAGGCGGGCGGCTTTCCGAACCAGGTGAACATGGCCGGCCTGAGCGGCGCCGTGATCCTTCATCCGGACGCCGTCTATCGACAGACCACCCGGTATCGGGTGGCCGTTCAGGCATAGCGGGCGCGGGACAGCACGGCCTGGCATTCCCGGCGGAACCGCGCACCGGGAGGATTCCCGGAACCGCATCGGGCGCAGCGCGTAAAACCCGCTACCAGCCACGGGGCGACATCAAAATATTACGCGCCACGCCCCGCGGATATTCAGGTTAACTACACGATTCGCATGCCGACTGGCATCGCGTGCGCGGCGCGCCCGGGGCCGCCCTCGTCGGAAGAATCGCCGCGCAAGACGCCGGTTGCGCCGGTTGCGCCATGTGCCCGCTCGTCCGCCTGCATCAATCCGCGCACCCGCCGCTCGTGGCTCATCGGGCGGGCGACACCCCGCGCCGAGCGGCGGGCACCGCTTCGCTTCGCGCCCGTTTCGCGCCCGTTTCGCGCAAGACTAGTCGACGCCGTCATGCAGCGCCGGGAGGTCCGTACGACGCGCGTTGCAACCCGCGCTGCCGTGAAAACCCGCAGTCCATTACCCGCCCCGCGATTCGACGCCGCCATGCACGGCGCTCATGCCGCGCATGAAAACTAATCGATTGTTGGCACCCCGGATCGACGCCGACAATCCGCACCATGCCCCCTCGTTTGCGGTACGGGCCACTCACCCTCCCCAATCGGCACACCACGATCCATGAACCATCCCGCCACCGTTTCCTCCCTCGCCGGGGCCCGCAAGGCCACGCCAGCGCCCTGCCATCCCCGCCCGCGCACCTGCGGCGAAGCGCTCGTCGACCTCCTCGAGCGCCACGGCGTCGAATGCGTGTTCGGCATTCCCGGCGTGCATACCGTCGAGCTCTATCGCGGCCTCGCTGCATCGTCGATCCGCCACGTGACGCCGCGCCACGAACAGGGGGCCGGCTTCATGGCCGACGGCTATGCACGCGTCACGGGCCGACCGGGCGTTTGCTTCATCATCACCGGGCCGGGGATGACCAATATCGCGACCGCGATGGCACAGGCCTATGCGGATTCGATCCCGATGCTGGTGATCTCGAGCGTCAACGCGCGACGCGAACTCGGCCGCGGCGACGGCCGCCTGCACGAGCTGCCGTCCCAGCGCGACGTGTTCGCGGGACTCACCGCGTTCTCGCACACGCTGCTCGACGCGGCCGACCTGCCGCAGGTCCTCGCGCGCGCCTTCGCGGTGTTCGCCAGCGCGCGGCCGCGGCCCGTGCATATCGAGATTCCGCTCGACGTGATCGTGATGCCGGCGCCCGCGCTGTCCGACGCCCTGCCCGCGCTGCCGGCGCGGCCCGCGCCGGATGCGAACGCGCTCGCCGCGGCCGCCGGCCTGCTCGCGCACGCGCGCCGGCCGCTGATCCTCGCCGGCGGCGGCGCGATCCACGCGGCGGCGGAATTGCGCGAACTCGCCGAACGCCTGCACGCGCCGGTCGCGCTGACGATCAACGCGAAGGGGCTGCTGCCGGCCGGCCACCCGCTGCTGATCGGCTCGACCCAGTCGCTGCCGGCCACCCGTGCGGCGATCCGCGATGCCGACGTGGTGCTCGCCGTCGGCACCGAGCTGGGCGAAACCGATTACGACGTCACGTTCGACGGCGGCTTCGCGATCGACGGCCGGCTGATCCGCATCGACATCGACGCACAACAGCTGATGCGCAACGCCCGCGCCGAGATCGCCATCGCCGGCGATGCCCAGCTGGCGCTCGGCGCGCTGTCGACCCGCCTGCACGAAACGCCGGCCCCGACACCCGACGCCGACTGGGGCGCGCCGCGGGTGGCCGACGTGCGCGCCGCGATCGCGTCGATGCACGACGGCGCCGCGCGGTCGCAGGCGCGGCTGATCGATACGATCGTCGCCACGCTGCCCGGCGCGATCATCGCCGGCGATTCGACGAGCCCCGTCTACGTCGGCAACTTCACCCACGATGCAGCGGCGCCGCGCAGCTGGTTCAACTCGTCGACCGGCTACGGCACGCTCGGCTACGGGCTGCCCGCCGCGATCGGCGCCAAGCTCGCCGCGCCCGCGCGCCCGGTCGTGTGCCTGATCGGCGACGGCGGCCTGCAGTTCACGCTGCCGGAGCTCGCGAGCGCGGTCGAGGCGCGGCTGCCGGTGATCGTGATCGTCTGGAACAACCGCGGCTACGGCGAGATCCGCAAATACATGGTGGCGCGCGACATCACGCCGGTCGGCGTCGATCCGTATACGCCCGATTTCCAGGCGCTCGCACGCGGCTTCGGCTGCGCGGCGCACACGGCCGCGACACCCGGCGCGCTGGCCGCCGCGCTGCGCGACGCCGCGGCGCGCGCGATCCCGACCGTGATCGAAATCGACGAGGCAGCCTGGTTCGCACAGGTGCAGCGATGAGCACGACACCCGCTCTCGCGTTCGATCCGCCGCTGCACACGCGCCACTTCATCGACGGAGCCTGGCGGGCGAGCGTCGACGGCGCGACGTTGCCCGTCGTCGATCCGTCGACGGAAGCCGTGCTCGCCAACGTCAGCGCAGGCGGCGACGCGGATGTCGAGCACGCCGTGCAGGCCGCGTCACGCGCGTTTGCCGGCTGGAAACGCACGACGGGCGCCACGCGTGCGGCGCTGCTGCGCGCGATCGCGCGCGGCGTCGACGCACGCCGCACGCGGCTCGCCACGCTGCAGTCGCTCAACAATGGCAAGCCGTTCGCCGAAGCCGAAATCGACGTCGCGGACGTGATCGCCACCTTCGACTACTACGCGAGCCTCGCGGAGCGCCTCGACACCGACGGCGAAACCGAGATCGCGCTGCCCGATGCCGACCATCGCGCGTGGATCCGACGCGAGCCGGCCGGCGTCGCCGCGCTGATCGTGCCGTGGAATTTCCCGATGGTGACGACCGCGTGGAAGCTCGCGCCCGCGCTCGCGGCCGGCTGCACCGTCGTGCTGAAGCCGTCCGAGATCACGCCGCTGCCCGAGCTCGAACTCGTCGCGATCGCCGCCGAAGCGGGGCTGCCGCCCGGCGTGCTGAACGTCGTGACGGGCACCGGCCACGACGTCGGCGCCCGACTGTGCGCGCATCCGCGCGTCGCGAAGCTGTCGTTCACCGGCAGCACCGCCGTCGGTGTGCAGGTCATGAAGACGGCCGCCGACACGATCAAGGGCGTCGGCCTCGAACTCGGCGGCAAGTCGTCGATCATCGTGTTCGACGACGCCGATCTCGATCGCGCGGTCGAACTCGTCACGGGCGGCGGCCTGTTCAACGCCGGGCAGATGTGTTCGGCGACCTCGCGCGTGCTCGTCGCCGCGCCGCTCGCCGATGAACTGATCGCGCGCGTCGCACGGCGCATCGACGCGACCGTCGTCGGCCCGCCGTTCGCCCCCGGCGTGCAGATGGGCCCGCTGACGAATCGCGCGCAATACGAACGGGTGAAGCGCCACATCGCGCAGGGCCGGGCCGACGGCGCGCGGCTCGTTGCGGGCGGCAACACACTCGACGGCCCCGGTTATTTCATCCGGCCGGCATTGTTCGCCGACGTGCCGGCCGACAGCCCGCTATGGTGTGAAGAAATCTTCGGGCCGGTGCTGTGTGTCCGCGCATTCGACGCCGAGGACGATGCGATCGCGGCCGCCAACGATACCGAATACGGGCTCGTCGCCACCGTCGTTACGCGCGACACCGCACGCGCCAGGCGGGTGGCCAACGCGCTCGAGGCGGGCGTCGTGTGGATCAACACGCCGCAGCTGATCTATCCGCAAACCTCATGGGGCGGCTACAAGCGCAGCAGCATCGGACGCGAACTCGGCCCGTTCGGGCTCGCCGCCTTTCAGGAGATCAAGCAGGTCATGATGCCGGCCGGCTGAGGTCTCCGGGCCATGCGTTTATGTCATGCCGCGCATGCGGATATTTCGTTTGTTGCGGAAATTTGACCTCCCTACAGTTCATCCACACCCCGCGCCGCAGTCGGCGCCCGGCATCGAACCACCCGGCATCGTTCATCAGGAGACGGCCATGCAACACTTCAAGGCGGGCAGAAGGCAGGTGATCAAAACCCTCGGCACGGCGCTCGCTGCATCCGCCCTTCCGATGCCATTCATCAGTACTGCGAAGGCACAGACGAGCAGTTTCGCAGGCAAGACGCTGCGCCTGCTCACGTGGTCCGACGATACCGGCGCGGCCGCGCTGCGCAACATCGCGGAGAGCTTCAGCAAGCAGACCGGCGCGCGCGTGATCGCCGATCGCGCGGACGGCACGTCGGGGATGGTCGCGAAGGTCAAGGCCGCGGGCGAGCGGCCGACCTACGACGTCATCACGCTGGCCGGCGTCGGCGCGGCCGGTCTTGCGGAAGCGGGCCTGCTCGCGAAGCCCGACCTGAACCGGCTGCCGAACCTGAAGGACGTCGCGCCGCAGTACCGCACCGGCGCGAACGGCTTCGGCATCGGCTACCTGCTGTGGTCGGACGGGCTGATCTACAACACGGCGACCGTGAAGAGCGCACCGTCGAGCTACGAGGCGCTGTGGGATCCGAAGTATGCGGGCCGCCTGTTCCTGCCGCCGCCCGAGTGGGCCGAAGCGGTCGACCTCGCGATCATCGCGGCGAAGCTGGCCGGCGGGTCGCAGCAGAACATCGATCCGGGATTCCGGAAGCTCGCGCAACTGAAGGACCGCGTGATGACCCTCGGCGAAAACCCGAACCAGGTCGCCGACCTGTTCCGCACGGGCTCGCTCGACCTCGGCGGCATCTATTCGCCCGCGTTCTTCCCGGACCAGATCCGCAAGCCCGACTACAAGATGGGCGTGACGTACGGGATGAAGGAAGGCTTCGCGACGCAGCTGATGTTCACCGTGATTCCGAAGGCGCACCCGGGCGACCTCGACCTGATCCACGCGTTCATCAATCATTCGCTCGACGCCGGCGTGCAGGGCCGGATGGCGGCCGACGTGCTGAACGGCCCCGTGAACGGCAAGGCCGTGATTCCCGCGGAAAGCCGCGCGTTCGTGCCGTCGCCGCAGCAGATCGCGGAGAAAGCCGTGCTGCATGACGACAAGGCGCTCGCGGCCGTGCAGCCGGCGTGGATCAAGCGCTACACGGGCCTCTTCTCGGCGTAACGACATGGCCTCCCTGCCCTCTCCCCGAGACGCCGCGCCAGCCGCCCCAGGCACGGCCGGCGCGGGCGCCGATGCGCCCGCGCTGCCCGGCGTGCCGCCCTGGCTGCTGCTCGCGCCGATCCTCGCGTTCCTCGCGGTGCTCGCCGCCGCGACGGTCACGGTATTGCGCATGAGCGTCGGCGTGTCCGGCGACGAATGGCGGACCTTCACACTGCAGAACTACCTCGACCTCGCCGACCCGTACTTCACGACGTCGTTGTCGCTCACGCTGCGCCTCGCGTTCCAGAGCATGGTGTGCGCGGTGCTGCTGGCGATCCCGGTGGCGCTCGCGATGGCGCGCACCGAATCGCGGCTCGCGCGCCGGTTGCTGCTCGCCGGCGTGCTGTTGCCGCTGCTCGTGAACCTGCTGCTGCAAGGCTATGGCTGGCTCGTGATGCTCGGCCCGGCCGGGTTGCTCAACCGCGCGCTGCTGGCCGGCGGCGTGATCGGGCGGCCGCTGCAGTTGCTGTACCGCGAGCACGGCGTGCTGCTCGGCCTGATCCAGACCGCGTTCCCGCTCGCCGTGCTGCCGCTGTCGAGCGCGCTGCGCGCGGTGTCCCGCGCCTACGACGAAGCCGCCGCGACGCTCGGCGCGAGCCGCTGGCAGACGCTGCGGCACGTGACCTTGCCGCTCGCGATGCCCGGCCTCGTCTCCGGTGCGCTGCTCGTGTTCGCGTACAACGCCAGCGCGTTCGCGGTGCCGCTGCTGCTCGGCGGCCGGCGCGTGCCGATGCTCGCCGTGCTCGTGCACGACCAGGTCGCGCCGCTGCTCAACTGGCCCGCCGCGTCGGCATCCGGCGTCGTGCTGATGGGTGCGACGCTCGTCGTGATGGCGGTGTCGCAGCGCCTCGTGCGCACCCTGCAACGTGCCGGCGAGGTGAACCGATGAACGCCCTGCTCCTCCGTGCGCCGATGCCCGGCCGCCTCGGACGCGCGACCGGCGCGCTCGCGACGCTCGTGCTGCTGCTCGCGTCGCTGCCGATCCTGACGATGATCACGATGTCGTTCGGCGCATCGGGCACGCTCGAATTCCCGCCGCGCGAATTCAGCCTGCACTGGTATCGCGCCGCGTGGCAGACGTTCGTGTCGTCCGATGCGGGCAGCGCGCAATCGATGGGCGCCGCGCTGACGACGAGCCTCGTCGTCGCGGTCGCGACGATGCTGATCGCGACCGCGGTGTCGGTACCCGCGGCTTACGCGCTGTCGCGCTACCGCTTTCGCGGCAAGACGCTCGTCGAGCAGCTCGTCGCGTTGCCGATCGTCTATCCGCTCGTGATGCTCGGCCTCGCGCTGCTGATCGTGTTCAACGCGCTGCCGGTCGAACTCGGCATCGTGCGGCTCGTCGTCGCGCACGTGATCCTGACGCTGCCGTTCACGGTGAAGAACTGCGCGGCGTCGGTCGCGTCGATCGGCCCCGATTTCGAGGAAGCGGCGTGCCTGATGGGCGCGAGCCCGCGCCGCGCGCTCGTCGACGTCGTGCTGCCGCTGATGCGGCCCGGCATCCTCGCCGGGATGCTGTTCGCCTTCATCGTGTCGTTCAACGAATTCACGGTGACGTTCTTCCTGTACAGCATCGACACGATGACGCTGCCGGTCTGGCTCTACAGCCGCACCGTCTCGTCGCTCGACCCGACCGTGTTCTGCTTCGCCGTGTTCACCGTCGCGATCGACTTCGCGCTGATCTGGATGCTCGAAAAACTCGTCGGCGACAAGGGTGTCGCGCTCTGACGCGCGCACCGCCCCGCCCTCGCCCGTGCAAGGAACCCTCATGACCCAGCTCATCCTCCAGAACGTGACGAAGCGCTTCCACCAGGCGTGTGCGGTCGATCACGTCGACCTGTCGGTGCCGGACGGCAAGCTCGTCTGCTTTCTCGGCCCGTCCGGCTGCGGCAAGACCACGCTGATGCGGATCATCGCCGGCCTCGAGACGCCGACCGCCGGCACGCTGACGTTCGCCGGCCGCGACCTCACGCACGTACCCGCCAACCGCCGCGACTTCGGCATGGTGTTCCAGTCGCTCGCGCTGTTTCCGCACATGACGGTCGCGCAGAACATCGCGTATCCGCTGCGGCTGCGCAAGACGGACAAGGCCGCGCAGGCGCGGCGCGTGGCCGAGCTGCTCGAGCTGATCCAGCTGCCGCACATGGCCGACCGGCTCGTCACGCAGTTGTCGGGCGGGCAGCGCCAGCGCGTCGCGATTGCACGCGCGATCGCATCGTCGCCGCGCCTGCTGCTGCTCGACGAACCGCTGTCGGCACTCGACGCGAAGCTGCGCGAGGCGATGCAGGTCGAGATCCGGCTGCTCCAGCAACGGCTCGGCATCACGACGATCATGGTCACGCACGACCAGCGCGAAGCGATGACGATGGCCGACGAGATCGTCGTGATGGACAAAGGCCGGATCCAGCAGGTCGGCCGGCCGCTCGACATCTATCGCGATCCGGTCAACGAATTCGTCGCAGACTTCATCGGCCTCGGCAACATCCTGCCGGTCGCGTGCGACGGCGACGACGCCATCGTGCTACCCGGCGGGCAGCGTCTCGCGATCCGGCGCATGCCGGACACGCCGCGCGCGACCGATGGCGTGCGCCTGCTGATTCGTCCCGAGGATGTCTGCGTGCGCCCGGGCCAGCCGGCCGCGGCGCCGAATACGCTGGCGGGCACGATCACGTTCGTGCGCGACGTCGGCGCGTCGATCGAAGCGACGATCGACTGCCGCGGCTTCACGCTGACGGCCGCGACGACGCCGCGCGAAACGCCCGACCTCCACGTCGGCATGCCCGTGCTCGCGGAACTGCCCGCCCATGCCTGCAAGCTCATCGCCGCCCGCGGCGCCTGATTTCCTGCCTTTCTCCCGCGCAGTCCAGCCCAGCAACGAGGATCTCACCATGAACGCAACGTCCCAAACCACCCGTCACGTGCAGCGCCTGCTCGCCCGTACCGTCCTCCTCTGCGCCTGCGCCGGCACCGCGGCCCTTGCCGCGTTCGCGCCGCTCGCGCATGCCGACGCGCTCGACACGATCGCGAAATCGGGCGTCGTGCGCATCGGCGTATTCGAGGACTACCCGCCGTTCGGCTCGATCGGCCCGGACATGAAGCCGCAAGGCTACGACATCGACATGGCGAACCTGATCGGCCGCGCACTCAACGCGAAAGTCGAACTCGTGCAGGTCACCGGCGACAACCGGATGGCCTATCTCGCCGACCGCAAGACCGACATGCTGCTGTCGGTCGGGCAGACGCCGGAACGCGCGAAGGTGATCGATTTCTCGAATGCGTATGCGCCGTACTACCTCGCGGTGTTCGGCCCGAAATCGCTGGCCGTGAAGGGCAACGCCGATCTCGCCGGCAAGTCGGTCGCGGTCGCGCGCGGCACGCTCGAGGATCTCAGCGTGAGCAAGGTCGCGCCGCCGAGCGCGACGATCAAGCGCTTCGACGACCCGAACGGCGCGATCGCCGCGTTCCTGTCGGGGCAGGCGCAACTGCTCGTGGTCGGCAACGACGTCGGCGCGACGATCATCGCGCGCCATCCGTCGATCGATCCGGAGCAGAAGTTCTCGCTGTTCAGCTCGCCCGATCACGTCGGCCTGAACAAGAACGAGCCGCGCCTGATGCAGAAGGTCAACGATGCGATCGCCGGCGCCCGCAAGAGCGGCACGCTGAATGCGTTGTCGCAGAAGTGGCTGCACGCGGCCCTGCCGGCCGACCTGTGATGCGCGCCGCCCCCGCCCCGCATTCACGACGAAAGGCATCGCGATGACTTACGTGTTCGACTTCAGCGATTTCGGCCTGTACGCCGGCCTGCTCGCGCGCGGCATCGGCGTGACGCTCGGCCTCACCGCGGCCGCCACCGTGCTGGGCGGCCTGATCGGCACCACCGGCGCGTGGGTCGCGCTCGCCGGCCCGCGCTGGGCACGCACGCTCGTCGCGGCCTATGTCGAGCTGATCCGCAATACGCCGTTCCTGGTCCAGCTGTTCTTCATCTTCTTCGGGCTGCCCGGGATCGGCGTGCACATCGACGAAGTACAGGCGGCCGTGCTGGCGATGACGGTCAACCTCGGCGCGTACGCGGTCGAGATCCTGCGCGCCGGCATCGAATCGGTGCCGCACGGGCAGGTGCAGGCGGCGCGCGCGCTCGGGCTGCACGGCCGCCAGGTGTTCGGTCACGTCGTGCTGCCGCAGGCGCTCGCGAACGTGTACCCGGCGCTGCTCGGGCAGGTGCTGATCGTGATGCTCGGCTCGGCGGTCGTCTCGCAGATCTCGGTGCCCGACCTGACCTACGCGGCGAACTTCATCCAGTCGCGTAACTTCCGTGCGTTCGAGATCTACATCGTCGTGACCGCGATCTACCTGCTGCTGTCGATCGCGCTGCGCATGCTGCTCAATCGTGTCGGCCGGCGCCTGTTCTCGGGCCGCATGCAGCGCGGCGCGGCGGCCGCGCCTCGGCGCGGCTGTCTTGCCCGCCTCGCATGGCGGGCCCGTTCCCCTCAAACCCGCCTGTCGACGGAGCGTGCACGATGATCGAATTCACCTTCCAGGACATCGCATGGAACCTCCTGCTCGCCGCGCGCTGGACCCTGCTGCTGTCGCTGATCACGTTCGTCGGCGGCGGCGTCGCCGGGTTCGCGCTGCTGGCGATGCGCGTCTCGGCGTCGGCCGCGCTGCGTCGTTTCGTGATCCTGTACGTCGAGGTGTTCCAGGGCACGCCGTTGCTGATGCAGCTGTTCCTCGGCTTCTTCGGGCTGCCGCTCGTCGGCATCGACGTGACGCCGTGGGTGGCCGCGTCGGTCGTGCTGACGCTGAACGCCAGCGCGTACCTGACCGACATCTGGCGCGGCTGCGTCGACGCGGTGCCGCGCGGCCAGTGGCACGCGGCGGCCAGCCTCGGCATGACGTGGACCCAGCAACTGCGCTACGTGGTGTGGCCGCAGGCGTGGAAGATCGCGCTGCCGCCGACCGTCGGCTTCCTCGTGCAGGCTGTCAAGAGCACCGCGCTGACGTCGATCATCGGGCTGACCGAACTGACCAAGACGGGCAACATCATCACCAACGCGGTATTCAAGCCGTTTCCGATCTACGCGATGGTCGCGCTGCTCTACTTCGCGATGTGCTTCCCGCTGACGTGGTATGCCCGCGTGCTCGAAGGTCGCTATCGCGTCGCGAAGGCACGCTGAACCGGCGCCGCGCGCGCTTCATTACGATCCAGGAACTTCCATGATTTCCATCAGCAACGTTTCGAAGTGGTACGGCCCGTTTCAGGTTCTCACCGACTGCACGACCGAGGTCAGGACAGGCGAAGTGGTCGTCGTGTGCGGCCCGTCGGGCTCGGGCAAATCCACGCTGATCAAGACCGTGAACGGCCTCGAGCCGTTCCAGCAGGGCGGGATCCTCGTGAACGGCCAGTCGGTCGGCGACAGGAAGACGAACCTGTCGAAGCTACGCGCGAAGGTCGGGATGGTGTTTCAGCATTTCGAGCTGTTCCCGCACCTGTCGATCACCGAGAACCTGACGCTCGCGCAGGTCAAGGTGCTCGGCCGCGGCAAGGACGAGGCGAACGAGAAGGGCCTGAAGCTGCTCGAGCGCGTCGGCCTGAAGGCGCACGCGCACAAGTTCCCGGGCCAGCTGTCGGGCGGCCAGCAGCAGCGTGTCGCGATCGCGCGTGCGTTGTCGATGGACCCGGTCGCGATGCTGTTCGACGAGCCGACGTCCGCGCTCGACCCCGAGATGATCAACGAGGTGCTCGACGTGATGGTCGAACTCGCGCAGGAAGGGATGACGATGATGGTCGTCACGCACGAGATGGGCTTCGCGAAGAAGGTCGCCCATCGCGTGATCTTCATGGACCAGGGGGCGATCGTCGAGGACGACCGCAAGGACGATTTCTTCTCGAATCCGAAATCGGAACGCGCGAAGGACTTCCTCGCGAAGATCCTGCACTGAGCGATACCGTGGCGCGCCGCCGCGCGCCCGTTCCACCCCCGACTCTTCCGATGAAACGACTTCCCTCCCTCAACGCGCTGCAGGTGTTCGACATCGTTGCCCGTCACGGCAGCTTCACGCGTGCCGCCGAGCACCTGTGTCTGACCCAGGGGGCCGTGAGCCGGCAGATCCTCGCGCTCGAGAGCTTCTATCAGTTCGCGCTGTTCAAGCGCACGCCCAAGGGGCTGACGCTGACGGCCGAAGGCGAACTCCTGTTGCCGACCGTGCGCGAAAGCTTCGCGCGCATCGAGGAGGTGTCGATGCGCCTGTCGCGCCGGCGGACGGAACTCGCACTGAAGGTGCCGACCTGCATGATGCAGTGGATGCTGCCGCGCATCATGCGGTTCCAGGCCGAGCATCCCGAACTGCAGGTGCAGATCACCACCACCTGGGATCATCAGGTCGACTTCCGCATGGAGCCGTTCGACGCCGCGGTGATCTATGCAGCCGGCGCCGGCCCCGACATGCATGCGATCCCGTTGTTCGACGAACGGCTCACGCCGGTCTGTGCGCCGAGCCTGCCGGCGCGGCAGCCGCTCGCGAGTGTCGACGACCTGGCCGGTCACACGTTGCTGCATCCGACCCGCGATCATCGCGACTGGAAGCGGTGGCTCGACCATGCGGGCGCGCCGCACGTCGACTCGACGCGCGGCTTGAGCTTCGAAACGCTGGATCTCGCGACCCACGCGGCGATCGACGGCTACGGCGTCGCGATCGGCGACCGGACGCTCGCGGACGAAAGCGTGGCGGCGCACCGGCTGGTGATGCCGTTCGACCTCTCGTTGCCGACGGGGATGGGCTACTACTTCGTGTATCCGGACGGTGCCGAACAGCAGCAGAAGATCCAGCTGTTCGGCGGCTGGATCGCGGACGAACGCAAGGGCGCGTCGGGCGGCGCGCCTGCCCGCCCCGAACCCTCGACGCCCCCCGCCGCCTGACACATCGCGCCCCGGCGGGGCAAAAACTGCACCCGGCGGCAAAACGTCTCCTGAAACAGCTCGGTAAAGTGGCCGGCGGCCCTGCGTCATGCATCACGGCCGCGCCAAAAAAATCCGATTCAGGAGACAAGCATGCAACGCATCACGAGATCAGCCATCCACCGCTCGGCATGGGCCGCGTCGGGCACCGCGCTCACCCTGGGGCTGTTTGCCTGCGGCGGCGTCGATTCCTCGTCCACGCCGGTCACGCAGCAGGACTTCGGCTACACGACGCTGAACCTGATCACCCAGGACGGCCTCAAATTCAAGGACATGGACAAGAGCGGCCAGCTCGAACCCTACGAAGACTGGCGGCTGAGCGCAGAAGTGCGTGCACGGGACCTGGTCGGCCGTCTCACGCTGGCCGAGAAAGCCGGCCTGATGATGCACGGCACCGCACCGGTGCTGAACGACACGACCGGCGCGGGCACCGGCTCCGCTTACGACCTGGCCGCGCTCAAGACGCTCATCGATCAGCGGGGCGTCAACACCTACATCACGCGCATGAGTGCCGATGCGCACACCATGGCCGTCCAGGCCAACCAGATCCAGACGCTGGCCGAGCAGTCGCGGCTCGGCATCCCGGTGACGATCAGCTCCGACCCGCGCAATCATTTCCAGTACACGCTCGGCGCCAGCGCAGGCAGCAGCGGTTTCTCGCAATGGCCGGAAACGCTCGGCTTCGCCGCGATGGGAGACGCGGCGCTCACGCGAAACTTCGGCGATATCGCGCGCCAGGAGTATCGCGCCGTCGGCATCACCGAAGCGCTTTCGCCGCAAGCCGATCTCGCGACCGAGCCGCGCTGGGCCCGCATCAACGGCACGTTCGGCGAGGACGCCGATCTCGCCCGCACGCAGGTCCAGGCCTATATCGAAGGCTTCCAGGGCGGCACCAACGGCATCCAGGCGAATAGCGTCATCGCCGTCGTCAAGCACTGGGCCGGATACGGCGCGCAGAAACTCGGCTTCGACAGCCACAACTACTACGGCCGCTATGCGACCTATCCGGGCAACAATTTCGCCTATCACCTGAAGCCGTTCGAAGGCGCATTCGCCGCCAACGTCGGCTCGGTCATGCCGACCTATTCCGAACCGGACATGACGGTGACGGTCGACGGCATCACGCTGGAGCCCGTCGGCGGCGCTTACGACAAGGCGTTGCTGACCGACCTGCTGCGCGGAAAATACGGCTTCAAGGGCGTGATCCTGTCCGACTGGCTGATCGCCGACGACTGCGACGCGAACTGCATCAACGGCGTGTCGTCGGGCGCGCCGTCGTTCGTCGGACTGGGCATGCCCTGGGGGATGGAGGGCGCGACCCGCGTGCAGCGTTTCGCGCGTGCGGTCAACGCCGGCATCGACCAGTTCGGCGGCGACGACGATCCGAGCGACCTCATCGACGCCGTCAACCGCGGGCAGTTGTCGGAAGCGCGCTTGTCGGAGTCGGCCTATCGCGTCCTGCTGCAGAAATTCCAGCAGGGCCTGTTCGACCATCCGTATGTCGATGCGGACGCGGCCGGCAAGATCGTCGGAAATGCCGACTTCCAGGCCCAGGCGCTCGATGCGCAGCGCCGCTCGATGGTGCTGCTGCAGAACAACGGCAAGCTGCTGCCGATGGCGGCAGCGGGCAAGAAAGTCTGGCTGTACGGCATCGATCCCGCCGTCGCACGGCAATACGGCTATCAGGTCGTCGATACGCCGCAAGCCGCCGACGTCGCGATTCTCCGCGTGAGCACGCCCTATCAGACGCTGCACCCGAACTATATGTTCGGCTCGATGCAGCATGAGGGCAGTCTCGCGTTCGTCGACGGCAGTGCGGACTACGAAGCCATCAAGCAGGCCGCGCTTGCGCCGAAGTCGATCGTCTCGGTGTACATGGATCGCCCGGCCATCCTGACCAACGTGCAGGACAAGGCCACCGCGATCCTCGCCAATTTCGGCGTGACCGATGCCGCGCTGTTCGACGTGCTGACCGGTAAAGGTCAACCGCAAGGGAAGCTGCCGTTCGAGCTGCCGTCGTCGATGGCGGAGGTCGCGGCGCAGCGGGAAGACGTGCCGCACGATACCGCGCATCCGTTGTATCCGTTCGGATTCGGTCTCACGTATTGATGCGTCGCCGATGCCGGCTCGCCGATCGGAGCCGGCATCGACTAGGGCCGCCGATTCGCGTGTTGCCGCTCGCTGGCGGCGACGCGGTCGACCCAGCCCCGGTAGAACGCGCGGTACTTGAGCACGAGCTTGTCGTACTTGCTGTACGCGCCGCCGCCGTCCGGCTTCATCGCGTTCCAGATCTTGACGTCGTACCCCGCGGCCTGCCTGGTCTGCAGCCCGAACAGCACGTAGTCGATCGCGCGGCGCAGGGGGCCGCCCGCCTTCCTGATCGAGATGAGCATGTGCATGACGTTCTTGCCGTCGCTCACCGGCGTCACACACTGGAGCAGCTTGTATTTGGCGTCTCCGTCCAGCGCGACGGTCATGACGCACCCGCCGGGGTAGCCGTCGAAGTGCAGGTTCATCTGCGACATGTTCAGGCCGAGCGCGCGCGACAGCATGCCGAGGGGCCCGAAGTAGCGGTTCACGGTGAAGTCGATCCCGGCGCCGAACCACGCGCCCGCCCGGGCCAGCGGCTCGACCTCCGGCCACGGGCGCCAGTCGTCGCAGAGCTTGAGCTCGAAGGCCGAGATCGGCAGCGCGTGGACCGGGTGCGCGTGCTGCGCGTCGTAGAAGTTCTCGACGATCCGCAGGACCGCCGTCGTCGTCTCGAACGCGAAGTGCAGGTGCATGAAGTCGCCGTTGTCGACGTCGGCCGCGGCGATGTCGGGCAGCGGGTGCAGCGGCTGCGGCGCGCCGTACCAGACCCACACGTAGCCGTATCGCTCGGCGGTGACGAACGTCGGCTGGCGCGCCCCGCGAGGAACGGGCTCCAGCCGGCGCACCTCCGTACTGTGGCCGGGAATGTGAACGCACTGGCCCTGCTCGTCGTACCGCCAGTGGTGAAACGGGCACTGGATGCACCCGTCCCTGACCTGCCCGTCGGCCAGGTTCGCGCCGAGGTGCGAGCAATGGCGGTCCATCACCACGGCCCGCCCCGTCGCGCCGCGCCACGCCACGCACGGCCGGCCGAAGAGCGTCAGTTCCAGCGGCTTGTCCTTGAGGGCGTCCGAACGCATCGCGACGTACCAGCTCGCGGCCACGCGCGTGGTCGCGTCGTATGCCCCCGACGGTTGCTCCCGGGCATCCGCTGGATGCAATTGATATTGAACGTCGTCCATGTTGTCGTGGCAGTGTCGGCCGGCTACTTCAGCGCCAGGCCGATGCGGGTGGTGACGTACGCCCTGAGCAGCGCGAACATCGGGTTGTAGTCGAAGTACTTTTTCACCTCGGCCGGCGCGCTCGTCTGCGTCCAGTGCAGCAGCTTCATCGCCGGCAGCAGGCTGTACTTCGAGTTGTTGAGCTGCGGCCTGGCCCCGGTGATGCAGTACCCGAAGCCGAACATCGGCTTCGCGAATTCCCGTTCGTTGATGAGGACGTGAATCCGCGCGGCGGCCTCCCCGGCCGTCTTGCGCCCGGCGCTCACGGCTTCGACCTCGGCCTTGGCGTCATTGAACAACTGGTAGTACCCCTCCATGTCCGCGCACAGGAAGCCGAGATACGGCGCGTTGTCGTCGAGGTGATCGAGGTCGCGCTCGTTGCGCGAGGCGCGAAACCTCGCGTGGGCCTGCACGAGCCGGAACTGCCCGAGGATCGTGCCGACCGCCCACAGCCGGTGGAACGCGTCCCACAGACGGAAGTCCGAGAACGCCGTGTAACAGCAGCTGACGAAGTCGTCGTTGTGGTCCAGCAGCTTCTGCTGCAGGCGCTCGATGTACTCGAAGCGCTCGGGGGAGAAGTCGTCGTCGCGCAGCGCCTTGATGAGGCGCGCCGCGAGCGCGTGAATGGTCACCGCGGTATTCTCGAGCCCCCGGGAGAAGAGCGGGTCGATGAACCCGTTCGCATGCAGCATCAGGCAGTAGCGGTCGCCGACGCACGCGCGCGACGAGAACTGCAGGCGGTCGGTCTTGACCCAGTCGCGCACCGGCACCGCATCGCGGAACTGCGCCGCGATGCTCGGGAACCGCGCGAGGAATTCATCGAACTCCTGCTGCGCGGGGATATCCGTTTTCGGGTAGATGCGCGGGTCGAGCTGCAGGCCGACGCTCACCAGGTTGTTGGTCGACCGCGCGTGATTGTTGAACGGAATCACCCAGAGCCAGCCGCCCTCGAACATGTGGTGCAAGGTCCCCTCGTGCCAGCGCCAGCGCTGCCCCTTGACCTTGAAGATGTCGTCGAACGGCTTGACCCCGAGCATGTGCGTGTAGAGGCTGCGCGAGTGCGTCTTGAAGCGGCACGGCTCCTCGCGGAGGTTGAACTTGGTCGCGAGCGGCGCGCGGGGCCCCCCGCAGTCGATCATGTACCGGCCCGTGAACCGCTCGCCCTGCGCGGTGGACACCGCGACGCCGTCCTTGTCCGCGTGGTAGTCGGTCACGCTCGTCTTCTGGCGAACCGTGCAGCCGTACTTGATGGCGGCTTGCAACAGATAGGCGTCGACGTCCTGCCGGTAATAATGGCTCTCCGGCCCCCACGGCAGCTCGGGAATGACGCACTGCGTGAACTCCTTCGGATCGTGCTCCTCGCCGGGCTTGTGGAACACGAAGCCGAAGTTGCGCTTGATGCCCGTGCTCGACGCGACGTAACGCTGCGTCGCATAGAACGACGTGATGTGGTCCAGCTCCGGAATGCCGTAGCGATCGGCGATGATGCGGTTCATCAGGGACGTCTCGGGGATCGACGATTCGCCGATCGTGAACCGCGGATGCGACGACTCCTCGATGATCAGGACACGAAACTTTTGTTTGGCCAGGATGGCCCCCATCTGGGTGCCGGACATGCCCGAACCGAGGATGATCACGTCGAAATGATGGTTATCGCGCTCGTTTGCAGTGCTCTTCTGAGTCATGGGGGCAAGCTCTCCGGGTGAGATGGAACACATGGCCAAGCACGTCAGGCGTCAGGTATCAGGGCTCGGCGAGCGCGGCGTGGAGGCGGGACCGCGCGTCGCGCGTGAGCATGAGCAGATCGCCGAGCATGCTGGGCGCGTACCCGCCGCTACCGATCGTCGGGCCGGTTTGCCCGGCTGCGTAGGTCCGCTCCGCCAATTTGAGGTGAGGCGCGCGGAAGTGCAGCAGGATCTCGAAGATCCGCTCGAGGGCCGCCAGCCCTGCCTCGACGGGCTCGCCCCGCACGCGGGCCGCTTGCGCCTCGCCGAGCACGCGGTCGACGAGCGCCTGCCGGCCGGCGAACCGGGCGTAGACCGCCCGGAACGCGGGAAGCACATAGGGCAGGTACGTCTCCTTGAATTCCCGATAGGCCGGGTGCTCCGATTGCGAGCCCCACAGGACGTGCTCCAGCACGAAGAGGGGCATTTCCACGGCGCCGGGGCCGAGGTAGCTTTGGCCCCCGACCCGAATCGGTTCGTAGAACGGGCGAAGCTCGTCGTAGAAGACTTGCGGCGAGATGAAGCGGTACGCGTAGACGATCGATTCGACCATTTTCTGAAGATGGGCCGCCAGCTCGACGCACCCTTCCTCGAACGCGGGCGAGCGCAGCGGCACGTCGGACAGCTCGACGGTCAACGCGATGGCCGCCTCGAGGGACGCCATCGAGATGCGCACGCTCTCGAGCAGGTGCGCTTCGTCGCCGAGCCCGGTGTAGCTCCGCTGCGCGTCGGCCGTCGCGGGGTTCCAGACCGTCACATGCAGGAGCGTCTCGCGCGGCGGCAGGTCGGTCACACGCGCGAGGTCGAGCAGCACCGGTTCGAGCCCGGGCACCGCGTCCACGGGCTCGTGTCCGTGCCGCTTCAGCGACCCCAGGAAGAACCCGATGTCCCGCATCGCGGCGGCGGCTTCGACGAAGCCCCAGCCGGACGGCACGCCGCGCGCCGGGAGGAACTCGCGCAACAGGCCGACGATGCCGGGCACGTCGTTCTTGCGATTCAGGGCCGGCAGCTGCAGCACGAGCGCCCGCGCGCGCAGCGGATCGCAGGCCGCCACCGCGGCGTGCGTGGCCGCGAATGCGCGTGCCCGGCCCAGGACGCGCTCCACTACAAGGTCTCCGGCGCCGCGACCGGCCCGGGCCGGCTGCGCGCCCGCCCTGCGTCGCCGTCACGCAGCGACCGCAGGTAGTCGTAGTTCGTCGGCAGGCTGGCCCGCAGACGCTCGGCCTCGCGCCGGATGCGGGCGAACATCGCGTCGGCCTTGTCGACCGACGCCGGCCGGTGCTGCAAGAGCGGCAGCGACCGGTCGGGCAGCAGCCCCAGGCCGGCAAAGATGCAGTAGTAGTTGCCGTTCAGCCAGAAGTTCTTGAATTCGTAGTCGAACGTTTCGTAGTACGTGGCGTCGTCGAACGACGTGGTGGTCAGCGGCAGCCCCGCCTTGTAGCGTTCGACCTTGTCCTTGATGGCGTCCGAGAGCCGCAGGTCGTGCCGGTTCGCGAGCCAGAATGGTGTGTCGTCGCGCGACGCGGTGAAATAGTGCGCCTGGACGAAATCCCGGCAGTCGTCGAACATGTAGACGATCTCGGCGTTGAACGCGTCTCTCAACCGCGGATCGAACCCGGTGTCGGGGAAGTGCTTCACGAGCTGGTAAAGCGCCGCATAGATGAAGTAGATCCCCGTCGATTCCAGCGGCTCCAGAAAGCACGACGACAGCCCGATCGCGACGCAGTTGTTGACCCACGCCCGCCCGTTGCGCCCGACCCGGAACTTGATCTGGTTGAGCGGCTGCTGGTCCGAGAGGCCCCAGAGGTTGAGGAAGTCGGCGGTGGCCTGGTCGCGCGACGTGAACTTGCTCGAGAACACGTAGCCGCTGCCGAACCGGCCCAGCATCGGAATCTTCCAGGTCCACCCCGAGTTCATCGCGATCGCGGAGGTGTACGGCTCGATCCCCACGCGCGCATCGTCGTTGGGCACCGCGCTGGCGACCGCGCTGTCGCACAGCAGGTAGTCGGACATGTCGATGAAGGGCTCTTTCAGCGCCTGGTTGATCAGGAGCCCCCGCATGCCGGAGCAGTCGATGAACAGGTCCGCCTCCAGCGTTCGACCCTCCTTGGTGGACAGGCTGGTGATATCGCCGCGCTCGTTCAGGTGAACCTCCACGACCTCGTCGACCACGCGCTTCACCCCGCGCCCGACGGCCCAGCGCTTCAGGAAATCGGCCACCAGGTGCGCGTCGAAGTGCCACGCGTGGGGCATCTGGCGGGTGCCGTCGAGCAGGCACGGCGCCAGCTTGGCGTCGAGCGCCTCGGGCTGCGGGTAGCACGCGTACGCCATCGGCTGCTGGAAGCCCTGCTCGCGCTTGCGCAGCCAGTAATGGGTCAGCGGCACGCCGTCGCAGTTCGGCACGCTGCCGAACAAATGGTAGAAGTGGTCGTCGCGCGAGCGGTCGGGCGACTTCCGCCAGTTCACGAACTTGATGGCGGACTTGAACGCGCCGTTCACCTGGGGCATCCACTCCCGCTCCGGTATCCCGAGGAAGTCGAAGAATACCTTCTGCAAATTGGGGATGGTCGCCTCGCCCACGCCGATCCGGGGAATCGCCTCGGACTCGATGAGCGTAATGCTCGCCTGCTGCTGGAGTGCCCGGACGAGGTACGAGGCCGACATCCAGCCCGCGGTGCCGCCGCCCACGATGACGATATGCTTGATCGGATTGCTCATGACGCGCTTCCCATAGGATTTAAAACCCGAATGGACTTCTGCGATGGTGCTCAATTGATCCGCATTTAGAATAGGCCGTCGATTAATTAAATTAAACTGGCATATTTGACAGTATTTTTATTTGCCTTATTCAATATTTCATTGCGCGATCCAAATACTGAATACGACGCACGCCAACATGAAAAGCGCGTCACACTGAATACTATATTTGTCATCAATTCAATGATTCGTGCATTGTCATTAAATTATCCCTATTTTTCGCACTGCCTTGCCAGACGCATCGGTGGCCGACATTACATTCTCGAACACGACCACGCAAAAATTACGTCATTGATACGTGAATATATTTATCGCGGTAAGTTCGACCTGGAACCTTCAAATTTACGGACCAATAACAACGACAATTCCAGGTTCGCAGATATTAATTTCGAACCGGATAAATCATGTCCAGGATTCATATACGATGATGAGCGGACGAAGCAATCGCTCGCGGAGTTTCGGAATACCAAACGCGAGGAACAAGCGTTGTCAGTGACACTTTTCGCGACTTATGATTATCCGGCAGGTATGCCGGGAAGCGACTTGACCCTGACAATGATGGGCGCGACACCGTCGCCTTGCCTGCCACTTTCTACGTTACCGGCGCAGCCCTGCCGGGGTCGCCTTCCGGCAACCCATGCAGATTCACGCGTCGCCAGTCATCGACACTTGCACCGAGCCCATCGTTGGAAAAACGAGGTTAGCCCATGTTGACATTGAGTCCCATGCTGAAAATGTCGTTCTACGCGGCCCTTGTGCTGCTGGTCCCCGGGCCGACCAACACGCTGCTGCTGTCTGCCGGGCTCAAGCTGAATCTGCGTGGGGCGTGCCGGCTGGTCGCGGCGGAGGCGTCAGGCTATGTGATAGCCATCACCGTATGGGGATTCTTTCTGTGGTCGTTGGCGACGCAATATCCGTGGATCGTCAGTTGCGTCAAGTTGCTCAGCGCCACGTTCATCTTCTACCTCGCCGTGAACATGTGGTTCAAAGGCGCCGACTTTGACGCCACCGACTCGCCGCCGCTGGGGTTCCGAGCACTTTTCGTTGCGACCTTGATGAACCCCAAGGCCTTGTTGTTTTCAAGCGCCATTTTTCCGGAGGCGGCGTTCAGGTCGCTCGACATTTTCCTGATGTCGACCGGTGTATTTCTGATCACCCTGATTCCGATCGGACTGATATGGTCCCGGTCGGGGCGGCTGCTGGTCATGAACCGCTCGGAAGGTCGACTGGCTTCCATCGTGCTGCGGTGCTCGTCGCTGGTGTTGCTGACGTTCGCGGCAACGCTGGCCAGTTCCGTGCTCAATCGATGAGGCGGCCGCGGCGCGCGTTTACCTTCTTGCCTTCGGTAAAACACAGTGAAGAAATCACGGCGCGTTCTTGAGGAACCGATCGGCATGGATGCCGGGCGTACCTGGCACCGCATTCGCCGCATGCTTGACAGCGTCGGCCCGTATTCGTACTCGCTACGGCCGACGTTGTGCCAAGGCTAAACGGGGGCCCCAACGATCAAGCACGACGGCTACGGGCTTTACGCGTGCTTTCCGCTGCGACCCTGGACTCGTTCAGCAACATCTCCGCCGCCTGCCAGGCCCTTGCGGCAGCCTGCGAATCCCCGATCGCACGCGCATCCGCGGTCGCCCCGCTCAGTAACATCACGTACACGCCTGCCAGCTGACGTGCCCGGCGACGCGGAACGATCTCGGCGAGCAGTTGCTCCATGAGGGCCAGCAAGTCGTCGCGATAGCGCACCGCCACGTCGGTCACCTTGGGGCAGGTCGCGCCGAACTCGGCCAGCGCACGCTCGAACAGGCAGCCCGCGAACGCCGGGCTGCTGAACCAGGTGCCGTACCAGTCGAAAATCCCCTTCAGGCGCGCAGCGGCGTGCGGCATGGGGTCGAGCTTCGCGGCGATGCTCTCCATGATGAAGGTGTAGCGCTGCTCCAGCACGGCCTTGATCAGATCGTCCTTGCCGGCGAAGTGATGGTAGAGCGTCATGCGGGCAACGTCCGCTTCGGCGATGATCCGGTCGATGCCGACCGGATGAAAGCCATGGAGGGAAAACAACTCACCTGCCTTGTCGACCACCTGCTGGCGTTTGCTCGCGCGCATTCATGCATCTCCTGACTACAGGGCGGGCATCTTAGCACCGCCGCCCGCACCGTTCCCTTCAGCCTGTCGGGCACGTGTGCCCGCTGCCGGATACCGGTTGACCAGGATGCGCGACCGATACGCTGCCCGCGAACAGCGTCACGCAGGCCGACACGAGCACGGGTTTTGAAGCAGACGGCCCCACGTCGGAAACGGATGCCACCATTGCCGCTGCGCGCAGCGGTTTCAGCAAGGCACCCGGCCGCCGCCCATCATGCACCATCGCTGCGTCTCCTGGGGCGGGGGCGCGTACGGCAGCCCGGTCCTCGGGTCGAGGTGGTCATACTGCCCCATGGGGTGTCGTGCCCGCCACGCGGCCTGCTCCGCATACTGTTGCTCGATCGCGGCGTGCTCTCGTGCCAGATCCGCCTTCTGCGCGTCGTCCACTTTCTTCGTCATCGTCACAAGCCGGGCGAACTTCGGATCGCGAACATCCTGCAGCGGTGGAAACGGCGGCAACGGCGGCATGATCAGCACCGGGCCGTTGTATTTCGGTATCGGCAATTTCGACGGCCGGCCAAAGTTCGCCGCCATATCCATCTCCCACAACGCAGCGCTCATGCCGAGCACGTGTTCGTAGTCGCGATTGACGACCGCCAGCGTGACCGGCCCCGACGGCGCCGGCAATGGCTGCAGCGAAGGTGGAAGCGTCTGTCGAGCGTCGGGATAGATGATGCGGACATACACGATCGCAGCGGCGGAGTACTGCTGGAGGACTGCCTCGTACGCATCCAGTATCTGCTCTCGACCGTAGCCGCCAGGATTCTCGAACATCGGCTTGTATGCCAACACCTTCCGGCTATACAACGCATTCGCATTCCGCTGCTCCGCGACAGCCTGTTGTTGAGGATCGGCCGGCGCGGACGCCGACAGCGGCGCACACCCGGAAAACATGCTGGCGGCGAGCAATAGCCCGGCTGTCGCGCAAACAGCCGACGCGCATCGACGCGACCGGTCGGCGGTCGCCCGGTTGACCCAGGCGAACAAAGCAGTGGCTTGCTTGATGGTTCTTGTCTGCATGGCAGGGTGTCCGGAAGGCGTGGTCATCTTGAGCTGGGTCCTGATCGCGACTGCGAATGCGATGCGTCGCAGTCGAAAGGAAAGCGGCACGAAGCCGTTACTGGGGCGGCACCTCAACCAGGCGCACGTCGCACGACGACGCCCCGGTCGACGAACGACGCCAGCAACCCCGTGTACGTAGGACATGCGCCGGTCGCATGGTGTGCAAGCACATCGTCGATTTCGGCCGAGTCGTTGCGCACGCATTCGTACTGCCGCGCCGTGGATGGATGCAGCGATGCGAACGCGCCGCACAAATGCACGTACGCAACGACTTCCTCGAACATTCGCGTATTGATCTCGAGGGCGACCATCATTTCCGAGCTATATCCGCACTCCGAATCCACCTTTGCTGCATAGGCGCGCATGTCATAGGCCGGCAGCCAGGGTGGCTCCAACCCGTTCAGGCTACGGGCGATCTCATCGATACTGGCTGTCCGTGTCATCGTGAAATTCCTGCGCAAGCCACACTCGGCGCCCCTGCACCGTTTCGCATCCGGTCCACAGCTTGACGACGCGAGAAGAACGATATGATGAATGTATACTAGTCGATCTACTTTGACTAGAATCGCGATCAGCAAGACCGAGGCAATCGGCGCACGCACAACGATCGCCGTGTTTCTACTTCTCGATATATTTTCCGATCCTAATATTTGGGAAATGAACACGTTTCATAAAAGTGCTATTCGGCGGTTAATACACGCCCGACATGCCGGCGACAGGCAGACCTATGTGCGTCGTCCCTTGACGCCCGCTTCCACCGATCTCTCCGGATCTTCCGCCATGCCGCGTGCCGCCGTTCTGCCGCTTCTCGCCGCATCGTTCGCGTCGTTCGCGTCGTTCGCAACGAAGGGCCTGGTCGGCGCCGGCCGGCTACCTGGCCTTGCGCTCACCGTGCCGGCCGCCGCACAAACGCATGCCTGCGCGCCACGCGCGGTGTCCGAGTTGAGGGACTTCCCGTCCGTCACGGATTACGACGTCAAGTGCCGCTGATCGCCCGTCGTCGGCTGCCTTACCCAGGCCGCCGCGCCAACCAGGAGCGCCACATGCAACGCCTGCCCATGCGCCCCCCGCCCGCCGTCTGGTGCGCGCTATCCGCCGGCGTCCTGCTGATCGGCCTGAGCGCGTGCAAGCGCGCCATGCCGCCCGCCAACCCGACGGCGGATCCGGCATCCGCGGTGTCGTTGCCGGCCGTCCATGTGCCGGAAACGACCCCTGCATCGCCGCTGCAAACGCTGCTGGGCGTATTCGGCGCGGCGAAGCCGGCAACCTGGCCGGCGTTCGACAACCTGCCCGGCGTGCAATGGACCGATGCGAAGCCGCTCGGCAATCCGGACGGCCATTCCCCCGAGACCACGCACTACCGTAGCGGCAGCACGCTGCTCACCGGCTTCGGCGACGTGGATGTGCCGGACGGCAAGGTCGGCGAGGACGCCGGCATCAAAACGGACAACGAAGGCCACGTCGGCGTCGTCCTCAACGGCAACGCGACCACCGTCCTGTCGATCGCGCTGCGCAAGTTCTACCCGAGCGACGACACGCAGGACATCCTGCTGCGCCAGCTCGGCCGCCGCGCCACGGTCAAGCGCATCGCCGGCCGATGCGCGCTCGACTACGGCACCACCGCGCCGAACACACAAAACAACGTGTTCTTCCGGGTCAGCATCGCCAACGCCGCCGTGCCGGTGTTTGCGGAAACCTACGTCGATGAAGAGGGCGGCAATCAGGGCCCGGGGGCGACGAACTTCGTGTTCTACCGCACCCGGCCGGATCAACGTATCGCGAGCATGAAGTGCAAGCGCGCCGACGCCTGAGCAGGCGCGCTTCGGCGCAAGGGCATCCGCACGAGCCGTGCATGCCGGCGCCTGCCTGGCGCCGCAAAGGCGGCCGACGCGGCGAGTTTCGGGCGCATCACCGCCCATCCGGACTGCTGATCGAATGGAAGACATCGGCTTGACGCCATCACTACACGGGGGAAGCACCATCATGAATTCCACACGCCTGCGCCTGACCTTCCTTGGGCTCATGCTGGGTCTCGGCTGGCACCACGCGGCGGCGGCGGCCGGCTGCGAGGACAATTTCAAGCGTGAAGCCGACACCGGTGCCGGCACACGCTTCTCGACGTTCGCCACGGTGCCGGGCCTGGATGCACGCAACGCCATCGCGCAACTCAAGCAGATCGCCGCGGGCGACGGCTTCCTGATCGGCGACGAGCACTACACCGGTTCGACCGGCCAGCTGACGATCCAGCAACAGCAAAGTGACCGCGCCCGCGGATTCGCCATCACGCTGAAGGCCAATCAGGACTTGAAAACCCTTTCCGTGGCGACGACGTTGCCCGCGGGCATGCAGGCAGCACCCGAAGCCATCCGGGGCGGCATGTGCGGCATGCTCGGCCGCGTCGACATGAGCCGCAGCGCAGCCAGCACCGGCGTGGCCGCCACGGCGCCCGCGTCGTCCGGCGACGCCTTTCCGGGCGCGCCCGCCTTTACCACCTGCACGTACAACTTCCGCCCCGCGCTGGATGGCGTCACCGGCCGCCACTACACCACCTGGTTGCCGATCAAGGCGCTGAACCCGGCGGACGCGGCCGCCCGGCTGACACAAGCGGCCACCGCGGCAAACCTGAGCGTGACGTCGAACGAACGGCACGGCACGCTGACCGAAGTCACGCTCGTCCAGCCGCTTCCGGACCAGGGCGAGAAGCGCGCGTTCCCGATCCGCTTCATGCTGGAGGAGTCGCTGGGCGTGATCTCCGTCGTCGCCCGACTCAACCCGAAGCAGGAGATGGACGACGACACGCTGCGCAAGGAAATCTGCTCGCTCGTCGCGGCCGCCACCGCGGCGCCGCCGGGCGAATCGAAAGAGCCGCCGGCGCTGCCCCGCGAGCGCAAGCTGGAACGCTGGCACGCCGGCATCGACTGGCTGATCAACCGCGCCGTGGTGGCCGGCAAGTCCCTCGTGATCGTGCCCGCCATCAACCTCGACAGAAAGTACACCGGCGACGAAGCCGTCAACGAGAAGAAATGGGCATTCCGTACCGACGTGACCGCCACCACCATCTGGCAAAACAAGGCCAACGCCCGTGACGTGATACGCGTGGGGCCGGACGAACCCTTCAACGAGGTGGGGCTGCACGGCTATGTCTCGACCTTCGTGGCGGGCAACGCGCAGTACTTCGTCTACATCGTCAATCCGGGTACCTACACGGTCGCCGGCAACACCTACGAGACGACCGCCAACGCGATGTCGCAGCTCGGCACCCAGCAGAAGCCGGGGCGTTCGCCGCTGGGGCAGATCGCGTTGCTGCCCAAGAAGAACACCGACTTCATCCAGTCGCAGGAATGGTTCAACGCGCAGTTTCGCGACCGTGAGGTCACGGATACGTACTGCTCGTCGGTCTTCGTCCAGAGCGGCGGCTGCGCATTCTGGGCGACGGAGAAGAGAACGGTATCGGAAATGACCGAGCCCGCGGGATGGAAGACCGTCACCCGGGAGAAGTCCGTGGACGGGCTGGCGGTCTCGACCCGGCTCAAGCGCGAGTTTGCTTCGTTCAGCGTCGCGGCGGGCGAAGCCGTCGTGATCGACGGGCTGTACCCCACGCCGCCCAACGCGGACTACGACAAGCAAGCCTGCGAGATCGTCAGCGGCCAGATCCAGTGCGACCTGACGCGCTATACCCTCACACGCATCCCGGCCGACATGGCGCACGTGCAGGGCCTGGCATCCGACCCGGGGTTCTACCCGCGCGCCACGCGCATCCTGTCCAACGCCAGGTATCGCCCGCTCAAGCTCCTGGGCAAGCCGGGCGAACTTCGCTCGGTGTACGGTCAGGACTATTCGCTCGGCGTGCGTTGAGCGCACGCCCCGATCATCGCCATGACCGCCAAAAACCTGAAGCGCGGCCTCACCCAGGCTTCGAACAACCGAATCGGCACGGAAACCAGCATGAAACCCATCCTCCATCACGTCGCCTGTGTCGCCCTGCTCTTCACCGCAGCTTCCGCACATGCAATCGACTGCCAGAAGGCCGGCAACCGCGTCGAGCACACGATCTGTGCCGATGAAAAACTCAAGGCCGCCGATGCGGAAATGGGCAAAGCCTATACGGCCGTCATGCAGCAGGCGGGCAACGATAGCGAATTGCGCGCGATGCTGGTCCGCAGTCAGAAACGCTGGCTCGCGGCGCGTGACAAGCGTTTCGCGGATCCGGTCGATTTCCCCGGCGCACCGAATGCCAAGGCCCTGCGGGCGAGCCTGCTGCAGGCGATCCGCCAGCGCACCGAGACCTTGAGTGAACGCGGCAAGGCCGCGCCGCGCCTGCTTGAAACGGCCCTTGCGCAGCGCACCTTTCTGACGCAATTCACGGGTGGCCCGTTCGCCGGATTCGAGACCCGATGCGACTTCCTGCCTCACGACGGTCAACTGAGCTATGGCTGCTTCAGCGAACGCCGCTATCAGAACCAGGACAGGATCTGCACCCTGCAGGACGATTGGGCGAGCGGCGGCTACTACGAGACGCGCCTGGTCGGCAACGTCGTCCAGGGCAGGCTGGAAACCGTTGCGGCGTGCGGCGACGGCTCCGAAGGCGGCAGCCCGTGTCCGGATGTGGATGAGACGCGCAAGGCGGCCGCCGGCTGGAATCTCCATCCAGGCCGCCCGGCCTTGACGCCAACGGCCCTGCCCAAGCTGGATGCCGAAGCCGAACTGGGCACGGAAGACACGGGCTGGCTACGCGCCTGCCTGACCGACAGCCGCTACCCTCGCGCGGCACGCTGAGAACCGCGCGCATCGGGTGCGTTGGCGATGTTCATTCCCACGCGGGCTGAAGACATGCACGATTCTGCCGGTGCGAAGCCTCCTCGCACATGACCCGAATCAGTCCGCTCTAATTGGCCATCTGGAGTGCGAAGCGGTTCCTTTACCCATCATCACCCGCCACAAGGATTCAGCATGACGCCGCCCCGACGCAGCACTCCCGAACTTTCAGTCCGGCACACCGATAGCAGGTTCGTCACGCGGTGGATCATCGTGGCGGCATTGAGTGTCTGCCTCCCGTTTGGCAGCGTGTACGGACAGCCTGCGGACGCGGCCACGCCGGACTCCGCAGGCAAATCGCCTATCGCGTCCCAGGCGCCAGCCGACCTGAGCACGACGCAAGCGCTGCAACGCATGCTGGCGCTGATTCGGGCAAGCGGCCAGGTTACCGACATCACGCCCGACACGGTACGCCGCCTCTTCGGCGTGCAGACCACGGCGATTGGCAAGGATCAGTTCGGCTATGGTCAACGCTTGCCGGGCAACTGGGCATTCAGTCTCCAGCGGGTAACGGTCGGTGATACCGGCCCGCGTGTGGATCTGATATTTGATCCGATTCCCGGTACGCAGGCTTCTCCGCTGACGACGTGTGAACCCACCTTCGCTCAATTCACGGAGGCACTGGAGTCAATGGGGTTCAGTCGCCGCACCCATTACGGCGAACATGGGCGGTGGGTCTTCGATGCTTTCGAGCGGCCACGCATGGATATCAGGGTCTACCCAGTCAGGGCGTTCTCCGACAACGGCGAGCCGCTGGGCCCCGCCTGCGTGAAGGCGGTACTGGTGCGATAGGGCAAACCGCATGCCGTGCGCCGGCCGGTTCACCCGGAAACCCATCGCAGTTCATTGATCGTGGAATCGTGGCGGTGCGGTCGGCCAATGCCTCAGCCTTTCCTCTGCGGCCCCTCAAACGGAACATCGTCCCACGAGCGAACCGGCGCTCACGGTCAATTCGACGATCGGTGGTAAGTCGCGATATATCGTGCCTGTCCAAGGATGTTTCCGTGCATCTGATAGGCAACGACCGCCGGACTCGACGTCGGTTTCACGTCGACACGCGGAATGGACAACGCGGATACCGTCACGATGTATCGATGAGATTCGCCTTGCGGCGGGCATGGCCCACCGTACCTGGATTCGCCAAAATCGGTCAGCGTCTCGAGCGCGCCCACCGGCATGAGCCGCACATCGCCCGATGCCCCTTTCCGAATCGACGTTTCCGAAGGCGGGATGTTGACGACTTCCCAATGCGTCCAGCCGAGCCCCCCGGTCGGGGCATCAGGATCGTACATCGTGACGACGATGCTGCTGGTGCCAGCCGGAACGTGTGCCCACGAGACGCGAGGCGAGACGTTGTCGCCACGACATCCAAATCCGTTGTACACCTGAGCATTCGTGAACCGACCGTCATGGTCGAGATCGTCAACCGTTACCGTCAGCGGATCAGCAAAAGCAACTGCGGGCACGGCTGCGAAAAGTACCGTGGAGCAGATACTCGATCGCAGAAAAATACCCAATCTCATGGCGGGATCCTGAGAGAAATTCGATGTGATGTTTCGCACGACCGGATTGACACGCGATATGCCGTGCATGCAACGATCGTCGACGCGGATTCAAGGCTCGCACTTCAACCATGAGTCGCACCCATGACGGGGCTCACCCTGGTGCCTGTGCGACAGCCTACGCGGCACATCCTAGGTTCATCGTGAATCCGGCAGTAGGTCGGCAGACAACATAAGCATGTTGCGTGAAACAGAACAATCCGCGAATGCATGCCGGAGCGGCTCGTCGCGCTTGCGGCATGCCATGGGCGCGCACTCGATCCGCAAGATCGATGCCCCCACCGGGCAGGCGGATTGCTCCTTGCATCGGTTCCTGATCATCGCCCGGAGACAACGATGCCGACCGACCTCAACCCGCCGCCGCCCGAGCGCCATCGGCTCGGCGAATGGATGGCCCGCGAAGAAGCGCACATGGCCGCGTTCCGCGAAAAAATCGCGGCCGAGGCCCGCGCGCATGCCGGCGACCGGCTGCGTACGCCGGCCGTGCAGGAACTCGCGCGGCTGTTCGACGATCATGCAGTGCTGCGCATGACCCTGGTCCGCGCGATCGATGAAGCGGTCGATTCAGGCCGCCGGCTCGGCTATACGTCCATCGACGAGTTGATGACCGTCCTGGATCACCTGATGACCTACACGCCGCCGTTCAGCGACGCGAGCCTGATCGTGTGCCCGATCAACGCCTTTCTCGACTGGCCGATGTGCATGCCGTCGGGCCATGCGCTGTTTCGCGACGCCGCCGTCAACGCGCATCTGCAGAACGTGCTGAACGTATGGTGCGGCTTCCTGGGCGGCCCGCATTCGCGCGCGCATCTCGACACGTCGGCGCCCGACGGCTGGTTCTGCGACGCGGCGAGCAAGCGCATCGGGCTATCGCAGTTCCAGTATCGCGACGACCAGCCGCACGGGGGCTTCACGTCGTGGAACGACTTCTTCACGCGGCGCTTTCGCGACGGCGCGCGCCCGGTCGCGGCGCCCGACGATCCGCACGTGATCGTCAGCGCGTGCGAGGCCGCGCCGTACCACGTCGAATCGAACGTGAAGCTGCGCGACCGCTTCTGGATCAAGGCGCAGCCGTATTCGCTGCGCGACATCTTCACGCCGGCCCGGCTGTCGCTCGCCGAGCGCTTCGTCGGCGGCGACCTGTACCAGGCGTATCTCAGCGCGTACAACTACCATCGCTGGCACGCACCGGTGCGCGGGGTCGTCACGCATGCGTACCGGGTCCACGGCACCTACTATTCGATCGTCGAGGCTGAAGGCCCCGACCCGGCCGGGCTGAACGACTCCCAGGGGTACACGACGGCGGTCGCGACGCGCGCCGTGGTCGCGATTGCCTGCGACGATCCCGGCATCGGCACCGTGGCCGCCGTGTTCGTCGGCATGGGCGACGTGTCGTCCTGCGTGATCGACGTCGTGCCGGGCCAGCGCGTCGACAAGGGCGACGAGATCGGATACTTCCAGTTCGGCGGATCGACCTGTTGCCTGCTGTTCGAAGCCGGTGTGATCGACCGGTTCGTGCATGCGCCGCCGTTCGACCACGACACCGCTGTCGTGGCCGTCAATTCACCGGTCGCGATCGCACGGTGAATCGCACGTGCGTCGGGCTCGCAGGCTCGACGCACGCCGGTTGTCGGTGCAATGTTTTCAACGGTTTGTAATGCCGCGGAACGTCGGTGGACGTCGGTCAGCGTGACACGGCGAATGGCGTCGCACGACGCGGGTCACGCCGCCCGTGGCGCCAGGGAATCGATCAGCGCGCCGTTGAAGGCCGGCAGGTCGTCCGGCTTGCGGCTCGTGATGAACGGGCCGTCACGGACGACCTCCTGGTCGACCCACTTGCCGCCCGCATGACGGATATCGTCCTGAAGGCTCGGCCAGCTCGTCATCGTGCGGCCTTCCACGAGGCCCGAGGACACCAGCAGCCAGCCCCCATGGCAGATCGCCGCGACCGGCTTGCCGGCGCCGACGGCCGCCGTCACGAACTCGCGCGCGGCCGGCACCATCCGGATCGCGTCGCCGTTCACGACGCCGCCGGGCAGCACGACCGCGTCGTAATCGCCCTCGCGCGCGTCGTCGAACGTGCGGTCGACCTTCACGCGCGCGCCCTTGTCGACGTGCCTGAAGCCCTGGATCTCGCCGGGCTTCTCCGAAATCACGTCGACCTGCGCGCCTTCCGCCGCGAGCGCGCGCTGCGGTTCGACGAGTTCGGCTTCCTCGAAGCCGTCGACCGCGAGGATCGCCACCTTGCAATGAACCAGCCTTCCGCTCATGAAGCTCTCCTTCAGTGACGCGGCACACGTCGTGCCGCGCCGGTTTCGCAGCAAGCGGCGTGCCGTTTCCGCCCACGGGACGCACCCGCCGTCTGCCGCGTCGGCGTTGACGCATTCACGTTTCAGCCCCCAGCCGCGCGCGCATCGACGCGGTGATGCGCTGCCGCGCGTTCGCATAGCCTTCCCACGGATCGCGTTTCAACGCATCGAGGCGTTCACGCAGCGTGTCGATCGTCCATTGCGCACCGCCCGTCGTGGCGGGCACCTCGTCCCAGTCGAGCGGCACCGATACGCCCATGCCAGGCCGCGCGCGCACCGAATACGCGGCGATCGTGCTCGCGCCGCGGCCGTTGCGCAGGTAGTCGACGAAGATCTTGCCGCGCCGGTGGCGCGGCCCCATCGTCGCCGTGAAACGGTCGGGCAGCGCGCCCGCGACGTGCTGCGCCACCGCGCGCGAGAAATCCTTCACGTCGTCCCAGCCCGCATGCCGCGTGAGCGGCACGACGACGTGCAGCCCCTTGCCGCCGCTCGTCTTGCAGAACGACGCGAGGCCCAGCTCGTCGAGCAGCCCGCGCACGAGCTGCGCGGCGTCGATCATCGCGCGCCACGGCAGCGCCGGATCGGGATCGAGGTCGAACACGATGCGGTCCGGCCGCTCGATGTTCGACGCGTGCGCGTTCCACGTGTGCAGCTCGACCGTGCCCATCTGCGCGGCGCCGAGCAGCGCATCGACGCTGTCGATCGACAGCAGCGGCCCGTGGCCGGGATCGAGCCCTTCGTGCTGCGTGACGAACGGGATCTCGCGGCGCTCGGCATGCTTCTGGAAGAACAGTTCGCCGGCGATGTCGCCCGGTGCGCGCACGAGCGACACGGGCCGGCCCTTCAGGTCCGGCAGCAGCCACGGCGCGACCCATTGCCAGTAGTGCGCGAGGTCGATCTTGCGCGTGCCGCTGTGCGGATCGAGCACCCGATCGGGATGCGTGATGCGCACGCGGCCGACACGATCGGCGGCGGCCGCGCGCTGCGTGTCGTCGGCAGACGCGGACGCTCGCGCGCCATGCTTGCGGCCGTGCGCCGTATCGGGTTGCGGGGCATGCGAGGATGCGCCATGCGCCGTGCGGGTTTCGTTCATCGTCGCCTCCGTTTCGGTTGGCCGCGGCACTTCGCGGACGATCTGCCGCGCCGGCTTGTCTTCGCGCAGCGCGATGAACGCCGCCTGCCGCACGATGCCGTCGCTCGTCCATTCCGCGAATTCGCATTCGGCGACGAGCGTCGGCTCGACCCAGTGGACGCGCGTGCGGGACCGTTCGCGCGGCGGCGGATCGAACGGCGTCGTGCCGCGTTCGTGCTCGCGCAGCGTCGCCGCGAGCCGGTCGAGCAGACGCGTATCGAACCCGGTGCCGACCCGGCCGACATAGCGCAACGGCGGTTTGCCGCGTGGTTGCTTGCCGCCCGCGGCCGGTTCGTACACGCCGAGCAGCAACGCGCCGAAGCCGTGCCGGCTGCCCGACGGCTCGGTATAGCCGCCGATCACGAACTCCTGCCGCCGCCGGCATTTCAGCTTGATCCATGCGGACGAGCGGCCGCCGCGATAGCGTGAATCGGCGCGCTTGCCGATCAGCCCTTCGAGCCCCGTGTCGCACGCGCTCGCGATCAGCGACGCGACGTCGTCGCCGAGATCGGGCGAGTAGCGCAGCCGCGCGGGGTCGCTACCGGCGAGCAACGGTTCGAGCAGCGCGCGCCGCGCGGTGAGCGGCGCATCGCGCAGGTCGTATCCGTCGAGAAACGGCAGATCGAACACGAACAGCGTCACCGCGTCCGAACGGCCCGCGCCGAGCGCGTTCTGCAGCGCCTGGAAATCGGGCAGCCCGTGCTCGCCCAGGACGACGGCCTCGCCATCGAGCCACGCGTTCTCGACCTCGAGCGCCGCGAGCGCGTCGCGCTGCATGCGCAGCTTCGACGTCCAGTCGCGACCTTCGCGCGTCATCAGCGTGACGTGCCGTCGCGCACCGCGGCCCGCGATCCGGGCCAGGATCCGGTAGCCGTCGAATTTCACTTCGTAGCGCCAATCATCGTGAGCGGGCGGGGCATCGACGAGCGTCGCGAGTTGCGGCGTCACGCGCTCGGGCAATGCCGCGCGCACCGCGCCTTCCACCTGCGACGGATCGAGCGCCGTCGTGCGCGCCCCGCCGTCAGGCGGCGGATGGGCAGGCGCCTTGCGCGCCGCCTTTGTCCGGCCGTCATGCACGCTGCCCGGCTGCTGCGCGACGACATCGAAGCTCGCAGCATCGCGCGCGTCGTCGTCGCGTTCCTTGATCAGCAGCCATTGCTCCTGGCGCCCCTGCTGCCGCCCGCTGCGCACCAGCGCCCAGCCGCCGTGCAGCTTCGTGCCGTCGAGCCGGAACGTCAGCTTGCCCGCGCGGTAGCCGTCGCGCGCCCGGGCGATGCCGCCGTCGGGCGTCCAGGTGCCCTCGTCCCACACGATAACGGAGCCCGCGCCGTAATGGCCGGCCGGGATCTCGCCTTCGAACGACGCATATTCGAGCGGATGATCCTCGACGTGCACGGCCAGCCGTTTCACAGACGGGTCGACGCTCGGCCCTTTCGGCACCGCCCATGACTTCAGCGTGCCGTCGAGTTCGAGACGGAAATCGTAGTGCAGCCGCCGGGCGTGATGCTCCTGGATCACGAAGCGCAGCGGCCGGGCAGTGCGCGCCGATGGTCGCGCTTGATGCGCTGTATGCGCTATATGCGCTTTCTCCACGCTCGCATCCGCATCCGCGCGCACGCGCCGCCGCCCGTGCGCCCCCTCGGGTTCCGGCGTCGCATCGAAGCGACGCTTGCGGCGATAGGGTTCGAGCTTGCCGGCCATCGCGTCACCCTCCTTCCCGCATCGTCACGCGGCGTGCTTGCGGCGCACGGCGGTCTTCTTCGCCGCGTGCGTGCCGGTCGCACCGTGCTTCGCGGCCGCGCGCTTCGCCGCTGCATTCGCCGGCGTCTTCGCCGTGCCTTTCGCGGACGTTTTCGCCGCCGGCTTGCGCCGCGCGCCCGTCGATGGCGACGGCGAAGGCGCACGGTCTTCCTCGTCGTCGTCCGCGCGCGCGGCACGCGCACCACCGCCGCCCTTCAGGCTGCGCTTGAGCAGCTCGGTGAGATCGACCACGTTGGTCGCCGTGCGCGCCGCCTGCGCGGGGCGATCCTCGATTTCCTCGATGCGGCCCGCGCGCACCTTGCGCTCGACCAGCTCGAGGATGTCGTCGCGGAACGTGTCGTGATACTCGTCGGGCGTCCAGGAGCCCGACATGTCGTCGATCAGCTTCTTCGCCATCGCGAGTTCGCGCGCACTGACGCCCGCGCGCTTCGCGTCGTCGGCCGGCACCGACAGTTCGTCGAGCGGCCGCAGTTCCTCCTGCCAGCGCAGCGTATCGAGCGCAAGCAGCGGCCCGACCGGAATCAGCGCGCCGAGATGCTGGCGGTCGCGCATCACGACGTGCGCGATGCCGATCTTGCCGCTGTCCTTCAGCGCGTCGCGCAGCAGCGCATAGACCTTCTCGCCCTTGCGGTCGGGCACGAGGTAGTACGGCGTGTCGAGATACAGGAACGACACGGCGTCCGCGTCCACGAACGTGACGATGTCGACGGTCTGCGTCGACTCGGGGTTCGCCGCGCGGATCTCGTCGTCGGTCAGCACGACATAGCGCTCCTTCTCGTACTCGTAGCCGCGCACGATGTCCTCGCGCGTGACTTCCTTGCCGGTGCGCTTGTTGACCTGCCGATAGCCGACCGGGTCCATCGAGCGCTTGTCGAGCAGCCGGAACGACGGCTTCACGGTGCGCGTGGCCGGGAACAGCTGCACGGGCACGTGAACGAGCCCGAAGCTGATCGCGCCTTTCCAGATCATGCGTGTCATCGATGTCCTCCTTGCGGCGTCCGTCGCCGCACGCAACCGTCAGGGCTTTCGGGAACGGCTGCGCCGCACGATGCTGACGTGGCCGTTGCGCTCCAGGATCGCCGCGTCGACGTCCGACAGGTCGTCCGCGCCGAGCGCCTGACGCACGCTCTCATGGACGTCCGTCGGCGTGATCAGCGCCGCGCGCATCTGCGCGTCGTCGAAGCGGCCGTTGCGATACACCTCGCGTTCCGCGCCGACCAGCAGCCGCTCGAGCCGGCGCGAGCGCAAGCAGGCCAGGCCGATCACGCGATGCAGCAGCGCGATCGCGAGCGACGCGGCCACCGTCGCGACGAACGGCGACGCACCGACCACCGCGCGGCTCAGGATCGCACCGAGCAGGATCCCGACCACGTAGTCGAACGGCGAACGCTGGCCGAACGCGCGCCGCCCGGCGATGCGGATCAGCACCAGCGCGATCCCGAACACGACGATCGAGCGCAGCACCATCTGCCCGGGGTCGAGCATCCGGCCCTGTCCGAACAGCGCGACGACGACGTCCATGATCGCGTGGCGCTAGGCCGGCAACTCGGCGGCCTGCTGCTCGCGTGCCCAGACGCGATGGCGGCCGAGGTGGTCGGACAGGTCGTTCAGGACTGCGTCGAGATCGACGGCCTGCCCGACGCACACGCCTTCGGCCGGATCCGGCAAGTGCGCGGCGCTCAGCAATTGCCGCCCCGACCCGACGGCCGCGATCGGCTTCAGGTGCTTGAACGCTTCGCGCACGAAATGCCGCGCGTCAGCGCTGTGCGCGAGGTCGCGGCCGTCGCCGTCGCCGCCGCACACGAACACCGCGTCGAACATCACCGACGGCATGCCGGCCAGCGTCGCTTGCGGCACGATGCTGCCGATCGGCGCCAGCGTCGGCGCGACGATCGTCGGCACCGCGTGCGCGGCCAGCAGCGCATCGCGCACCTGCTGGACGAGCGCCTCGCTCGTGCCGCCGGTCGCGATCAGCGCGATCTTGCGCGACCGGATGCCGGGCTTCGCGCGGCCGATCAGGCTCAGCGCGGGCGAACGCTGCGCAACTGCCGGCGTCGCGCCCCCGTGCGGCGCGGGCAGCCCGAGCCGTTCGGCCACCTGCGCGGCCAGCCCCGCGTCGAAGCGGGCGATGATGTCGTTGACCACCCGCTCGCGAATGTGCGGCTGCGTCACCTTGCCGAGCTCGAAGCAGTAGGCGTCGCGGATATGCCGCTGCTCGATCTCGGTCATGCTCTGGTAGAACAGCGCGGGCTGCGAGAAATGATCGGCGAACGTCTCGCTGCGCACGCGCACCTTGTCGCCCTCGAGCGGCTCGTGCACGGTCTCGAAGCCGCCGCCGACCGGCGCGGGCGGCGTCTCGCGCGGCCAGCCGCCGCTCGTCGAATTCGGTTCGTACGACGCCTGCCCGACGTTGATCGTCTGCCGGTGCATCGCATCGCGCTGGTTGTTCGCGAACGGGCACACCGGCCGGTTGATCGGGATCTCGTGGAAGTTCGGGCCGCCGAGCCGGCTCAATTGCGTATCGGTGTACGAGAACAGGCGCCCCTGCAGCAGCGGATCGTTCGTGAAGTCGATGCCCGGCACCACGTGCCCCGGATGAAACGCGACCTGCTCGGTTTCCGCGAAGAAGTTGTCGGGATTGCGGTTCAACGTCATCCGGCCGATCGGCCGCACCGGCACGAGTTCTTCCGGCACCAGCTTGGTCGGGTCGAGCAGGTCGAAGTCGAACTTGTCGGCATCGGCCGGATCGATCATCTGCACGCCGAGTTCGAACTCCGGATAGTCGCCGCGCTCGATCGCCATCCACAGGTCGCGCCGGTTGAAGTCCGGGTCATGGCCGGCAATCCGCTGCGCCTCGTCCCACAGCAGCGAATACGCGCCGCTCACGGGCCGCCAGTGGAACTTCACGAAACGCTCGGCGCCGGCCGCGTTCACGAAGCGGAACGTGTGCACGCCGAAGCCGTCCATCGCGCGGAAGCTCGCGGGCAGCGCGCGGTCGGACATCAGCCACAGCACCGTGTGGGTGGTCTCCGGCACCAGCGACACGAAATCCCAGAACGTGTCGTGCGCGGACGCGCCGGTCGGCATCTCGTTCGGCGCCTCGGGCTTCACCGCATGCACGAAATCGGGAAACTTGATCGCATCCTGGATGAAGAACACCGGCATGTTGTTGCCGACGAGGTCGTAGTTGCCCTCTTCGGTATAGAACTTCACCGCGAAGCCCCGCACGTCGCGCACTGTGTCGGCCGAGCCGCGCGGCCCCTGGACCGTCGAGAAACGCACGTACACCGGCGTTTCGGCGGCCGGGTCCTGCAGGAACGCGGCCTTCGTGTAGTCGGCCATCGGCTCGTACACGCGGAACACGCCGTGCGCGGCCGAGCCGCGCGCGTGCACCACGCGCTCCGGAATGCGCTCGTGATCGAAATGCGTGATCTTCTCGCGCATGATGAAGTCTTCGAGCAGCGACGGGCCGCGCGGGCCACCGCGCAACGTGTTCTGGTTGTCGGCGATCCGCACGCCCTGGTTGGTGCGCAGCGCCTCGTGGTCGGGCCGCGAACGGTGCTCGTCGAGCTGGCGCGATTTCGCGCTGTCCTGCGGCTGGGCGGGCGGCGTCTTGCCGGATGAGGGGGAATGGGTCATCGATCGGGTCCTCGTGGCGTTCGGAAGGGTATCCGCCGCGCGCGCCGCATGACTGCGGCACGCACGTGGCGGGAACAGCAGGAAAACCGGCGCGGCCGGGCGCGACCGCCCCGCCGGCCGGCGGTGGCTTCATTCAGGGTGCGCGCAACGCCGCGTCGAGTTCGGCGCGCGTCACGTCGAGCGCGACGTTGCATTCGATCGCGGCGTCCTCGACGCGCGGCTGGCGCGCGTCCACAGCGCGCCGCGCGCGGTCGCCGAGATGGGTGCGCACGCGCAGCCGTTCGGCCGCGTCGAGCGACGCATAGCGGGCGATCACGTCGGGATCGAACCGCAGGTCGACCGCGCACCGCCAGTCGCGTGCGCTTGCGTCGGCCGGCACACGCACCCACGACACCTGGATCGTCAGCCGCCCGGACGCATCGTCCGCGTGCACGACGACGGTCGATGCCGACGGGAAACCGTTCGCGAGCGCATGCTCGAGTTCCGCGATGCGCTGCGACCGGTCGGGCGTGACGCTCATCGTCGGACGACGCCCAGCAGCAGCGTGACCAGGAAGATCACCACGAAGATGTAGAACAGGATCTTGGCGATCTCCGCCGCGCCGGCTGCGATGCCGCCGAACCCGAACACGGCCGCGATGATCGCGATGATGAAGAAGATGATGGCGTATCGAAGCATGGAACCCTCCTGGATGACAGCGGTCGCCGGTACGTATCGGCGTCGATCAGGCGTCGTGCTTGTGTTTCGGTTTGCCGTGAGCCGGCGTGGAAGCCATTTTCTCGAGCTCTTTTTCGCTCATCGATTTGGCCATCGACTTCGAAGGCGGTTTGAGATCCTTCATCTTCGTCTCGCCGCGCTTCGCCGACAGGGCGGCCCCGGCGGCGCGTTGCTGGGCCTGCGATTTGGCTGGCATGGTCGTGCTCCTCTCGTGGGTGCGCGCATCGCGGCAAGCGGTGGCGCGCACGCGGTTGAACGTGGTCGAGTGCGGTCGAATCGCCCGGCCGTCACGCCGCGTCGCGGCACGGCGGGCCGGCTCGCGAAATCGTCATCGTCCGGCGATCCTTCGCCACGGTGCCAAGCGCAAGAACGATGCCTCGGCCGCGTGGCCCCGGCGAAGCCCGCCTCGAAAGCCGCCCGATGAGTCGATTCACGGTTGACCGTCTGCATGCCTCATGCATTGAGCGTGCCAGCTCGTCGAAGCGCGTCCGTGGCGGGTTCGCGCTGCGTGTCGCCGCGAGCGGGAGCGGATTATTTACAAGCCGGCGGCAAGTTTTGGACATGCATTCCGTAAGCCGTGAAGCATGCCGGATCGTCAACCGTCAGCGCTTCGCATCGATGCGATCGACGGCCGAACGATCGAGAAAGGCGGTCGTCAGCGCCGGCAGGTGGCGCAGCAGCCACGCGGCCAGGCTGCGCTCCTGTTGCAGGATCCGTTCGCAGCATGCGTGGATCTCCGCTTCGCCGGCCGCCTGCGCGGCCGCGGCGAGCGCCGTATACGCGGCGATCTCGACGTGCGCGAACGCGTAACCGGCCAGCGCGCCCTTCACCACTTCATCGACGGCCAGCATGCCGCTCGCGATCCGGCCATACGCGGCAACGCGCGCGGCCAGATCCTTGATCGCGGACGGCGTCGTGCCGAGCCGCATCAGGCAGGCTTCGACGAGCGCCTGCTGGCCGATCGTGTCGTCGAGATGCTGGCGCAAGCGATCCTGCAGTTGCGGATAGTGATCGAGCCGTTTCAGTTGCGCGGCGAGCAGCATCTCCGCCTGCCGCTCCATCGCATACGCATCGCGCAGCCAGTCTTCCAGGTGTTCGCGCGGATTCGCCATCGGTTTCCTCCGGCCGCATCGCGGGGCGGCATGCCGTGCGCCGCATTGGACGGCGCGCTGCACGGCGCACGCGATCCCGCGCGCATGCCGTGAGCGAGGTACGGACGCCGGGTCAGTACTGCATCAGCGGCGGCGTGCCCGGCAGCGGCCGGTCGCCCTGCGCACCGTTCGCGCCGGTCGAGGGCCCGTCGGCCGCTTCGCCGCCGGCCGCGCCCTGCGGCATCAGGGTGCCCGGCGCCGGGCGCGTGTCGCCACGTGTATTCGCGTCGGGCATCGTCGTGGTCGACTGTGCGCCACGGCTGTCGGGTGGCGTCCCGCGGGCGCCGTAGGGGCCGTTCGCCGGTTGCGTGCATGCGCCCAGCGCGCACGCGGCGGCGCACGCAAGGATGCCCATGCGTATCGTCTTCCGGATCGGGTTCATCGCAATCCTCCCTGTGACCGGCATCTCATAGCCGGTTGAAATGGAAATCGCCGGCGTACGCGGTCGGGGCGCGACGCGCCATCATCGCGTCGAATTCGACCGCCACGCGCGTGAGCGCGCGGCGCTGCGAGTCGATGCCGGCCTGCTCGAGCGCGGCGAACGCGTCGGCGTCGAACGCCACGGTCAGCGACGCCGGATGACCGTCGACGCGAAAGCCGATATGCAGCGCGCCGAGCGGCTTTTCCTCGATATGGAACGGCATCGCGCGCGCCTCGAAATGGCGGCCGAGCGTTTCGGCGATGTCGCGCAGCACGCCGGGTTTCACGCGGACGCTCATGGCGATGCCTCGGTGCGCGCTCGCGATACCACGCCCATCGGCGGCGTATGCACGGGCGGCTCGCGCTCGGGCGGCGCATGCCCCGGCGGGTCGCCCTCGGGTTGCCGGTACGGCTCGGGCAGGTCGGGGGGCACGTCGTCGGGATCGGGCGGTTCCGGATCCGGCCCGATGCCGGGTAGCGGCGGTTCGGGCCGCTGCAGCCACTGCGCTGGGTCAGGTGTCATCGGCACTCCCTCCTTGCGGGGTCGGCGGGTCGACAGCGGGCGCGACCTTCGCCTGCCCAAGGTGCGCAAGCCGCATGCCGTCGTTCTCGCCATCCGCGTGTCCGCCGCGACGCGCACGCGGGTGCCGCGAACGGCCTGCCGTGCCTTCGCTACACCGTCCGCTGCAAATCTTGCAACGGCGCGGCTACGCGTCGAAAGCGGCCATCACGAGCCACAGCTCGCGGCCGTCATCGCGCACCTGCGCGGCGAGCGCATACGGGTCGGACGGCTCGCACGCACGCTGCAGCGCGAACCGCGCGGGCTCGGTCGAGCCGAACGTCTCGCCGCCGAGCGGCCTCACGTCTGCCTTGCCTTCGAACATCCGGCGCTCGGGCCGGTAGATCAGCGGTTCATGCTTCCATTCGTTGAAATGGCTCTTCAACGAATCGAATCCGCCGCCGCATATGTTGACCTCGTAGCGCACGCCCAGTCGTCGTTTCGGAATCGTCATCGTGCCTCCCGCTCGATGTAGATGTAGACACGGCCGGCACCGGTTGCGCCATCCGCCTGCGTCATCAACATCGTCATCGCCCTCGCGGCAAGTCGCGTGCCGCGTGCGTTCGGTGCATATCGGCGTATCTCGGCGCAGACCGGGCATGGCCGTTGCGGATGGGACACGCCATCGGCATCGACATGGAGGCTTGCGATGAAGGATTCGACCCGGACCGGCCACGACGCGCCGGCACACGAACGGCAACCTGATCCGTCGCCGCCGCTCAAGCACCACGACCGCGCGCGCACGCGCCATTCGGAACGCCATATCGACAAGCAGCTCGAGGACACGTTTCCCGCGAGCGACCCGCCCGCGACCGGCGGCGTCACGCGCATCGAGCCGGACACGCCGCCCGGCACGCACGACGAGGGGCCGTGGCAGGACAAGCGCGAACGCGGCGACGCGTGAGCGCGCACGGCACGTGGCTTGCTGATTTTGTGCGGCCCATTTCGATCCATTGCACTACCGCATTCGTGAGGAGAATTTCATGCATCGCGTCAACGAAATCATGTCGCAGGACGTCGTGCACATCGCACCGACCGACTCGATCCGTCATGCCGCGCAACTGATGGAGCGCTACGACATCGGCGCGCTGCCCGTGTGCGACAACAACCGGCTGATCGGGATGGTGACGGACCGGGATCTCGCGGTGCGCGCGATTTCGGCCGGCAAGCCGCCGGAGACGCGCATCCACGAAGTCGCATCGGGCCCGATCGAATGGTGTTTCGACGACGATTCGCTGGACGAGATTCAGCACTACATGGCGGACGCGCAACTGCGCCGCCTGCCGGTCGTCGATCACGACAAGCGGCTGGTCGGCATGCTGTCGCTCGCGGACATCGCGACGCGCATGGCCGGCCCCGAGCGGGACGATCTCGCGAACACGCTCGAAGGCGTGTCGCAACCGAAGCAGACGTGACGGAGCGACCCTCGCCCCGTCCCGACCCACCCGCGCGACCCGCAGGGCCCGCCCCGGGCACCGTCGCGCCCCATGCAGCCTGGAGGAAACCATGCAGACTTCCGATCAAGGTCAAACCCGCATCATCGGCAAGGGTGCCGCGACGGCGGCCGGCCCTGGCCCCGACGTGATGGCGGCCGATACGCTGGAAGGCGACAAGGTCTATACGACCGACGGCGACGATGTCGGCAAGATCAAGGACATCATGCTCGACGTGCGCTCCGGCCGCGTCGCCTACGCGGTACTGTCGAGCGGCGGCATCCTCGGCATCGGCGACAAGCTGCACGCGATCCCGTGGAGCGCGCTCACGCTCGACACCGAGCGCAAATGCTTCCTGCTGTCGGTGTCGTCCGAGCGGATCCGCAACGCGCCGGGGTTCGACAAGGACCACTGGCCGGCGATGGCCGATCCGCAATGGGCGACACCGCTGCACGAGTTCTACGGCAGCACGCCGTACTGGAGCGCCGGCGACGAACTCGGGCTGACCGACCCGACCGAGGAACTGAACGATCCGCGCTCACGCGACCGTCTCTGATCGCGCCATCGCGCTGCGCCGGTTCACCGGCGCAGCCGCTTCGAACGCCCCGCCCGCGCGGGGCGTTTTTCTTGCCGGCCGTCGCGGGGGCGGCCCGGACGCGACTGGCGACAGGCGCTACGCGCGATGCCGCAGCGCGTCGATCACGACGGTAAACGCGCGCGACGCCGGGCGGCGGCTCGGATAGTACGCGTGGTAGCCGGGAAAGACCGGGCACCAGTCCGGCATCACGATCCGCAGGCGGCCGTCGCGGACATGCTCGAGCACGATGTCCTCGGTGACGAACGCGATGCCGAAGCCGTCGAGCGCCGCCTGCACCATGTGCGGCTGCGTGTTGCAGGTGATCCGGCCGTTCACGCGCGCCAGCACGTCGTTCCTGCCCTTCTTCAGCTCCCACGCATAGATGCCCTTCGCGGTGGCGAGCCGCAACGTGACGCAATCGTGATCGAGCAGGTCCTGTGGCTTCTTCGGCGGCTTGCGGCCGTCGAGATAGGCCGGCGACGCGACCATCGCCATCCGGACGTCCGGGCTGATCCGCACGGCGATCATGTCCTTCGCCACCTGGTCGCCGTAGCGCACGCCGATGTCGTAGCGCTCCTCGACGATATTCGACAGCCCGTAATCGACCGACAGCTCGATGCGGATATCCGGGTAGTCGGGGAGGACCTGCCTGAGTTTCGGCCAGATGATCGTATCGATCGGATGCTCGGTGGCGGTAATGCGCACCACGCCGGCCGGCTTGTCCCGGAAATCCGACAGCGCGGCCAGTTGCGCGGTGATCTCGTCGATGCGCGGCGCCACCGCCTGGAACAGCGCCTCGCCCGCGTCGGTCGTCGATACGCTGCGCGTCGTGCGCGTGAGCAGCCGCACGCCGACCCGCGCCTCGAGATCGCGAATGGTATGGCTCAGCGCCGACTGCGACACGCCGAGCCGCGTGGCCGCACGCGTGAAGCTGCGCTCGCGGGCCACCGCGAGAAACACGAGCAGGTCGTTCAGATTTTCGCGCGCCATGTCGAAACGCTCCGGTCGGGACGGACGCCCATCGTAGCACCGCCGGCGGCGATTCATCAGTTTGGCTCATGAGTCCAAGCGCGCCGCGCTACTTAATCGATCCGCGACGAATCACTAGACTGCGAAGCCATCGACCCGATGCGTCGCGGCAGCGCCCGGACGCTCGGACTACCCGCATTCCGGAGCCCAACCTCATGCCTACCCGCTTTCTCACCGCCGTCGCCGCCATCGCCATGCTGGTCGCGTCCGGCTCGCCGTTCGCGCAATCCGCACCGGGCCTGACGCGCGAGCAGGTCCGCCAGGACCTGCGGCGCTACGAGGCCGCCGGATTCAATCCGGCGCGCATGAACCCGCGCAGCTGGGTCGACGACGCCCAGGCCGCCGCGGCCCGGGTGCAGGCCGGGCGCGCCGACGACGCGCGCACGCAACTCGCCGTGCACGGCGCCACGACGGGTTGCGACTGAATGCGCGACCCACTCCTTTCTCCGATCCGGTTCCCGACATGCCATCCGTCTTCACCCCCGATCGCGGCACGGCACCTGACGGTGCGGCCGCATGGGGCGCCGTCCTCGCGATGTCGCTCGGCGCGTTCGCGCTGGTCGCCTCCGAGTTCATGCCGGTCAGCCTGCTCACGCCGATCGCAGGCGACCTGCACGTCAGCGAAGGCCAGGCCGGCCAGGCCATCTCCGTATCGGGCGCGTTCGCACTGGTCACGAGCCTGTTCATCGCCTCGCTCGCCGGCCGGCGCGATCGCAAGCCGCTGCTGCTGGTGCTGACCCTGCTGACGATCGTGTCCGGCACGCTCGTCGCGTTCGCGCCGAACTACGCGGCGTTCATCGCCGGCCGCGCACTGATCGGCGTGGCGATCGGCGGCTTCTGGTCGATGTCGGCCGCCACCGCGATGCGCCTCGTGCCGGCGCCGCACGTGCCGCGCGCGCTGGCGATCGTGAATGGCGGCAACGCGCTGGCGACCGTCGTCGCGGCCCCGCTCGGCAGCTTTCTGGGCGGAATCGTCGGGTGGCGCTGGGCGTTCTTCTGCGTCGTGCCGGTCGCCGCGATCGCATTCGGCTGGAAGCTCGTCAGCCTGCCGTCGATGCAGTCCGCGCCGCGCCGCGCGTCGGCCAACGCGCTCAGGCTGCTGGCCCGGCCGCCGGTCGCGCTCGGCATGGCGGCGGTGAGCGTGTTCTTCATGGGCCAGTTCACGCTGTTCACCTACCTGCGTCCGTTCCTCGAAACCGTCACGCACGCGGGCACCGTCACGCTGTCGCTGCTCCTGCTCGTGATCGGCGTCGCGGGTTTCGCGGGCACGTTCCTGATCGGCGGCGTGCTGGAACGCGGGCTCTACCGGACCCTCGTGGCCACGCCGGCACTGATGGCCGCGATTGCGGCGGCGCTGATGGTGTTCGGCGGCTCCACGGCGGCCACCGCCTGCCTGCTCGGCGCCTGGGGGCTGCTCGGCACCGCGGCGCCGGTCGGCTGGTGGACGTGGCTCGCCCGGACGCTGCCGCACGATGCGGAAGCCGGCGGCGGGCTGATGGTCGCGGTCGTGCAACTCGCGATCGGGCTCGGCGCGACGATCGGCGGCATGCTGTTCGACCTGCACGGCTACCGCGCGACCTTCGCGATGAGCGCGGCGCTGCTCGCGCTCGCCGGCGGGCTGGCCGCCGTCGCGGGCCGGTCGGCCCGACATGCCGCCACGCGCACCGGCGGTTGATGCCTGCGCCGCGACGCCCCGACGGCTTTTTTACAAGCACCGTGTAACCGCCCCGTCCGGCGTCGCGCGGCCGCTCGCCGCGTCCAGATAGCCCAGCAGCCGGTGCGGCGTCAGCGGCTTCGCGCAGTGCGCGTCGAACCCGGCTTGCTTCGCCGCCTCGCAATCGCGTCGCGACGCTAACCCGCTGCACGCGACGAGCAGCATGTCGCCGGTGTGCGGATCACCGCGCAGCCGCGCCGCCAGCTGCAGCCCGTCGAGGCCCGGCATCGCGATATCGAGCACGACCGCGAACGGCTGCCAGTCGCGCGCGATCGCGCAGACGGCGAACGGATCGACGGCAACGCGGCATTCGAAGCCGCGCGCCTCGAGCAGCAGGCGCAGCGCATCGGCGGCGTCGCGATAGTCGTCGACGATCAGCACGCGACGCGGGCGCCGCGGCACGCTGTCGGGGGCGCGCCACAGCAGCACGTCGTCCGCGGCCGGATCGTCGCCGGGATCGGGAAGCATCGCGTTTCTCCTGTCGTTGACACCGCCTCCACGCAAACCCCGCGCCCGTCCCGGCCGATGCGGAACGGCGGTTGCTGTACAGGTCGAATCGTCGTACCGGAGCCCTTCATGCGCGTCACGCTGCGCTTTCGTTTCTGTCTCGCCCCACCGGCGTGGGCGACCTGTCGCGCCCCGGGCCGCACGGGCGTCGTCACATGACGCGCCATCCGCCGCCCGCCGCCGACGACGCACCGGCGACACTCGGCGCATGCCGCCGCTGCGCGTTGTGGGAGCATGCGACCCAGCCGGTGCCCGGCGCCGGACCCGTCGACGCGACGATCATGCTGGTCGGCGAGCAGCCGGGCGACCAGGAGGACCGCCAGGGATTGCCGTTCGTCGGCGCGGCCGGGCGCATGCTGGACCGCGCACTCGATGAAGCCGGGATCGAGCGCGCGCACTGCTACCTGACGAACGCGGTCAAGCACTTCAAATGGGAGCCGCGCGGCAAGCGCCGGCTGCACAAGACGCCCGCGCAACGCGAGGTGGCCGCGTGCCGCTACTGGCTCGAACGCGAGCTCGACGCGGTACGGCCGCGCGTCGTCGTCGCGCTCGGCGGCACCGCGTTGCGCGCGCTGCTGCAAGACAACGATGCGACGCTGGAGGCCGCGCGCGCGCCGATTCGCACGGCGCAAGGCCTGCTTGTCGTCGCGACCTATCACCCGTCGTACGTGCTGCGCACGCGCGGCGCCGATTCGCGCGAGCATGCGTACCGGAGGCTCGTCGACGCGTTGCGCACCGCATCGCGCCTGGCCGGCGCACCCGACCGCGACGGCGACCTCGATCGCGACAGCCGGCCCGGCGCACGCGGAGGCACCCGATGAGCGCACCCGGCGACGACGCGCAGCCGGCCGCGGGCGTCGCGCGGCGCACTCCGACACCGTGGTACCGGCGGCTCGGCCCCGGCCTGCTCGCGGGGGCGTCCGATGCCGATCCGAGCAACATCGCCGTCTACGCGCAGGCCGGCAGCCAGTTCCGCTTCAACATGCTGTGGATCATCGTCGTCACGCTGCCGATGATGGTGGCCGTGCAGCTCGCGTCCGCGTTCATCGGGCGCCGCAACCGCGCGGGCCTCGTCGCGGGCATTCGCGAGCACTACTCCGACCGGCTCGCCAAGGCGCTGATCGTGATGGTCGCGATCGTCAACGTCGTCAACGTCGGCGCCGATCTCGCGGCGATGGGAGACGCGACCGCGCTCGTGATCGGCGGTCACAGCTACTGGTATGCCCCGGTCTACGGGGTCGCCTCGCTCGCGCTGCAAGTCATGCTGTCGTACGAACGCTATGCGCGCTGGCTGAAATGGATGACGCTCGGGCTGATCGCCTACGTGCTCGAACTCGGCTTCGTGCAGATCGACTGGCACGCCGTACTGCACGCGATCTTGCTGCCCCGGATCGAATTCACGCATGCGTATGCCACCACGACGGTGGCCGTGCTCGGCACGACGCTGAGCCCGTACCTGTTCGTGTGGCAGGCCGCGCTCGAAGTCGAGGAAACGGCATCCACGGGGCGCGACACGCGCAGCGAGACCGAGCGGCGCGTCACGTTCGACACGTGGTTCGGCATGGTCGTCACGAACGCGGTGTCGTTCTGCATCATGGTGATCGGCGCCGCGGTGTTCTTCGAGCACGGCCGGCACGACATCGGCAGCACCGCGCAAGCCGCCGAAGCGCTGCGGCCGATCGCCGGCGAAGCCGCGTTTCTCGTGTTCGCGTTCGGCATCGTCGGCTGCGGGCTGCTCGCGATTCCCGCGTTCGCGGGCAGTGCCGCGTACGGCTGCGCGGAAGCGTGGCAGTTCCGCGAAGGGCTGAACGAGCCGGTGCGGCGTGCCCCCACGTTCTATGCGGTGCTGGCCCTGTGCGTGTTCGTCGGCATCGCGATGTGCGTGAGTCCGATCGACCCGATCAAGGCGCTGTACTGGAGCGCGGTGCTCAACGGCGTCGCGGCGGTACCGATGCTCGTGATGGTGATGCTGCTGTCGCAGCGGCGTGAGGCGGCCGGGCAACCCGGCAGCGGCATCGTGTCGAAAACCTTTGGCTGGCTCGCCGTCGTGCTGATGGCGGCGTCGGTCGTGACGATGGTCGTCGACCTGCTGACCTGAACCGCGCATCGACCGTTCATGGCGCACGCCACTTTCGTCGCGCCGGGCCGGGCTGACTGCCTCCCGCCAAGCCCGGCCCGCCGCACTTACATCATCTTGCCGCGCGACTTTTCGGCGCGCGCCGCGTCCGCCGCCGATTCGACCTTCTTCACTTCTTCCGGCGGCGGCAGCACCGCCTTGAAGCCCATCGACTGGATCCACATCTCGCGCGCCCAGCCCCGCGTGTGATACAGGTGATGATCCTCGTCGGCCTCGACCTCGTCGTGCGCGTCCTTCAGCGTCTTCGCGGCATCGCCCGACAGCTGGTCGGCCGCATAGCCGATCAGCTCCCAGTTCAGGTGATCCTTGGTCTCCGCGAGCACCACGCACTCGGCCGCGACGACCTGCGCGACGGCCGGGTCGGCCTGCTTCCGCGCCTGCTCGATCGTATGCACGAGCGCCTTGCCGATGGCCGCCACCGCGCTGCGGCCGGGCGTCTGCGCGTCGGGATCCATGCCGAGCGTGTCGAACACCTTGCGCAGCACCTCCTGGTGATGCAGCGTCTCGCGGTGGTACTTCTCCCATTCCTTGTGCAGATCCTCGTCGGTCGCGCATTGCAGCGCGGCTTCGTAGATCTTCGCGCCGCCAAGCTCGGTTTCGTATGCCTGGCAGAGCAATTCGCGGATGCCTTCATGCTTCGGTTGCCGATGGGCCATGACTGACTCTCCAAAAAGACGGGCCGCACCCGCGGCCCGGGGTTGAACGGGCGCGCGTTACTGCGCGCCCACCTTGCGTTCGAGCGCCTGCGCCATGCTCAGGTGATGCCGCAGCGTCGGCAGCGTGGTGCTCGCGAACTCGCGCAATTGCGGATCCCGCCCGTTTCGCGCTTCGCCTTCGAACAGCGCGACGGCCTTGCTATGTGCAGCCGGGCCGACCGCCGCGACGTACGCTGTGTCGAAGTCGCGACCGTGCTTGCCGCGCAGCGCCTCGACATCGGGATCCTGAATCTGCTCGACCTGCGGCTTCATGCCCTGGCGCGCGGCAATCTCGTTCAGGCGCGCATTCGCCTTGCCGTGATCGGCCACCATGCGCTGCGCGAACGCGCGCACGTCCGGCGACTGCGCCTGCCGCAGCGCGAGCTGGCTCGCCTGCACCTCGGCCTTGCCGGCGATGGCCGCCTTGTCGACGAATTCCGCGTCGCCGCCTTGCGGCGCTTTCGCGATCATCGCGTCGCCCGCGCCCGACGACGGGTTGATCACGCCGCCCGGCACCTGTGAATTCGATGCGGGCGGCTCGCTCGGCATCTGCGCGCGGGCGGGCCCGCCGGCGGCGAGCACGGCCGCGGCGAACGTCGCGATCGTCCAGTGGGGTCGTTTCATGGGCTTCCTCCTTGCATTTGGCGAGAGACGGCGGTCAGCCGCCGACGATCGAGCCGCCGTTCGGGTGCAGCGTCTGCCCGGTCATGTAGCTCGCGCCTTCCGACGCGAGCAGCACGTAGCAGCCGATCAGTTCGTCCGGCTGCCCCGGCCGCTTGAGCGGCACGTTCGCGCCGAACTTCGCGACCTGCTCGGCCGTGAACGTCGATGGAATCAGCGGCGTCCAGATCGGCCCGGGCGCGACCGCGTTGACGCGGATGTCGCGTTCGGCCAGCTCCGCCGACAGCGACCGCGTGAACGCGACGATCGCGCCCTTGGTCGCCGAGTAGTCGGGCAGCGTCGGATTGCCGTGATACGCGGTCACCGACGCGGTGTTGACGATGCGTCCGCCGTGCTTCATGTGCGGCAGCGCCGCCTGCGTGCAGAAGAACATCCCGTACACGTTCGTGCGGAACGTGCGTTCGAGCTGTTCCTCGGTCACGTCCTCGACGCCCGGGCGCGGATGCTGTTCGCCCGCGTTGTTCACGAGCACGTCGAGCCGCCCGAGCCGCTCGACCGTGCGCGCCACTGCATCGTGCGCCTGCCGGCGATCGCCGACGTCGCACATGATTGCCTCGCAACGCCGGCCGGCCTGCTCGATCAACTGCTTCGTCTGCGCGGCGTCGTCGGATTCCTTCAGGTAGACGATCGCGACGTCGGCCCCTTCCTTCGCGAAGCCGATTGCAACCGCGCGGCCGATCCCGCTGTCGCCGCCCGTCACGAGCGCGACCTTGCCGGCGAGCTTGCCGCTGCCGACGTAGTCGGCCGCCGAGTCGCGCGGCTGCGGATGCATGTCGCGCTCGGTGCCCGGCTGGTGGTCCTGCTTCTGAGGCGGCGGAGTCTGTGCGGTAGTCATGGGTGCGTTCCTCCCTGAACGGTGTCGTCAATCGCTCGCAAGCGGCGTGCCGCGCACGGCAGCGACCTCGTTGCGCGCGCAACGCTACAAACGGGCATAAAAATTTAGCGTGGATGGTCGCTCGATGCAGGCTCGCCGGGCCGGCGTACCGGATCGAAGTCGCGCCATTCGCCGTCCTGCCAGTCGCCCTCGACACGCTCGATCGACGACGCCCCGGTCGCGCGCAACACGTCTTCCGCGGTATGGGCGGTGTCGGGCGCCACGCGCACCGCGAGGATCACGCCCGATTCGCTCCGCGCGAGCGTGCCCTTGCCCTCGGCCTGCTCGCCGCGCATGCGGCCCAGCGCGCCGCCGAAGGCGCCGAGATACGCGCCGGCCAGCGCGGCGGCGGCCGGAACGAACCAGTAGCGCACGCCGATCGCATAGACGAGGAGCCCCACGACGATGCCGATCAGCACCCCGCGGATCGCGCCGATCATCGCGCCGCGCCCGCCCGGCTTCGCCGCCGTATCGGCATAGACGTCGCCGCCGATCGGAAAGCGCGCATGCTGTCCGTCCGGATTCAGGAAGAAGATCGATACGTCGTCCGAACCGAACGCGCGCTCGTAAAGGTGACGTGCCCCACCTTCCGCTTCGTCGAACGTCGTGAAGCGGCCTGCGACGATCATCGCCATGGTCGTGGTCCTCGTGACGGGGGTGGCGCCGCGTGCCACCGCACGCGACGCGACGGGGCGGCGCTCACATCAACCGCCCGAGTTCCTTCGACACCGACGCCGGCGTGCCGTATTCGCGATCGGGAATGCGGCGGAGCATGTCGATCACGCCGGGATCCGCATGCGAGCGTTCCGCGCACTCGACGACCGCCGCCTTGCTGGCCGGATAGTCCATGCCCTTCAACGCCTTCTGCACGTCGATCGGGCTCGGCGCCTTGCCATGGCCGCCCTGATGGCCGCCCTTGTCATGGTCCTGCTGCACGCGCTCGCCTTCGTGCGCGCGCGAGTGGCTGTATTCGTGGCCCGTATGCTGTCGGGATGTCATGGAAATCTCCTTGGGGATGAACGAAATCACGTCGACGCGCGGCGCGCACGCGCCAGCGCGGCGACCACCAGCGCCGCCGCACCGAGGGCGACCGCCCCCGCCACCTTCGGCCGCTGAACCACCGTGTTGTAGGCGCACCCGCGCAGCACGGGCCCGTCCATGCCTTCGCGCTCGTGCAGCGCATGGCGCGGCTCGTACAGCGCGTTGTCGTCGCGCGGGCGGGCGGGGCGATCCGTGCGCTGGCTGCGCCAGAACAGCCGGGCCGCGATGCGATCGAACAGGTGCGGCGCGTGATACGCGCTCGCCGACGTGAACTTCGCCGCGCCGCCCACGAACAGCGTGCGGCGCGGATGCGCGGCCGCGAACAGGATCGCGTCGGCCACCAGTTCCGGGTCGTAGATCGGCGGCGGCAGCTTCGCCTCGACGTTCATGTAGTTTTTCGCGTGCATCACGAACATCGTGTCGATCGCGGCCGGCTTGATCAACGTCACGGACACCGGCAGGTGGTCGCCCTCCATCTCGAGCCGCAGCGAATCGGTAAAGCCCTTCACCGCATGCTTGGACGCCGCATACGCGCTCTGCAACGGCACCGGCGCGTCGGACGCCTCGCTGCCCATGTTGATGATCGCGCCGCCGTGAAAGTCGTCCTTGCGCCGGAAGTGGTCGGCCGCCACGAGCGAGCCGTGCACGACGCCCCAGTAGTTGGTGTCGAACAGCTTGCGCTGGTCGTCGAGCGGCACCGCGGAAGCCGGGCCGAAGATCGATACGCCGGCGTTGTTGATCCACGTGTCGAAACCGCCGTAGGTCTCCACCGCCTTGGCGGCCGCGCGCTGCAGATCCTCGAGATTGCCCACGTCGCCCGCGACCGCCACCGCGAGATCGCCATGCTGGCGAAGCTCCTCGCACAACGTATTGAGCGCGGCTTCGTTCCGCGCGAACAGCACCAGCTTCGCGCCGCGGCGCGCGGCCTTGCGCGCGGTGACGAGACCGATGCCGCTCGTCGCGCCGGTGATCACGATCGTCTGCTCGCCGACCGGTTTGAGCATGCAGTTCATGGCTGGACTCCTTGTGCGGCGCGGCCGCGGTCACTTGGCCCGGATCGTCAACTGATCGCGCACGTCCTGCACGCCGTCGACCTGTTTCACGACGCTGACGGCCTGCGTGCGCTGCGCCTCCTCGGGCACGCTGCCGGTGAGCGTCACGACGCCGCGCCGCGTCTTCACGTGGATGTCGCCGGACGACAGGCCGTTCGTCCCGACCAGCTCGGCCTTCGCCTTGGTCGTGATCGTGGCATCGCGAATTTTCGTGCCGGTCGTCGTATGCGACGACGACGTCGTTGACGTTGACGTGGACGCGGCACTGTCGTCGCCGGCGGCGAACGCATTCGGCGCGATCACCGCGCACGTCGTGGTGGCGGCGATCGCGATCGCCATGCCGGCGCGCATCGCGTTGCGACGACGGATCCTCAAGGAACGGACTTGCAGCGGGAATGCCTTCATCGTGACCTCCTTTCGTCGAGCCGGGATAGCCGGCGGGTGAGCGGGACAGCGCAAGTCGCGTGCCTCGGTGCCGGCGCGGTGCCGGTGCGCCGCCGCCGCAGGTTCGCCCGATCAGACGCCCTTTCATCCAACCCGTTGTAATTTTTTCGGTATTCCGACGGGGGGCTTCGCGGGCAATGCACCGGGTACGCTGCTTGCCGAACCACCGGCAACGGCGGCCCATCCACGCGGCCCCGATACCGGGAGCAACACCATGCAAAGAATCGCGTTGATCAGTGAGCACGCATCGCCGCTGGGGGTGATCGGCGGCGTCGATGCCGGCGGGCAGAACATCTACGTCGCGAACGTCGCGAAGCAACTGGCCGAGCGCGGCCTCGACGTCGACGTCTATACGCGCTGCGACAATCCGCACCTGCCGGAAGTCGTGCCGATCGGCACGCACATGCGCGTGATCCACGTACCGGCCGGGCCACCGACCGACGTACCCAAGGAGCGGCTACTGCCGTACATGGTCGCGTTCGCGGACGGCATGGCCGCGCGCATGCGGCGCGAGCCCGACCCGGTCGACGTGATGCACGCGAACTTCTTCATGTCGGGCGACGCGGCATTGCGCGTGAAGCGGCAGCTCGGCATCCCGCTCGTCACGACCTTCCATGCACTCGGCCGCGTGCGCCGGCTGCATCAGGGCGACGCCGACGGTTTCCCCGATGCGCGCTTCGCGATCGAGGACACGCTCGCGCGCCGTTCGGACCGCGTGATCGCCGAATGCCCGCAGGATGCGCTCGACCTGACGACGCACTATCGCGCCGACGCCGCGCGCATCGAGATCGTGCCGTGCGGCTTCGACGTGCGGGAACTCAGGCCGACGCCGCGCATCGATGCGCGCGCACAGCTCGGCTGGCCGCGGGATGCCTTCGTCGTGCTGCAGCTCGGCCGCCTCGTGCCGCGCAAAGGCATCGACACGGTGATCGACGCGCTGGCCCGCATGCCGCGCGACCCGCGCCGGCCGACCCACCTTTATGTCGTCGGCGGCAGCCAGGCCACGCCCGACCCGGCCCGCGACCCGGAACTCGCCCGCCTCGCCGGGCTGGCGCACGACCTGGGGATCGCCAATCGCGTGACCTTCGTCGGCCGGCGCGACCGCGACACGCTGCACCTGTACTACAGCGCGGCCGACGTGTTCGTCACGACCCCGTGGTACGAACCGTTCGGCATCACGCCGGTCGAGGCCATGGCCTGCGCGACGCCGGTGATCGGCAGCCACGTCGGCGGCATCCGCACGACGGTGGAAGACGGCAAGACCGGCTATCTCGTGCCGCCGCGCGATCCCGCCGCGCTGGCCGCGCGGCTCGTCCAGCTGCGCGCGCAACCCGAGCTGTGCGCGGCGCTGGGACGCGCCGGCTACCTGCGCGCGCATCGCTTCTATACGTGGAAAGGCGTGGCCGACCGGCTGGTCGACATCTATCGCGACGTCGCGCGGCCGCGCAGCGCCGGCGCGTCGGCCGGCACCGGTCGCCGCACGCCCGTGTCGATCACATCGGGCGCGCTCGCCCATCGCAAGGAGAACGCATGATGAAGGGCCATGATCGCAAACGCGTGCTCGTCGCCGGCGGCGCCGGCTTCCTCGGCTCGCACCTGTGCGAACGCCTCGTGACGGACGGCCACGACGTGCTGTGCGTCGACAATTTCTACACGGGCGCGAAGGACAACATCGCGCATCTGCTCGACGCGCCGACCTTCGAACTGATGCGGCACGACGTGACGTTTCCGCTCTATGTCGAGGTCGACGAGATCTACAACCTCGCGTGCCCCGCGTCGCCCGTCCACTACCAGCGCGACCCCGTCCAGACGACCAAGACGAGCGTGCATGGCGCGATCAACCTGCTCGGTCTCGCGAAGCGCGTGAAGGCGCGCATCCTGCAGGCGTCCACGAGCGAGGTGTACGGCGACCCCGACGTCCATCCGCAGCACGAGCAATACTGCGGGCGCGTGAACCCGGTCGGCCTGCGCGCCTGCTACGACGAAGGCAAGCGCTGCGCGGAAACGCTGTTCATGGACTATCACCGCCAGTACGGCGTCGACGTGCGGATCGCGCGCATCTTCAACACGTACGGCCCGCGCATGCATCCGGCCGACGGCCGCGTCGTGTCGAACTTCATCACGCAGGCGCTCGCCGACGCGCCGCTGACCGTCTATGGCGACGGCAGGCAGACGCGCTCGTTCTGTTACGTGGACGACATGGTCGACGCGCTGATCCGGCTGATGAATGAGCCGGGCGACGCGAGCGAGCCGGTCAATCTCGGCAGCGATGCCGAAATCGCGATGCTCGACATCGCGCGCGAAGTCGTGCGGATCGTCGGCGCGACGGTCGCGATCGAGTTCCGGCCGCTGCCGTCCGACGATCCGCGCCAGCGGCGGCCGAACCTCGAAGCCGCGCAGCGGCGCCTCGACTGGCGCGCGACCACGCCGCTCGCCACCGGGCTCGCGCGTACCGTGCGGTACTTCATTCACCGGCAGGCCGCGCTTCACCAACCGGGCGATCTCGTGCGCAGCACGCAGATCGCGTCGCACCTGCTCGCGCAGGCCGATATGCCGCGCCGCCCGGCACCGGCGCAGTGACGACGCCGGCGCATCCGGCGCGCGCCGTCCGTCAGTCGTCGCGCTTCGTCACGAGCATGATCTTGTGCGCCAGTTCGCGCACGTCGACCGGCTTGCACAGATAGCCGTCGAAGCCGGCCTCGAGGGCTCGGCGCTCATCCGCCGGGCCCGCGTGCGCGGTGACGGCAAGCACGCGCAGGTTCCGCGTGTCGCCGTTGCCGTCGCCGTCGCCATTGCCCGCACCGCGCCGAAGCGCGTCGAGCAGCCAGAAGCCGTCTCCGTCCGGCATCGCGAGATCGGACAGCACGACGGTGGGCTGCAGCCCGGCGGCCATCGCGAGCGCTTCGCGGCCCGACGACGCGACCGTGACGGCCGCGCCGAACGTCGTCAGCGCGGCCGTCAGGCTCGCGCGCGTCGTCGCGTCGTCGTCGACGATCAGGATCCGCTGCGCGGCGAGCCCGAGCGGCGCCTGACGGTCGCCCGCCTGCGCGAGCCCCCACGCCATCGCGCCGGCCGGCTGCCAGCCGGCCGGCAGCGTCACCGTGAACGTCGAGCCGAGATCGCGGCCCGCGCTTTCGGCCGTCACGGTGCCGCCGTGCAGCTCCGCGATATGCCGCACGATCGACAGCCCCAGGCCGAGCCCGCGCCGCGACGACGCCGGCGAATCGTCCGCGCGACGGAACATGTCGAAGACGTACGGCACGAACTCGGGCGCGACCCCCTGCCCCGTGTCGGCGACGGTCAACACCGCGTGCGTGCCGTTGCGCGCCAGCCCGACATGCACGCTGCCGCCGCCCGGCGTGAACTTGAGCGCGTTCGACACGAGGTTCGATAGCATCTGCCGCAACCGTTCGGCGTCGCCGGACACGATGAACGTGCTGGACCCGCAAGCGAATTCGAGCATGACGCCGGCCGACGACGCGGCTGTCTGGAACGTGCCGACCGAGTCGGAGAACAGCCGCGCGAGGTCGACCGGCGCCGCGTCGAGCCGCAGCTTGCCGGTTGCGAGCGACGACGCATCGAGAATGTCGCCGACCATCCGCGTGAGCGAGCGCGCGCTGCGGTCGATCGCATCGATCGCCTGACGCTGCAGCGCGTGGTCGACCGAATTGCGCAGTACCTCGACCCAACCGTAGATCACGTTCAGCGGCGTGCGCAGTTCGTGCGACACCGTGGCCAGCAGTTCGTCCTTCAACCGGTTCGACGTATCGGCCTGGTCGCGCGCATCGCGCGCCCCCTGCAGCGACCGCTGCGCGCGCAGATCATGGCGGCGCCGCGCACCGGTCTCGTGCAGCGTCAGTGACAGCGCAATGGTCGCGACCGCGTCGCCGCGCAACCGGCGCGCCGACACGGTCGCACGAAACCGCCGGCCGTCGCGCCGGACACACAGCAGTTCGACGGGCCCGACCGCGTCGCTCAGGTCGTCGAACGATTCGGCGAGCGGGCTGCGCCGCAGCCAGCGCATCGCCACCAGGGTATCGAGCAAACGGCCGCGTGCGTCGTCTTCGTCGTAGCCGAAAATCCGCTGCGCGGCCGGGTTCCAGCTGACGATGCGGCCCTCGCCGTCGACGCCGACGATCGCGTCGGGCGATGCGTCGACGACCGCTTGCTGAAGACGCGACGCGTCGACCCGCGCGCGGTCCGCGCTGGCGTCGCGCACGATCATCACCGCGCCGTCGATGTTGCCGTGCGCGTCACCGAGCGGCGACGCGACCTCGACGACCGGTACCGGATCGCCGCCCTCCGTCGCCTGCAGCCAGTGCCGGTCGGAGGTCGCATGGGCGCCGCCGAGCGCGCGTTCGAGCGGGGTCGTCGGCACGCGGCGGCCCGCGTGGTCGACGATCCGCAGCACGTCGCGCGCGGGCCGCCCCGTCGCGTCTTCCGGCCGGCAGCCGACGAGCGCGGCCGCGGCCGCGTTGAGGTAGGTGAGCCGCCCGTTCGCATCGGCCGCGATCACACCGTGCGGCAGCGCCTGCAACACGGCTTCGAGCCGCTGCCGCGCGGCCGCCTCGCGCCGGCGCGCACGATCGTTCGTGAGCCGCGTCTGGCGCAGCATCGCCGCGAGCGCGCACACCAGCACGCCGACCAGCATGAACGTGCCGAGCTGGACGAGCCGAGCGGGCAACGGCTGCGTATAGGCCGCGGGATCCGAGAGGAACAACGTCCACACGAGTATGCCGCTGGCCACGGTCGACACGACACCGAACAGGAACGACGTCGCCCATGCCGCGGCCGCGAGCAGCGGGTAATACAGCACGAACGGCAGGTTCACGCCGCCGAAACGGATCGCGAGCGCCTGCAGCACGGTCGCGATCGCGACCAGCATCGCTGCCATCACGTAATTGCCGGCGCGCGGATGGGTCATTTCAATCATCGGACGCATTCCTGTCGCGCGCATCCGGGCGCCCTCGGGGCCACGACGGCCGGGCACGATGCCTGCTCGCCCGGCTGGCCATCCACCAGGGAGATCATCTCGTGACGCCTGCCCCGACACGCTGGCTCGTCGTCTCGCCGCATCTGGACGACGCCGTCTTCAGTTGCGGGCGCCTGCTTGCGGCAGCGCCCGGTTCGATCGTCGTCACCGTGTTCGCCGGGATTCCGCCGCGCGATGCGCTGGCGCCGCCGTGGGATCGCCGCGCAGGTTTCCAGCGCGCCGGCGAAGCCGTGCGCGCGCGCCGCGACGAAGACCGGCGCGCGCTCGCACGGCTCGACGCGCGGCCGGTCTGGCTCGACTTTCTCGACGATCAATACGGCACGCCCGCCGCATCGGCAGCGATTGCCGCGCGCGTGGCGCGGGAGATCGACGCCCACGCCGGGTTCGGTGTCCTCGCGCCGGCCGGCCTGTTCCACCGCGATCATCTGCACGTGCAGCAAGCCGCGTTGTCGCTGCTGGAGCGCGCACGCGCGTCGCCCGACGCGGCGCGCACGTGGCGCTTCTACGAGGACGTCCCGTACCGCCGGATCGCGGGGCTGATGGCCCGGCGCGTGAGCGGCTGGCGCGAGCGCGGCTGGATCGCCCATCCGGCCGGCGCCCCGGCCTGCGACCGCGCGGAAGCCATCGCCGCGAAAGCCGACGCGGTCGCCGCGTATGCGAGCCAGATTGCGTTGTTCGATCCTCATATGCGCGCCGATCTCAAGGAACCCGAAACATACTGGCGGCTCGAATGCGACGTCACGTTCGCGTAACCCCCGCGCGCCACGTTGCGCCGCCGCCTGAACCGCGCGTGACCGCCATCGTGCTGACGTTCAGACGACCGGCCGGGCTCGCGCACACGCTGGCCCGGCTCTCGTCGCTGCCCGACCGGCCCGTCATCGTCGTCGTCGACAATGCCGCGCAAGCCGACACCGCCGCGCTGATCCGCCACCGCTTTCCGCACGTCGTACTCGTGCAGGCGCCCGTCAATCTCGGCGCGGCCGGCCGCAATCTCGGCGTGGCCGTCGCCCGCACGCGCCACGTCGCGTTCTGCGACGACGACACATGGTGGGCGCCCGGTTCGATGGAGCAAGCGGCGGACCTGCTCGACGCGTATCCGCACGTCGCGGCCGTCACCGCACGCGTGCTCGTCGGCGCTGACCAGCGCGAAGACCCGACCTGCCGCCTGATGGCCGACAGCCCGCTCGACGCGCCCGTCACGCTGCCCGGCCACCCGATCCTCGGCTTGCTGGCCGGCGCGACGGCGTTCCGGCGCGACGCGTTCATGCAGGCAGGCGGTTACCATCCGCGCTACTTTCTCGGCGGCGAGGAAGCGCTGCTCGCGCTCGACCTGTATCGCGCCGGCGGATGGCTCGTCTATGCGCCGCGCCTCACGGTTCACCATGACCCGTCCCCGCAGCGCGACGTGCGCACGCGTGCCCGTGTCACCACCCGCAACGCGGTATGGACCGCCTGGCTCAGGTGGCCGGCCCCGGCCGCGCTGCGGCACACCGTGCGGCTGCTGCCGCGCCTGTGGCGCGAGCGCATGCTCGCGCGCACGTTCGCGGGCCTGGCGTGGATCCTGCGTGAGCGCCGGACGATCCCGCCGCACGTGGAACGCATGCGCCGCCAGCTCGAGCGCGATGCGCGTCCGGATGCGTGCGACGGAGCATGAACGGGGCGGCGCCATCAGGATTCCGGTTTTCCCGCATCGTCGTCCAGTTGCGCGAGCCGGTTGTAGATCGTCTTCAGGCTGACGTCGAGCACCTCGGCCGCCTGCGCCTTCACGCCGCCGCATTGCGCGATCGTGCCGAGGATCAGCTTGCGGTCGACTTCCTCGAGCGGCGTGCCGAACGGCACGGTGACGCGATCGTCATGCGAATCGACCATGCTCGACAACTCGTCCATGATCGGCGGCGGCAGCGTATCGATCAGTTCCGTATCGCTGAAGATGCTCGCGCGCTGCACGAAGTTGCGCAGCTCGCGCACGTTGCCGGGCCACGCATAAGTCTTCAGCGCGTCGCGCGCGGCGGGCGAGAAGCGCAATGAACGGCCGCTTTCCTCGTTGTAGCGCTGCAGGAACGCATCGGCGAGCATCGGGATGTCGTCGCCGCGCTCGCGCAGCGACGGCAGCGGGATCGGGAACACGTTGATCCGGTGGAACAGGTCGGGCCGCAGCTTGCCGTCGGCCATCGCGGCCTCCGGGTCGCGGTTGGTCGCCGCGACGATGCGCACGTCGACGTCGATCTCGCGCGTCGAGCCGAGCCGCGTGAGGCGCCCCGTCTCGAGCACGCGCAGCAGCTTGACCTGCGACTCGAGCGGCATCTCGGTGATCTCGTCGAGAAACAGCGTGCCGCCGTCCGCGCGTTCGAAGAAGCCCTTGTGCTGGCGCTCCGCGCCCGTGAAGCTGCCGCGGTCGTGGCCGAACATCTCGCTCTCGACGAGGTTCGCGGCAATCGCACCGCAGTTCACCGCGAGGAACGGGCCGCGGCGGCGCAGGCTCAGGTCGTGCACCGTCTGCGCGGCCAGCTCCTTGCCGGTGCCCGATTCGCCCGTCAGCAGCACCGATGCCTCGGTGCGCGCCACGCGGCCGATCGCGTCGTAGACGGTCTGCATCGCGGGCGAGCTGCCGAGCATGCGGCCGAAGCGGCCGAGACGCTGCAGTTCGGAGCGCAGTTCGGCAATCTCTTCATGCAGCGCGGTGGTGCGCGGCACGCGCGCGAAGATGCTGTTCAGCCGCTGCATGTTCAGCGGCTTCACCAGGTAGTCGGTCGCGCCGCGCCGCAGTGCGTCGATCGCGGTTTCGAGGCTCGCGTGGCCGGTGGTCAGCACCATTTCACAGTGCGCGCGCTTCGGCAATGCATCGAACAGGTCCATCCCGTTGCCGTCCGGCAGCACGAGATCGCACAGCACGAGATCGGGGGTATGCGTCGACACGAGCGTGCGCGCTTCCTCGAGCGTCGCGGCCGTATCGCAGGCAAGCTGCTGGGTGCGGGCGAGCGTCGCAAGCATGGTGCGTGTATCGGCATCGTCTTCGACGATCAGGACATAGGGCATCGAGGCTCCTCGTGAAGCGGCCCGACCCTGCATGGCCGGAACCGCGACGGACGCGCAGCGCACCGTCTCCGCCTCGTTTCGCGGCGGCACGCGCCGCGCTGCGCATGACTGGATGGGCGAGCGCTCCTGCCCGGGATGCAACGCTTAGCAGTATAGAAGAATGGTGTCGTGCAATCTCCGCCTATCGAATAAATCTATCCGGCCGCGCGGCCCGCATTGCAGATTCAATGTCTCATCGCCGGCATAACAGGTATTCTCGGTATAGGAAAACGGTGACGCATGCCACGTCATTTTTTCACCTGGTCTCGACGCATTCGGTCAAATCTTCCCACTCGATATCACACCATGTCGAAATCCGTCGATGACGGCATGCGGCTTTTCGGCCGCTCGCGTACGATCCAGACCCTGTTGCTGAAGGTGTCGCGTGTGGCCGTCACGCGCGTCGGCGTGCTGATCGTCGGCGAAAGCGGCGCGGGCAAGGACATCGTCGCGCGGCTCCTGCACGACATGAGCCCACGCCGTCGCGGGCCGTTCGTTCCCGTCAATTGCGGCGCGATTCCTCACGACATTGCGGAATCGCACCTGTTCGGTCACGAGAAAGGCAGTTTCACCGGCGCCGTCGCGCAGCACGTCGGCATGTTCGAGGCCGCGCGCGGCGGCACGCTGTTTCTCGACGAGATCGCCGAAATGCCGGCCGAGCTGCAGGTCAAGCTGCTGCGCACGCTCGAGTCGAACACGATCGTGCGGGTCGGCGGCCACGAATCGATCCCGCTCGACGTGCGGATCGTCGCCGCCACCCATCACGACCCGGTCGAGGCCGTGCGCAGCGGGCGGCTGCGCGAGGACCTGTTCTACCGGATCGCGACGGTCGCGCTGCACGTGCCCGCGCTCAGGCAGCGCGAGGACGACGTCGACGATATCGCGCTGCAGATCGTCGAGCGGCTGAATGCGCGACACCGCACGAGAAAGCGGCTGTCCATGCAGGCGATGAAGGCGTTGCGCGCCTATACGTGGCCCGGTAACGTGCGCGAGCTGCGCAATACGCTCGAGCGCGCGTTCATCCTCGCCGACGAGCAGATCGAGCTGCAGTTGCCGCGTCGTGCGCCGCCGCGCGACGAATGTCGTCACAACGCGATCACGCTGCATATCGGCACGACGCTCGCGCACACGCAGCAGCGCTTCATCGTCGCGTCGCTGCGGCATTTCAACGGCGACAAGCCGCGCACCGCAAAAGCGCTCGGCATCAGCCTGAAGACGCTGTACAACCGGCTCGCGCTCCTGCCCGAACAGGAACGGGAGGCGTTTCGCGGAACCGGCACGTCGAACGTGCCGAACCCGCCCGACGCACCGACGCCCTGAGCCCGCGCGGCACGCGTGCGGCTCAGGTCGCGACGTCGTGCAACGCCGCGTCCCAGTCGCGCACGAACCGCTCGATGCCGAAGCGCTCGCACGCGTCGCGTCGCGCGGCGGCGCCCCACTCGCGTGCGAGATCGGGATCGCGGATCAGCATGCGCATCGCATCGATCAGCACGGCCGGCCGCGTATCGGCCATGCCGTTGCGTCCGCTCCGGACGAGCAGCGCCATCTCGGTCGTCGCGAGCGCGACGATCGGCATCCCGATCATCATCGCCTCGATCACCGCGAGCCCGAGGCTCGTATAGCGGATCGGATTGAAGAAGAACCGGTAGTGCGACAGGAAATGCGGCAGCGCCGGGTTCGGCACCTCGCCGATCCCGCCGAGCTCGGCCGAGCCCATCCCGACCAGTTCGAGCGGCACGCTGTGACGCGCGGCCTCGAACAGGTCGGCGCCCAGCCGACGCCCCCGGCGCGCCAGGTTGTTCACGACCGTCACGCCTTTCGGCAACGTCCCGTGATACGCGACGTGGTCCGGCATCAGCACGCCATGCTCGATCACGCGCGTCGGCGTCACGCCGTTGTCCCACATCAGCGCGTTGAACGGCGTCACGTGCACCAGCAGCACGTTCGGATCCTGCACCGGATGCAGCGTATCGGTCGGATGCCCGCGCGGCGGATCGTGCTCGACGAACAGGGTCGGCAACGCACGCTGGTCGTCGCTCAGCAGCCGCAGGCGGTCGTGCTCGTAATGCTTCTGATGCTGGTACAGCACGCAGTCGAATGCGGTGTCGCGCACGCACTCCGCCGGCACCTCGTGCACGTTGTCGCCCCAAGGCAGGTGCCCGACGCGGCCCGCATAGCCGGGCGGATCGTGCGGCTTCGTCACGATGAAGAACTCGTGCGGCGCCTGCGACAGGTAATACAGGTAATTGCCATGCACGTGCCAGGTCAGCACGCGCAGCCGCTTACGTGACATGACGCCTCTCCTCCGCCAGCAGTTCGCCCGCCCGCTCGACCACGTCGCCGACGCCGATCGCCATCGCGCATTCGTGCCCATACGGGCACGTGTCGAACATGCACGGCCGGCACGCCGGATAGTTCGCGAGGACGCGATGACGCGCGCGGTCGAGCGGCGCCCAGCGGGCCGTGTCGCTGCCGCACGCGACGACCACGCTCGGCGTGCCGAGCGCCGCCGCGACGTGCGACACGCCCGTGTCGTTGCACAACACCAGCCGTGCGCGTCCGATCAGCGCGGCCAGCGCGCCGAGCGGCGTGCGGCCGCACAGGTTCACGCAGGGCCGCGCGAGATGCTCGGCGAACGCATCGGCCAGCGCCCGTTCCGCGCGCGTGCCGGTCAACACGATCTGCCAGCCGTCGTCCGCGAGCTGCCGTGCGGCGAGCGCAAAGCGCTCGACCGGCCAGCGCCGCGACGCCATCCGCGCACCGGGATGCACGATCACGTAGCGCCCCGGATCGAGCGCATGCTCGTCGCACAGCACGTGCCACAACGCGTAATCCAGCCCGCCGAGCGGGAATTCGAGGTAGTCGCCCCATTCCGCATAGCCGAGCGCGCGCATCAGCGCCAGGTAACGCGTGACTTCCGGCTCGTCGTCCCGCCACGCGAGCGTGTGGTCGAGCCGGGTCGCGCCACCGTCGGCCGGGACGAAGCCCGCCGTGCGCGTGGCCCCGAGCGACGCGACGATCGCGTTGGTGTGCGTGCCGCTGCCGTGCAGCTGGATCGCGAGGTCGAAATCCCGCGCGCGGCATTCGGCGATGAACGCTTCACGGGCGGCTGCGTCGGGCACCGGTTGTTCGCCGAGCCCCGGCGCACCGGGAAATGCGATGAAGCCGTCGAGGTAGTCCGAGAAACGCGACGCAAACTCGCGCGCCCACGGCAGCCCGATCAGCGTGATCCGCGCGTCGGGTTCGCCGCGCCGTAGCGCGCGCAACGCGGGCACCGCGCACAGCATGTCGCCGAGCTGCAGCGCACGGAACACCGCGATGCGCGCCGGGCGCCGCACGCGCTCGAAGTCGGCAGGTTCGGTCGTCATAGGAACAGGACCCGGAAATGAAGCGCGCCGCGCATGCGCCAGTACAGCGACACGGGCGGAATCGCGATGGACGTGACGATCATCTCGGCCACGTGCGACGGCGTGAGCCGCGTGCCGCGCAAGCGCTTCACGCAGAACGCCGCCGTCAACACGGCCCAGGCCGCCGCGCATGCCACGCCCGGCGCCGGCCACCCGGCCGCGAAGCACACGAGCGCGCCGAGCGCGGCGAGCACCGCCGCGTAGTAATGCCACGGCGGCACCGGCCGGATATGGCGGCGGTAGGTCGCGCGGTGCTTCTTGTACAGCAGCGCGTCGAAATAGACCTTCGACTGCTGGCCGATGCTCGCGCCCCAGCGCGCGGGGCGCACCGGATGCACGATGCACGCCGCGTCGGCGTCGACGATCGGCCCCGCGTGTTCGCGCAACGCGAACATCAGGTCCGCGTCCTCGCGCCAGGCGCGCGTGAAGCGTTCGTCGAAGCCGCCGACCCGTTCGAGCGCCACGCGCCGCACGAAACAGTTCGCGGTTGCGAATTCCGCATGCGTGAGGCCGGCCGCGTCGCGTTCGTAGTCGGTCGGGTGCGGCCGCAACGGCACGTCGATGCGGCCCGCGGCGGCGGACGCGGACGGTTCGGCCAGCAACGCGGCCGTGCCGTGGCGCAGCCACGCCGGATCGGGAATCGTGTCGTCGTCGGTGAACGCGATCAACGCTCCGCACGCGCTGCGCCAGCCGACGTTGCGCGCACCGGCCGGCCCCTGCGTGGCGGGCGCGGTCATGTAGCGGATCGCCGGCACGTCGGTCACGCGCGCACGGCACCGCTCGACGACGGGCCGCGCGCTGCCGGCGGCGTCGTCGTCGACCACGATGATCTCGTAGGCCGTCGGGTCGAACACCTGCACGCACAGCGCGTCGAGGCAGCGTTCGAGCAGGTCGGGCCGCCGGTAGGTCGGCACGACGACCGACACGACCGGCGGCCGTTGCGTGTCGCGCGCGTTCATCTCGGTTTCTCCAGCAGGAACGAACCGATCACGAGCGCGTCGAGCGGCGACGTCCAGAAGCATTCGAGCGCGTCGCGCGGCGAGCAGACGATCGGCTCGCCCCGTGTATTGAACGACGTGTTGACGAGCACCGGTACGCCGGTGAGCGCGTCGAACTCGGTCAGCAACGCGTGCAGCAGCGGATGCTGGGCCTCGTCGACGGTCTGCACGCGCGCGGTGCCGTCGATATGGCGCACGGCCGGAATCGTCGCCTCCGCGCCGGGCGCGACGTCGTACACGAACAGCATGAACGGCGCGCGCAGCGGCGTGCGCCGTCCGCCGCGGAACCAGTGATGCGCCTTGCTTTCAAGCACGACCGGCGCGACCGGCCGAAAGTCCTCGCGATCCTTGATCTTGTTGAGCTTGCGCTGCATGTCCGGGTCGGTCGGCGACGCGAGGATCGAGCGTGCGCCGAGCGCGCGCGGGCCGAACTCCATGCGCCCCTGGAACCAGCCGATCACGCGGTTCGCCGCGAGCAGCGCGGCCGTTTGCGCGGCGACGTCGGCCAGCCGCCGGTACGGCAGTTGCGCGTCCTTCAGGAACGCCTCGATCGCGTCGTCACCGTATGACGGCCCGAGATACGCATGCTCCATCCGCCATGCACCGCGCTCGCCGCGCATCCGGAAGTCGGTCCACAGCGCCGCGCCGAGCGCGGTGCCGGCGTCACCGGCGGCCGGCTGCACCCACACGTCGTCGAACGGGCCGCGATCGCGGATCTTCGCGTTCATCACGCAGTTCAGCGCGACCCCGCCCGCCATCGCGAGCTGCCGCTCGCCGGTGCCGGCGGCCAGCCAGTCGACCGCCTGCAATGCCGTTTCTTCCAGCACGCGCTGCAACGCATGCGCGATGTCGCAGTGATGCGGCTCGATCGGGCCGCCGCGTTCGCGCGGCGGGCCGAACATCGCAACGAGATCGCCGTCGAGGATCGCGTAGCGTCCGTCGCCGTCGTAGCGCACCAGCTTGCGCATCGCGTCGGCGAACACCGGCTTGCCGTACGACGCGAGCGCCATCACCTTGTACTCGTCGGACGAGTGCAGGAAGCCGAGGTAGCGCGTCACGCGTTCGTACAGCAACCCGAGCGAATGCGGCAGGTTGACCTGGCCGAGCCGCCGGTACGACCGGCCGTCGAACGCGCCGTAGCTCGTCGTCGCACGCTCGCCGCGCCCGTCCATCGTCATCACCGCGCAGCGCGCGAAAGGCGCCGCGAGAAACGCGCTCGCCTCGTGCGCGAGATGGTGCTCGACGAAATGCCAGCGGAACGGCCCGTCGTGCGTGACACCGCGAAAACGCCGCTGCAGGTGGTGCGGCGCACCGTCCGCGAGCTGGCGCGGCGCGTTCACGATCGACGACAGGAACAGCGGATGCCATGGCGACGCGCCGCCGTTGCGCGGCGCGTGGGCCGACGGCGAAAGCGGCAAGCTCAGCGACGGCTCGGCCGTGTCGCGGTCGAGCTCGAACCACGGGTCGTACGAATACGCGACGTGGTCGACGTCCGCGAGCACGATGCCGGCCTCCGCGAGACAGTAGTCGATCGCATGGTAGGGCAGCTCCCAGGTCGAGAACGGTACCGGGCGCTTCGCATGCTTCACGTGCGTGAAGCGTTCGTCCTCGGCGGCCGCGATCACGATGCCGTCGCGCACGAGGCACGCGGCACTGTCGTGAAAGGCGGCATTGATGCCGAGCGTATGGATCGGTTCGGGCATGCGTCAGCTCCTCGTGATGGCGGGCGAGAACGGAATCACGTTCGACGGGCTCGCGTCGACCGGCCCGTCACCGTGCATGGCGGCCCGCACGGCCGCCCGCCGCGCATGGCGCATACGGCCGCGCAGCAGCGCGTGCACGGCGGCGACCGCATCGTCGACGCTCACCTCCCGCAGGCACGGATGGCCGGGTTGGTCGCACACGCTGCGGTAGCAGTTGCGGCATGGCACGTCGACGTTCAGCACCCGGTGCGGCACCCGCCACGGCGTGTGCTGCGGATTGGTCAGCGCATAGAGATCGACCACCGGCGTGCCGAGCGCGGCCGCGAGATGCACCGGGCCGGAATTGTTCGACAGCAGCAGGTCGGCCGTCTCGATCAGCGCGCCGAGTTCGCCGAGCGACAGCACGCCCGCCAACGGCACCGCGCGCGGGCCCGCGCGGGCGCACACCGTGTCGACCAGCGCGCGCTCGCTTTCGCTACCGGTCACCGCGATGCCGTCGAACAGCGGCGCGACGCTCGCGGCCACCTCGCCGAAGCGCTCGGCCGGCCAGCGACGCGACGCCGCGCTCGCGCCCGGATGCACGACGAGCCAGCGCGCGGATGGCGCGCCCGGCCGGCGCGGGCCGCCGATGCGCTGCACCGTGGCCTGCAACCGCGCGCTCACCGCACGCCGCGCCGCGTCGCCCGGCTCGAACGCCATCCGCCAGTTCGACGTCGTGGCGCCGATCGCGCGCACGAGCGCGAGCTGCCGCGCCACCTCGTGCCGCACGTGCGACTCCGGTTCGCTTTCCGGCACGCGGTCGGTCAGCAGTTCGTACGGGTTCTCGCGGCAATGCGCGAGCCGCAGCGGAATGCCCGCCAGCCAGCACATCATCGCGGCGGGCAGCGGATTCTGGCTGTAGACGGTAAAAACCGCGGCCGCATCGAAACGGCCGGCCAGCAGCCGGTCGATCATGTCGAGATCGGCGACCGGATCGCCGTGCACGTCGGGGTGCTTGACCCACGGCGCATCGTAGGTCCACACGTCGTCGACCATCGGCAGGTGCGCCGCCAGCGCGGCGCCCGTGCGCGACGTCAGCAGCGTGAGCCGGCGCCCCTCGCCGCTTTCCTTCAGCGCGCGCAACGCGGGCGTCGTCATCAGCACGTCGCCGACGCTGTCGAGCCGCACGCAGAGGATGCGTCGCGCGCGACGCCACGCGGCGTTCATCGCCGGCCCCAGGTGCCGTGCCGCCGCACGGCTTCGCGCGCGACGATGTCGGCCGCGCGGTCGACGCGATCGACGATGTGGTGCGGCGATCGCGCGGCGCCGGTGCGCCATTCGGTCTCGTGCCCGCAGTCGACGAGGATCGTGCGGCAACGCGCGGCGCGCCCGGCCGCGACGTCGTCGAGGATGTCGCCGATCATCCAGCTCCATTCGGGGACGACGCCCAGCGTGGCCAGCGCGCGACGCAACATGCCGGGGCGCGGCTTGCGGCAGACGCAGTCAACCGTATAGGCCGGCACGCTGCCCCGCGGGTGATGCGGGCAGTAAAAAAAATCCGCCAGCGTCGCGCCGTTTGCTTCGAACAATTCGGCGAGACACCGGCGGACCGCGCCAAGCTCGTTTTCGGTAAAGCGGCCGAGCGCGACGCCCGGCTGGTTCGAGACGACCACCAGCGGCATGCCGGTCGCGCCGAGCGTGCGCAGCGCACGTGCCGCGCCCGGTGCGAGGCGCATGCGCGCCGGATCGACGTTGTAGGGCACGTCGTCGAGCAACGTGCCGTCCTTGTCGATCAGCACGGCCCCGGGCAGCCCCCGTTCGCGCGTCAAGGCCATGACGTCTCCTTCATCGGCAGCACCATCACTTCCGGCACCACCGTGCCGGGCGGCTGCATCAGCACGAAGCGCACGGCGGCCGCGACGTTCTCGGCCGGCTGCAGCGTGCCCGCGTCGATGTCCGGGAAGCGGTCGAGCAGGAACGGCGTGCGCATTCCGCCCGCGACGATCGCCGACACGCTCACGCCGGCCGGCCGCAGTTCGGCATGCAGCGCGTGCGACAGGCCGAGCAGCCCCCACTTCGTCGCGTGATAGGCGGATGCATTCGGCCACGCGCGCTTCGACGCGGTCGACGCGATGTTGACGATATGCCCGGTGCCGCGCGCCTTCATCATCGGCACGGCCGCGTGGCACATCAGGTAGGGGCCGAGCAGGTTCGTCATCAGCACCTGCCGCCACGCGTCGACGCTCACGTCGTCGATTGGCGCGGTCACGTCGATCGCCGCGTTGTTGACGACCACGTCGAGATCGCCGAGCGCTTCCCGCGCGTCGTGCACGACCTGCAGCACGGACGCCTCGTCGCGCACGTCGAGCGGCCGGCCGACCGCCTGCCCGCCGTGCCGTTCGAGCCGCTGCGCGACGGCGGCCGCGCGGTCGCCGTCGAGATCGGCGACCACCACGTGCGCGCCGTGCCGCGCCAGGTCTTCGCAAATGGCCTCGCCGAGCCCGCGGCCGCCGCCGGTCACCAGCGCGACGCGGCCGGCGAGCGGCACTCCGGCGGAATCGTGTTTGACGTCGTTCACCTGCACCTCCTTGCGAACGTCCGGACGCATCCGGACTGGCCGTGACGCTTGTCGCGACAAGCGTCGATGCAGGAGATACAGCGAGAACCGTGCCGGCTTGCCGGCGCGCGTGCCGCCTCGCGCGCCGGCAAGCGCTCGCTGGCTTTTTTATAAGCTGCTGTAAAAACCGCCCCGCACGGCCGCGCTCAGATCGCCAGCGCGTCCGGCGTCGCCTGCGCGCGGCGCTTCGCGAGCGCACGCAGGCAGTGCGCGATGCATCCCGCGAATGCCTCGTCGAACCACGGCTGCGCGCCCGACACGCCGACTACGATCCCGCCGAGCGCGACGCCGCCCCACAGGTTCGTATCGCCCGCGCGCAGCCGGTATGGCTCGAGCGCCTGCACGACGTGGCCGTCGCGGCCCGTTTCCCACGACAGCCGCGCCTTCGCGCGCGCATACGCCCGGTAGTCGGCGTCCCAGTCCTTCGGGTCGGGCAACGAGAACTCGTACAGGATCGCGTCCTCGAACGCCGCGTCGCGAGGCCCGAGCGCGGGATCCATGATCACGATGTGCAGGCAGCCGCTGTCGCCGACGAAGTCGCTCTGCAGCGCGGCCGACAGGCTCGGCAGCAGCAGTTCGACCGCGGCGACCGCGGTCTGGCGGTCGACGAACGCGCTACCGGCGCGGCGGCCGGTCAGCGCTTCGGGTGGCGGGTGGGACATGGGTTTCTCCAGAGGGAAATGCGAGTGCGCGCAACGGCGCGATCCGGTCGGCCGTTGCCGCGGGCTGGGTCAGGTCAGCGTGGAAACCGGCCTCGACCGCGCGCGTGCGGTCGCGGTCGCGGTCGAGCGCGTGGCCGGACAGCGCCAGGCCCTCAGGCTGAGCGCAGCCTTCTCGATCATGCGCGGCGTCCATCTGGCGAATGACACGCCGCTGGCAGCGCATCCGCCGGCGCGCAAACACGGCCGTGCATGCCGCATCGATCGCGAATGTGACGAAGCCGCCGCCGCACGTGCCGATGACGATCACGAGCACTGCCCGAGCGGCATATCGTCGGTTCCCGTGATCATGCGTGCGCGACGCGGTTCGGGGCGCGCCGGTTCGTGCACGCGCGCTCAGTGGTGCGGTTTGCGCTCGCGGTCGCGACCGACGGTGCCCGGCTCGGGATCGAGTACGGCGGGCTGCGTCGGCGTCACGGTGCGCTGGTCGGGATGCAGCACCATCCCCGAATCGTGCTCGCCCTCGTCACGACGCACCCGCACGCGATTCTCGACGTCGCGCACGCCCATGCAGCCATCGGCCAGGTCCTCGATGCCGTGCTTCATCCATCGGGCCGGCACCGTGCCGTCCAGTTCGACGCGGCCGTCCTGCACCTGCACCGTGACGTCGCTCACGTCGATGTCGAGCGCATGCGCGAGCCGCTCGCACACCTCTTCGCGGATCCGCTCATCCGATCGCGTATAGCCTTTCGGCCCGCGACGATTGCGCAGCGCGTCGCGTTCGGCGTCGCTGCCGAATCGCGACAAGTCGGGGGCGTCGCCGCGGTAGCGCGCATCGTCGCGCGGATCGCCATAGGCGCGGTCGCGGTCGTACCCGCCCATCCGGTGATGCCCGCGAAACTCCGGGGGAACGCCGCGGTACGGGCTTTCCCGCCAGTCGCGGCCCTGCGCGTGATAGTCGCGTTCGCCGTAGCCGGGATCGCGTTCGCGCGCCGGCTGGCGCGGGAAGTCGCCCTGCCAGCCCGCATCGGCCTCGCCGCGCCGCTGGCCGACCGGCCGCGCCGCGCGTTCGCTCCATTCGCTGCCCCAATCTTCCGGGCCGACGTCCTCGCTCGCGAAGCGGCGGTACGCCGACTCGTCGCCCGCGTCGGGCCATCGCGCCGGATCGTCCGGGATGCCGCGCTCGCCGGCGCCTCGGGCTGCGCGTTCGTTGCGCTCCTGCCAGTCGGGCGGGCCACCGCGTTCGCCGTGCCGTCCGGGATATCGTCGTTGCATCGTGCCCCTCCTTGAGCGCGCCTGCGCCGTGCACGGCCCCATGCCGTGTCACGGCGCGCGTCGCTCCGGTCGAATGCAAGTCGCGTGCCGATGGCGTGGCCGGTGGAAGACCGGCGCGCCTGGCGACGTCGATCGGCTACCGGACGCGAGAATCTGCAATGCGATTGCAGTTTTTGCGTGCCGGGCGTCACGGCGTGCCGTCATCGCCCGCTTCGTCCCCGTCATCCGGTTCCGTCGTGCGACCGGGCTCGCTCAGCCGCTCGGTGCGATCCGGCTTGATGTCCGCGCCCTCGTCGAGCGTCGAATCGCCGTCCGCCGACGCGCGCTCACCGGTGCCCGCACGGTCCGTATCGCTGTCGAGCGCGGCATCGCCGCGTTCGAGCGCGTGATCGTCGAGCGGCGAATCGACGTCGAACGGATGACGCCGCGCGCCGGCCGTGTCGCTGCCGCTGTCGGACGAGTCGCTCGGGCCCAGGGCGCGGCCGTCGCGGCCGCGGCCGGCATTGTCGTCGTCCGGTTCGGACGGTTCGTTGTCGGGGTTCAGCGTGCTGTTCATGTCGATCTCCTTGCAAGGCTCGCGGCCGCGGGCAGCCGGCCAACGCGGCACGACCGGCGGAATGCAAACGCGTGCAATCGGCGTGCCGCCCCGCGCACCGGAACCGATTGCGCGCGGCCGGAATGGCGATCGGCACAACCGATGCGCGCTCATTGATCAGCCGAATTGAGTTCCCTTATGCTTTCGGGGGTGCCAATCCGATTCGTACCGCCGCCGCCGGCCCGCCCGACGGCGGCCGGGCGGCGCTTGCCCGCCCGTCTTCGACAAGCCGCTCGGATGATGAAAGACGACCTCAATCCTCGCTCGCCTCCGCCGCCGCTCGGGCAATCCGACGCGCGCGACCTGTTGCACCGCTTCGCCGAGTTCCGGTTCCAGACGGTCGTCGAGTCGATCACCGACTACGCGGTGTTCATGCTCGACCCGTACGGCAACGTCGCGACCTGGAACGCGGGGGCCGCGCGCATCAAGGGCTATCGCGCCGCGGAGATCGTCGGCCACCACTTCTCGCGCTTCTATCCGCCCGACGCGATCGCGGCCGGCCGGCCGTCGCTCGGGCTCGCCGAAGCGGCCGCCAACGGCCACTTCGAGGACGAAGGCTGGCGCGTGCGCAAGGACGGCTCGCAGTTCTGGGCGAGCGTGACGATCACGCCCGTGCACGATCACTCGAACCAGCTCTGCGGCTTCATCAAGATCACGCGCGACATGACCGAGCGCAAGCGCCTCGAGGAGCTCGAAGCGTCGACGCACCGGCTCAGCGTGTTCATCGCGATGCTCGCGCACGAGCTGCGCAACCATCTCGCGCCGTTGCGCCATTCGGTCGGCGTGCTGCAGAGCCTGGCCGACCCGGCACCCGCGCTCGCGCAGTGCCGCGACGCCGTGCATCGTCAGGTCACGCAACTGACGCGCCTCGTCGACGACCTGCTCGACGTCGGGCGCATCACCGCCGGCAAGCTCGAGCTGGAAGACCGCCCCATTACCGTGCGCGACATCGTGTGCCGCGGCGTCGAAAGCATCCAGCCGAAGCTGGCCGCGCGCGGGCAGCACATCCACGTCGATCTGCCGGCCGATGCCGTGCCGTTGCACGGCGACGATGCGCGGCTCGTCCAGGTGCTGCACAACCTGCTCGACAATGCGTCGAAGTTCTCGCCGCTCGGCGGACGCATCGACGTCGGCGCCACGATCGAGGGGCCGGTCGTCGCGATCCGCGTGATCGATCGCGGCGTCGGCATCGCGCGCGACGCGCTCGAAACCATCTTCGACCTGTTCGAGCAGGAAAGCGGAGCGGGCCGGCGGCCGGCCGAAGGCTTCGGGCTGGGGCTCGCGATCTGCCGGACGTTCGTCGAACTGCACGGCGGGCGCATCTCGGCCGAAAGTGCCGGGCCCGGTCACGGTGCGACGTTTACGGTGCGGCTACCGATCGACCGCATGGCGCGCGCGACCCGCGTCGACGTGCGCGGGCCGGTCAAGTCCGCGCAGACGGACACGACGCCGCTCCGCATCGTCATCGTCGACGACAATCGCGATTCGGCCGACACGCTCGCCGTGCTGCTGCAGGTGAAGGGGCACGCGCCGCGCGTCGCCTACAACGCGCACGACGCCGTTGCGCTCGCCCGCGACTACGCCCCGCAGCTGATGATCCTCGACCTCACGATGCCCGACGTCGACGGCTTCACGCTCCTGCACGAACTGCGCGCGATCGACGCGCTGCGCGACACGACCTGCGTGGCGCTGTCGGGACATGCCAGCGCGGCGGACCTGGCGCGCACCGAACGCGCAGGCTTCGACGAGCACCTCGTGAAGCCCGTCGAAATAGCCGTGCTCGACGCGCTGCTGCAGCGCGTCGCGCGCCGGGTTCGCCGCACGCCGTGACCGCCGTGCTCAAGCCACCGCCCGACACATCGCCGCGCATGCTTCACACGCGAGCGCGCAGCGGCGGCAATGATCGTGTGCATGCCGCCGGCATTCGGCTGCACACAAGTCGCATGCCTGCGCGCACAGCGCGCAGACGCTGGGCGTGAGCACACTGCGGCGCGCCATCGCACCCGACGCGAAGCGGCACAGCTGCGCGCATTCGATGTCGAGCGCGATGCAGTCGGCCAGCGCCTGCGCGTCGCGTTCGGCGAGGCACGCGGCCGTACAGGCATCGCAGGCGTGGGCGCACGCGTCGCAAGCGGCCATGCAGTTGTCATAGGGATCGTTCATCGCAGTCCTCCCGGTTTCGGTTGGCATCGTCATGGCGTCAGCTTCACCTTCATCCAGCCCGGCTCGCGCGTGTCGAACGCGCGATAGGCCTCGATCGCATTCGTCAGCGGCTCGCAACGCGTGAGCACCGACAGCGGGTCGAATGCGCCGCTGCGCACGAGCTCGACGAGCGGCGGCGTCACCGTTCGGTGATTGCAGTTGCCCATCTTGATCGTCAGGTTGCGGTTCATCGCATCGCCGACCGGAAACACGCGGGCCGCCGGCGGATACACGCCGATCACCGCCACCGTGCCGGCTTTCGCGACCGCGCGCACCGCCCATTGCAGCACCTGCGACGGCCCGTCGCCCGGCACCCAGTTGCGGCCGTCCGGCTTGCGGTGCGGCGCGATCGCCTCGACTTCCGCATCGAATGCATGCGCCGCGTCGCGATCGGCCGCGGCCGGCCCGTGCGTCGCGCGCATCGCGTCGACGCCCACCGCGTCGATCACGCGATCGACGCCGATTCCGCCCGTCAGCCGCAGCACCGTCTCGACCGGATCGTCCTCCGCGAAATCGACGATCTCCGCGCCTTGCGCGCACGCCATCTCGAGACGCGACGCCACGCGGTCGATCGCGATCACGCGCCCGGCGCCCATCAGCTTCGCGCTCGCGATCGCGAACTGGCCGACCGGCCCCGCGCCGAACACGGCGACCGTGTCGCCCGCGCTCACTTCCGCGAGCTGCGCGCCGAAATAGCCGGTGGGAAAAATGTCCGACATCAGGATCGCGCGATCGTCGTCGATCGCATCCGGCAGCCGAATCAGGCTTGCATGCGCAAGCGGCGTGCGCGCGTACTCGGCCTGCAGCCCGTCGAACGCGCCGCTCGCGGCCGGACCGCCGAAGAACGCGGTACCCGCACGCGGGCCGCCCGGGTTCGCGACGTCGCATTGCGCGGTGTAGCCCGCGCGGCAGTACGCGCAACTGCCGCATGCGATCGTCGACGGAATCAGCACGCGGTCGCCGCGCCGCAGGTTGCGCACGTCGCGCCCGACCGTCTCGACGATGCCGACACCCTCGTGGCCGAGGATCGTGCCCGGCTTCATCCCGCCGAGGGTGCCGCGCACCATGTGCAGGTCGGTGCCGCAGATCGCGCTGGCCGTCAGGCGCACGACCGCGTCGGTCGCGTCGGTGACTTCGGGATCGGGCACCGTGTCGATGCGAATGTCGCCGATACCGTGAAATACGACTGCTTTCATGTCAGGCCCTCCTTGTTCGAACGTTCTCGGAAATACCGAGAAGGACGTTGAGCAAGGAGTGGGCCCTGACGGGCATCACCTGAATGCTCTCCGCGGTGCGGAGAGCATTCATCCGTCACGAACCACGAATTCGACATCGTCGCGCGGATTCGATGCCGGGATCCGACTGGGACAATGCATCGAGAAGGACATGATCGCCATGCCGCTGGGCGGCGGGCAACGCGAACGCGCGGCGGCCGCGCCCGGTTACATCGAAAAACACGGCGCGCCCGGCCACCCCGACGCGTTCGTCCGGCACCGCTGTATCGGCTGGCGGCTGTCGCCAGCGCGGGCGCCCTACCGCTGGGAATGCGTGGAAAACGGCCGCCCTTCAGCGATTGGCTGACGCTCCCGCCGCAGCGGCATCTCGCTTGACTGCCACGCACTTGATCTCGACCAGCAAGCCGGGATGCGCGAGTTCGGTCACGCCGATCGAAGTCCACGCGCATGTGCCGCGTGGAAAAACCCGATTCTTCACGTCGCGAAATACGGGCATATGCGTGCCCATCTGCACGTGGTATGTCGTCATATCGACAACATCTTCAAAAGTGCACCCAGCCGCTTCCAGAACCACGCGCAAATTTTCCCAGCATGCCAGGAATTGCGCTTCGGGATCGGCGATGACTTCGAGGTCAACGGTACGCCCGACCTGTCCGGCGCAAAAAACAATGGACCCAACCTTCACGGCCGGTACATAACCGGCGCGCTCTACGATACGTTGCATCGTCGGCGGGATGATCAATTCACGGATGGTCATGTGTCTTACCCGTTAAGGATTGAAGCGGTCATTCACCGCGGCGCGGATGATGACCGTATCTGGCCGAGAGCACCCACGAAGTTCAATTCAGCGCGCGGCAATCGGTGATTCGGTCAGCATCGTATCGGCGATATCGAGCATCGCGCGCAAGCGATCCATATGCCGAAGGTCATGGTGGTACCCCACCCAGATGTCTCGGGATGGGGGCGGTTCCGGCGTTTCGATGCGCTGCACTGCCGGTATCGCGTCGCCCAGCGGTCGCGGCAGCACCGCCATGCCCATGCCTGCCGCGCACATCCGGCCCTGAACGGCTCGGCTCGTGCTGGTGAACACGCGCCGCGACCGCGGGAACCTGTCGAGCAGCCAGGCGACGTCGGGGAAGTGAGACTGCGCCGTATTCATCACGATCAATCCCACTGAAGCAGGATCGCGCCGCAACGCACGCGCGGTTTCCGCCGTGCCGTAAAGGCCGTACGGAACGCTCATCATGCGGCGCTGGACAATGTCCGGTTCGGTGAAAGGAACGATCCGGAAGGCCAGGTCGGCCTCGCGACGCGACAGGCTCAGCAATCGGTAGCTCGCGATCACTTCCGGCACCACGGCCGGATGACGGCGCACCAGTTCCGCCAGAACCGGCGCGAGAACGTAGCCGGCGAACCACTCTGCGCACGATATCCGCAAGATGCCTTCGAGACGGTCGTGATGACCGGCCAGACGCCGCTCCATCGCCAGCGCGGCGTTTTCCATGGCTTCGGCGAGGCTCAGCACGGTATCGCCGGCGTCGGTGAGCACCAGCCCATCCGCGGTCCTGCGGAACAGCGCCTGCCCGGATTCATCCTCCAGCGCCTTGATCCGGCGGCCGATCGTTGGATGGCTCACGCCCAGGCTTCGGGCTGCCGCACCGAAAGATCCGCCCCGCTTGACCGCCAGAAACACCCGGACATCACTCCATTCCATGCGATGAACCTTCGTTCAAAAATGTACATTCAATATACAAGAACGACCATTCACAAACAATTGTGTGAGCCTCACGATGGTGACTTGCATCTACCGAACCGCCCCGCTCGGGGCCAACCTCTGCGGAGTGTGAAGACATGAACAAGTTGAAGGGCAAGGTCGCGATCGTGACGGGGGCATCGAAAGGCATCGGCGCAGGCATCGCGCGCCAGCTTGCGGCCGACGGCGCACAGGTCGTCGTCAACTACGCATCCAGCGCGAGCGGTGCCGAACAGGTCGTCGGGGACATTCAGGCCGCCGGCGGGAAGGCATTGGCGGTGCGCGCCGACGTGACGAACAAGGCGGAGGTCGAGGCACTCGTCAACGCAGCCATCGACCATTTCGGGCGGTTGGACATCGTGGTGAACAACGCCGGCGTCTACCAGTTCGCCAGGATCGAGGAAACCACCGAGGCGCGCTACCGCGAGCAATTCGACATCAACGTGCTCGGTCCGCTGCTGGTCGCCGGCGCCGCCGCGCCGCACCTCGGCAACGGCAGCAGCATCGTCAACATCAGCTCCAACGTCACGCGCGTCCTTCCGGCCGAGAGTGCCATCTACAGCGGCACGAAAGGCGCAATCGACGCCATCACCGGGGTGCTCGCGCGGGAGCTCGGCCCGCGCGGCATCCGGGTCAATGCCGTGAACCCCGGCTTGGTGGAAACCGAGGGCACCCATGCCGCCGGCGTCATCGGATCGGACTTCGAGACGTGGAACGCGGACCAGACGCCGCTCGGCCGCATCGGCCAGGTGCGGGACATCGCGCCGATCGTTTCGTTTCTCGCGTCCGACGACTCGGGATGGATGACGGGCGAGATCATTCTCGCGTCGGGCGGCATGCGCTGACGCGCCATGCTCGCGGGAACGTGCGCCGATCCTGCATCGGCGCGCATATTGACGTGCTCTGTCGAGCGTATTGAAAAGCAGAATCGAGCGGAAGGAGAAACGCATGAACAAAACCTGGTTGATCACCGGCTGCTCCGGCGGCTTCGGCCTGCATCTCGCACGCGCGGCGGCCGCGCGCGGCGACCACGTGGTGGCAACGGCGCGCGCGCCGGAAACGCTACGCGATCTGGCACGGCGTTATCCGGACACGCTGCGTGTTGCAGCGCTGGACGTGACGAAGCCGGAGACGATACACGCGGCCATGGCGTTGACGATCGAAGCGTTCGGCAGGTTGGACGTGCTGGTCAACAACGCCGGGCATGGATTCATGGGCGCAATCGAAGAAGGCACGCCGGAGGAATACCGGCCGTTATTCGATGTGAACGTCTTCGGGCTCATCGAGACGACGCGTGCGGCGTTGCCGCTGATGCGACGTACCGGCGGTGGCAGGATCGTGAACCTGTCGTCCGGTGCCGGTATCGCCGGCTCCGGGGGCCGCGGCTATTACAACGCGACGAAGTTTGCCGTCGAAGGCCTGTCGGAGGCCCTCGCGCAGGAAGTCGAACCGATGGGCATTCGCGTGGTCATCGTGGAGCCCGGTCCGTTTCGAACCGAATTCCTGGGGCGCTCGATCACGGTCGCCAAGCAGCAAATCGGCGACTATTCGGCAACCGCCGGCTCCGCGCGCAGCTACCGCGACAGCAATGACGGACATCAGGCAGGCGATCCCGCCAAAGCCGCCGCGGTGATCATCCAGGCGATCGACTCGGACGATCCACCGTTGCACCTGCCGATCGGACCGAGTGCCCATGCCATTGCGGAGCGCAAGCTGAAGGCGTTCCGCCGGGACATCGACGCATGGCGCGCGCGCTCCATCGCGACCGACTTCGATTGACGGTCTCGGGCCGACGCAACGGTCGGCCCGAAAGAAAACGAATCGCGGACACGCCGGCGAACGACAAGTCGCCCGCCGGCGGCCGGCTTACATCGGAGGCGCTACCCCGTCCTTCTCGACCACGATCTGGCGTCCGTCGTATCCCCCGTCCTTGCCCGGCGTAGCCACGACGAAAATCTTCTTGCCCGCCGACAAATCGGCGCGCGTCGCCTGGATGAGCGTCACGACCGGCGCGTCGGGCGGCACGTTGATCGTGTTGCTGCCGCCCTTGTACGAAAGCTTGAGATCGCGCCCGCTCGTGCCTTGAACGATGGTATCCACGTTCGCGTTCGTCATCGAGCTGTTCGCCGCGAGATCCCACGCATAGTGGCCTTCACCCATGCCGCGCGCGGCTTCGGGGAATACGAGCACTTCCTTCGCGATCAACTTGCCGTTCTCGCCCGGCGTGGCCGCTGCGCCGACATAGGAACCCGGTTTGATATCGGAAAGCTGAATCGCTTTCACCGCGTTCACGTTGGTCGACGCCGCGACATTGATGAGCACGGTATCGCCGCTGCGGCGATGTACCTTCAGGCTGTCTCCGGAAAACGAGACGATGTCGCCACGAATGCGCTCGGGCTTGCCCGCGGCGGATTGCGCGAACGCGGTGCCGGCCAGCGTCGCCGCGACGACGGAGGCGGCGAGTTTGAGTCGAATGGACATGAATGCTCCTTTGATGAGGTTGCGATCGAGAATGTGACCGGCGAGGTGTCCAGGGCCAAGGGCTCAGGAGCCGCCAAACCAGTTGTATCCCTGGTTTTCCCAATAACCGCCCGGGAATGCGTTGGTCACCGTGATGGCGACGATGTGTTTGGGATTCTTGTATCCGAGCTTGGTCGGCATGCGCAGCTTCATCGGGAAGCCGTACTTCGCCGGCAAGACGCGGCCGTCATAGGTGAGCGTCAGCAGCGTTTGCGGATGGAGCGCGGTCGGCATGTCGATGCTCGTCCAGTAGTTGTCGGCGCAATGCAGCGCGACGTACTTCGCGGTGGTGTCGGCGCCGGCGCGCAACAGGAAATCGGAAAATCGCACGCCGCCCCACTTGCCTATCGCGCTCCACCCTTCGATGCAGATATGCCGCGTAACCTGGCTTTCCTGCGGCAACGCATGGAGCTCGTCGAGCGTCCACGTACGCCTGCCCTTGACCAGCCCGCCGAGCTGGAGCCGATATTTCTCCGCATCCACGTCCGGCACCTGGTCGATGTCGTAGTACGCGTTGAATGGAAAGGGCCGCGCGATCATCGACTCCGGATACGTCGGCGCAAGCTTGCGCGGATCGAAGAGCGACGCCTGCACGTCGTCGTTGAACGAAGACACGCGGCGCAGCATCGTGTTGACCGATTGGTCGTCGGTCAGGTCGCAGCCGGAAAGCAGCATCAGGCCGCCGAGCGTGAGGATCCGCTTGCCGAACAGGCGGCGTTGCGTCGACTGGAGCGCGTTGCGCGCATCCTTGACGATCGCACGCGAATCGAGCTGCGAGACGCGGTCGGCCCGCGACGAACGTTTGGGTTCATTCATGATCAGCGCCCTCGAATCATCGTGAGCAATGAGCGCGGAACGAGCGCGACCATCACGACATGAACGGCAAGGAAACCGACGAGCACGCTCATCGCGACGAAATGAACGATGCGCGCGTTGTCGAATCCGCCCATCAATGTCCTCAGGAAAGCAAACTGCACCGGTTTCCAGATGGCGAGCCCCGACAGAACGAGCAGCACGATATCGGCGAGCGCGCCGAGATACGCGAACTTCTGCACGGCGTTGTACTGCGCGGGATCATCGTGAACCAGCTTTCCGCGCAGCGCGGCGGCGAGGTCGGAAAGAAGCGCGCGCATGCCGAGCGGCAACAGCTTCCTGCGCAACCGCCCTGTCGCCATGCCGAGCACGAGATAGGCGAACAGGTTGCCGACCAGGATCCACATCGCCGCGAAGTGCCAGAGGAGCGCACCGCCCAGCCAGCCTCCAAGCGTGGTGGAACGCGGAAACGTGACCGCCCTGACAATCGGCGACGCGTTGTAGACCTGCCAGCCGCTCAGGCACATGGCGATGACTGCGGCGGCATTGATCCAATGGAGAAGACGGACCCACAGCGGATGAATCGTCGAACGTTTCACAGCGAACTTCCTCGTAATCTTGCGGATGGTGCACGCGTCATGCCGTGGTGACAGGGGCGTGACGAGAAGGATCGCAATTGCCGCGACGCAGCGGTATCGGTCGAACGACCGACCCCGTCGGACGCCTGTCGAGCCGACGGTCAGGCGGCTGGCGGGAACAATGGCGGTCGTCCGCCACGCGACCCGTCGGCGCGGGCCGGCCAGTCGAAGGTTCGCTTCGACGTCGACCACGTCCCGCCCGTCGCGCGCGTTGAAGGGGGCGGATTTATCCCGCCACATGCCGTCACCGCGCCGGAAAACTTCCGGCGCCGACGAAGGCCATCGCGACCGCTGACGGCATGTCCGCGAGCGGCTGCCATCGCGGTGCGTCAAGTCTGTAGAACCGATTCCGCATGCATCGCCATCCCGCCCTCGGCTCGGCTCCATTGCACGACCCATTCGGGCAGTTCGGGCGGAGGCTGCGTCACGCCGATCCACGCCAGCAGTTCGTCGGTCGGCACGGTACCTCCGCCGCGCTTCAGGAACCGGGTTCGCACGACGCCGACCGCGACCTGCGTCCCGCCGCGGCTGAACCCCTGCTCCAGGAACACATGCTTCTCGTCCCAACCGATCACACGCGTCGTGACGTCGTAGCGCTCCCACAGATGCAGCGATCGATGAAATCGTATCGTCTCGAGCGTGACGACGGGATACCACCCTTGCGCATTGACGCGTTGCCAGACGCGCGAGCGCAGCAGCAGATCGACCCGCCCCAGATCGAGAATGCCAAAGTAGCGGCCATTGGTCATGTGGCGCAGCACATCGAGGTCGTTTGGCCACACGCGAAACGGCGTGACACAGGTGTCGAGAATGTGCAGTCGCTGACGACGCAGGCTCAGCAGGAACGTCAGACACAAACGCAGCAGTAGATTCATGAATCGCGGGTTTTGACGGTGCCGGCGCAGAGCGCGCGCGTCACGGCATCCATACCGGACGGGAAGCAGGCGACGGCTTGCCGGCCACGCTTTTCGAGTGCAGCGACCACTTCTGCTGCGCGTTCCGCGGACTTTTCATAGGCAATGGCGGCGACGACACAAAACGAAACAGATACGCGATTCGCGGTGCGTTTGTCAGGGACGTTGCTCGTCACGCTCGCAAACCCGAGCAAGCGCGCGATCCATAGCGAGTGCATAGAGCGAATTCAAAGAGTGCGTCGCGATGTACTCGTGAGTTGCGCGAGAAATGCGCTCGCTGCAGTCAGTACGGTCCCGAAATTCACCGGATTGTGCGAGTACTTGGATGAACCCGCCTTTGAGACGGTCGAGTTCGGGACGTATTTCTTTCTCGAGATCCGCACGCGCATCATCCGGGGCGTGATCAGAGCGCCGCCATTCAGCCAGCAGCGCATACTGGACAAGCTTGTTGGCTTCAATTTGATCCGTGAAGAAATGGACTGCCAACTTGGCCGGTACTCCGTTGGCTCGCGCTTCCTTTACCGCGGCAGCGATCACCGCAGACTCTCTCGAAAGATCCTCCACGGGCTTTCCGGAGTCCCACTTGCTCAGTGCGACCTGCCTCGCAATTCGTAGCCGTGCCGCCGTCAGATCCAACAGCGCGCTTAACGTCGACGCATTGCCTGGAGGTACCGCTGCCGACGGCGATGTAGATAACATGACAGTGGCGAGTGAACTTATCAAAAGACATGATCTCCAGGATCTGAACTTCATTCCGCGGGCAATTCCATCGGGTGCAGGAGTCGAACGCTCGACCTTGGATTTATATGCCCTCGTTTCGTCAGGTCGCGGCGCCCTTGGCGCCCATTCCTGGGTGGCAGTCGCGGCCACGCCGTTTTTCCCTTCCCGTACGCTACAAGTCATAGTGTCTACGCCATCTTCTCCGTCATTGAAGAATCGCAAAACATTTGACCGGTGCACATCGGTCAAATGACCGACCCAACGTGCAAGGGATTTCCGATTCGTGAGGGCCGCCGTTCGATGCCTCCGCACAGGCAAGAAGTTATAACCCTCTTGCTGCAAGTGGCGTCGAGGCAGATTCCTGAATGGTCTGGCGTGCGGCATCGCCCTCGATGCTTTCGCCGATTGGATGATTCACTACACCGCAGCACATCGCCTTGCTCAGGGGCTTCCGATTTAGCGCGGATGCAAGCGGTTTCTCGTCAGCACATCAACGATCTATATTTTCTATTTAAACAACCATACCTATATATAAAATACATAAAAAAGAGACGGTACTAAATCCTTCGCTCGTTCGTCTTTAGTGTCATACGAATCCTTTGTTCCGTATGCGGGTCGGGGAAGCGCTGGCCGTCACCAGCCGTGAAACTTCCTCTCACATCAGCGAAGAGCAACCGACGATCTTCGATAGAGAAATAATTTAGAGACCACGAGATCGATTTGTTTTGCAAGCGCACCTGTGACCGAAGACGCCTCAACTCGCTCAGGCCTGCACGCGACACGCCGTCAATATCAAATGCGTTCGAGGCGTCATGCCCCATCCCGCATTCGACCCAAACCGGATACTGCGCTCGACCATGCTGGAGACCCTGGCAATCAACAACTACCGCTCGATCAAGGAACTCGTCATCCCGTTGTCGAGGCTCAACTTGATCACTGGAGCGAATGGCAGCGGCAAATCGAATCTTTATCGTGCATTGCGGTTGCTCGCCAGCACAGCGCAGGATGGAATCGTGGCGCCGTTGGCCTCCGAGGGCGGCTTGCAGTCGGTCGTATGGGCAGGGCCGGAGGACCGCTCGGGGGCGATGCGACGTGGTGAGATCCCGCTGCAAAGACCGGCCAAAGGAACGCCCGCGCCGCGCCTGAAGCTGGGCTTCGGCGGCATGACATTCGGCTACGCGGTGTCCATGGGTCTTGCCCAGGAATCATCCGAATCGCCTTCGGCGTTCAAGCTGGACCCCGAATTCAAGCGCGAAGCGATTTGGAGTGGCGCATTCCTTCGGTCCTCGAACATGCTGATTGATCGGGACGGTAATGTCGTGCACCGCCGGTCGGACGACGGTTGGGATACCGTAACACACAGCTTGCCCCGTTATGAGAGCCTCTTCTCGCAAATCGGCAACGATCGGAGCAGTCCGGAGGTATTCGAAGTCAGGGAAGTGATGCGCCGCTGGCGCTTCTACGATCATTTTCGAATTGATGTGGATGCGCCGGCACGGCGGTCGCATGTGGGAACCCGTACTCCCGTTCTCCATCATGACGGGCGCGATCTCGCTGCGGCGTGGCAGACGATTCTCGAAGTCGGTGATCATCAGGCACTCGACGATGCAGTGTCCGATGCCTTTCCCGGCGCGCATGTCGAAATTGAAACGGAGCGGGACGGATTGTTTTCGCTCGTGTTTCGACAGGACGGCCTGTTCCGCCCGCTCAAGGCTGCCGAGCTTTCCGATGGCACGCTGCGATATCTGCTGTTGTGTGCAGCCTTGCTGACTGCGCGGCCGCCCGAGTTGATGGTCCTCAATGAACCCGAGGCGAGCCTTCATCCCGATCTCATTCCCGCGCTGGGCCGACTCATTCGGCAGGCGGCGATGTATTCTCAAATCTGGGTCGTTTCCCATTCGACACGGCTGGCGTCAGCGCTTGAAGAGGACACGGAGTTCAGCCAGATCACCCTGGAAAAGGCATTCTCTGAGACGACGATTCTCGGGCAGCACAAGCTCGACCGACCCGTTTGGCGATGGCCGGATTCGGGCAAGTAACAGACACCCGTCGATGCGCTCGTCAGTCGGATCTGTTGCACCGATTCGGATGTTGGCCAAACTGAACCGCGCCGGTGATCGGCTCTAGAAAACATCACGGGAAGTCCATCGTTTCATGAAACCGGCGCGACTTTCAAGGCGGGCGTGCTGAGCGAAAACCTCCTGTCTGAACCGCCCCGGATTTTGTGGAGGCTCCAACTCTTGAGAGAATGGAGCCATGAACAAGAAGCCAAGTAAGTTTTCCCCGGAAGTCCGAGAGCGCGCGTTGCGCCTGGAACGCGAGCAGCGTAGCGAACATCCGTCGATGTGGGCGGCGATCGAATCGATTGCGCCGATGATCGGCTGCACACCGCAGACGCTGCACGAGTGGGTCAAGCGTGACCAGGTCGACCACGGTGAGCGCGATGGCGTGACCACAGACGAGCGCGAGCGCCTCAAGGCCTTGGAGCGCGAAGTCAAGGAGTTGCGTCGTGCCAACGAGATTCTCAAGGTCGCGAGCGCGTTTTTCGCCCAGGCGGAGCTCGACCGCCGTTTCAAGTCCTGAAGGCATTCATCGATCAGCATCGCGACCCCTTCGGGGTCGAGCCGATCTGCAAGGTCTTGCGGATTGCCCCGTCGGGTTACCGACGCCATGCCGCGCAGCTTCGTGATCCGTCGCGGCGCTCTGTTCGCGCAATCCGCAATGAACGTCTGCGGCCGGATATCAAGCGTGTGTGGCAGGCCAACATGCAGGTCTACGGTGCGGATAAAGTCTGGAAGCAGATGAACCGGGAGCGTATCGCGGTGGCGCGCTGCACGGTCGAACGGTTGATGAAGCAACTGGGTTTGCGCGGCGTGATGCGAGGCAAGCGTGTTCGCACGACTGTTCCTGATGCCATAGCCCTGCGCCCGCTGGATCGGGTCAATCGCCAGTTCAAGGCGGCACGGCCGAACCCGCTCTGGGTTTCGGCTTTCACCTGCGTTTCGACGTGGCAGGGCTGGCTGTATATGGCTTTCGTGATCGATGTGTTCGCTCGCCGTATCGTCGGCTGGCGCATCAGCAGTTCGATGACCACGGACTTCGTCCTGGATGCACTTGAACAGGCGCTTTACGCGCGGCGCCCGGGCGACGACGGAACCTTGATACATCATTCGGATAGAGGGTCCCAATACGTCAGCATTCGCTACAGCGAACGGCTGGCCGAAGCGGGCATCGAATCGTCGGTCGGCAGCCGGGGCGACAGCTATGACAACGCCCTGGCTGAAACGATCAACGGCCTGTACAAGGCTGAACTGATTCATCGCCGCACCTGGAAAACGCGAGAATCCGTTGAACTGGCAACGCTGCAGTGGGTGGCTTGGTTCAATCGTCATCGGTTGATGGAACCCCTCGGCTATATCCCGCCCGCCGAAGCTGAGGCAAACGACTATCGGCAACTTGAAACAGCTACCACTGAACCCGCATCAACTTAAACCAACCAGCCTCCATGATTCCCGGGGCGGTTCAGATGAGTTCAAGATCGAAGCAGTCAAGCAAGTCACCGAGCGTGGTCATTCGGTTGCAGATGTGGCCCAGCGTTTGGGCATTACGACGCACAGCCTATATGCCTGGCGAGCGAAGTTCGATAAGCCAGATGTCGTGCGGCAGGTGGAACTAGACCAGAGTGCCGAGGCGCGGCGATTGAAGGCCGAACTCACGCGGGTGACCGCGCCTGGATCAGTGCGTCGCTGTACAGACGCGGACGGCCGCGGGTCGGCTCGGTGTCGGGTATGCCCGCAAGGGCGGCTGCATCGATCCACATCGTGACGTTACCTCGGTTGATCAGGCCGGCGTTGCAGGTCGACCAGTTCCTGACACGATAGCGCGCCTTCGGCTCGCACGTCTTGCCCTTTTCCCTGCGCATCTTCTCGCAGCCAAAAATCGAGAATCTACACAGGACCCCGAATTGTTAAAAGGGGTGCCGGACCGGCTGTTGTGGGTAAACGTCAGCCGGCCGCTGGCTCGCCCGATTTTTGCAACAATGCCCCAAGGTCAGCGTGTTTCATGCGCTACATGCTCTCCTGCTCGACGATTCACTGCAAGCACAAGACGGGTGCGAATTGCGCAGAGTTTCCCTAACAACGAGGACGTTGTGTATAACGACATGCCTATAATAACCCTTTTGGCTTGAGGGTTGGGTGATCGATATAAATTTGCGCCAGTATGTCGTACAAGCCACTCATGACATTACCAATCATCAGCTTGTATTTCTTAGCATCATCATCCGAGCAGTTATCAACAACAAGAAATACTGATTCATTCAACGATGCCCCCATCGAAAGCATCAACTCGTTTATCTTTCTGGCAGTTTCAAGATCGGCAATCATTGTTCACCCCTAGCAATCAACCCCATACAAAAATCCTTTCTCATCCATACAGCTTGTCATGCAATTCCAAAACGCAAATCCATAATCCGGAGTCGGCAAAGCTGTTTCGCTGCATTGAGCTATGCAGCTTTGCTTGACCTGCTGGCAATCAATCTGGAATGAATTAAATCTCTTGGAATTGATTTTGGCGCGCCCCCTTCCAAGATTAATCGAGTAGATTATATTTTCATCATATTCAGTAATATAGGCAATCCCAGATGAATTAATCGCAATACCCATGGGATGATTGAACGAAGCATTCGCTCCGAGACCATCTGTCGAGCCTGACTGCCCAGACTCGGTAAGCGTCGTCACAAGACCTGCTGCCGTAATCCTGCGGATCAGGTTGCTTTCCGTGTCCGCTACATACAGTATATCGGCTGCGTCGGCGGCGATACCCATGGGATGGTTGAACGACGCATTCCGCCCGAGGCCATCGGCTGAGCCTGTGTGCCCAGATCCGACAAGCGTCGTTACAAGACCTGCTGCCGTAATCTTGCGGATCAGGCTGTTTTCCGTGTCCGCCACGTAAATTGAACCCGCTCCGTCGACGACGATACCCATGGGATGGTTGAATAACGCATTCCCACTGAGACCATCGGTCGAACCTCTTTGCCCGGATCCGGCAAGAGTCGTCACAAGACCTGTTGCAGTAATCTTGCGGATCAGGTTGTTTTCCGTGTCCGCTACGTAGAGTGAACCGGCTCCATCGACAGCGATTCCCGTCGGATGATTGAACGACGCATTCCCCCCAAGACCATCGGTCGAACCTGATTGCCCAGATCCTGCAAGCGTTGTCACGAGACCTGCTGGAGAAATCTTCCGAATCTTATTGCTGGCTGTGTCCGCAACGTACAGAGCACCTCCTGCATCGACGGCGACACCGGATGGATGGTCAAAGGTCGCCCCCATACCCGCACCATCGGTCGAACCGGGTTGCCCTGATCCGGCGACCGTCGTTACAACGCCACTCGCCGCAACCTTCCGGATTTTATTGTTGCCGGCATCGGCGACGTAGAGACTTCCCATTGTATCGACGGCCAAATTGACCGGGCTATTAAATGACGCCGCGACTCCAGAACTGTCAACCGAACCATATTGTTTAGATCCCGCAAATACAGTAGCTGCCTTATTTGAAGTCGACAATGTGGAATTTTCAGCTGCCGGACCATCTCCATTGCAACCGACCAAAAACAAAGAACATAAAATAGCAAAAATCCAATGATTTATATTTGCCATCGCGAGATCCCCAATATAAATTTATTTCTTATTGAAAATGTCTTCTGCATGGTCAACTTCCAAAAGACGGCCGTGCAGTGTCACGCCCGGCTACAGGCCGATTCCAGTCGATTCGCGACGGCCTCGATCGCGCTCACGGGCGCGCGAGCCAGTTGGTCATCATGGCTCGTCACCAGCTCGGCGAATAACCGATAGCTGTCCTCATCGAACTGGATCTCGCCATCCCGCCCAGCCTGAAGCGCATTCCATGCAGCGGCCTCGTACTCATGGAACCCCCGCGTTTCCGCTGCGCCATACCCCAACGATCGCAGCATCTCGGCGGCCAGTGCCACTCTTGTCAGCAATTGCAGCGACGTCAACGTCCCAACGCCCGCCTTCAGTGCTTCGAGCTGCAGATGATATTCGAGCGCCAGACTATCCCTGACATGCCGGGGAAGCGGCATGCAATCGATCTTTCGAGCGCGTTTCCTCAGACTGGATTGGCGAGCCCGGCTATGGAAGTCACGCATGGTTCACCGTCCAGGAAATTGCCGGACGAAGGCTATCCCCCTTCCACGCAGCACGGAAAGGCCATTCTGCAATCGTCCATGCAACGCCCTGCGAGCCGCCGCGATCTCGACGAAACCGCTCATCGTCCGGCCACGGTCATTTCTTCGATCAACACCGAGCCCGACTTCAACGCGCCAGCCGTGAACGTATCGCTTCCCACCGCAACGATGTTCCTGAACATCTGCTGCAGCGTGCTGGCGACCGTAATGCCTTCCACCGGGTACTGGATCTTGCCGTTCTCGACCCAGAACCCGGCGGCACCTCGCGAATAGTCTCCGGTCACCAAATTGATGCCTTGTCCGATCATCGACGTGAGCAGCAGCCCCGTCCCGAGTCGCTCGAGCATGCCGTCGAGATCGTCGCCCGGCAGGGTTGCCGTGCTGCGCAACGACAGACCGTGCGGGCCGTGCGCGTTGCCGGTCGTTTGCATGCCGAGCTTTCTTGCCGCGTATGACGACAAGAAGTAGCCTTCGATCACACCGTCGTGCACCACGCGACGCTTCCGTGTTCTCACACCCTCGCCATCGAACGGCGCACTGCCCATCGCGGCCGGTACATGCGGATCCTCGTCGATCCGGATGTGCGGCGCGAAGATCTCCTTCCCGAGACTGTCGACCAGGAAAGACGCTTTCGCGAACAGCGCGCTGCCGCTCGCCGCCTGGACGAAATTCATCAGCAATCCCGCCGCCAACCGCGCCTCCACCAGAACGGGAACCTTTCTGGTCTCGAAGGGGCGCGGCTGCAGACGCGCAATGGCGCGCTCGGCTGCGTAACGCCCCACGAATTCGGGCGACGCCAGATCCTGGGGCCGCCGCTCCGACGTGTACCAGGATTCCATCTGCATATGACTGCCGCTTCCCGCCAGCGGTTTGCATGATATCGAGTGATTCGACGACGCGTAGCCGCCCTGAAACCCGTTCGACGCGGCGAGCACGAAGTGTCCGTTCATCGTATCGACGCTCGCCCCCTCCGAATTCTGGATCTGCGGGCTCACCGAAAACGCAGCGTCCTCGGCCCGGCGCGCGAGCTCCAGCGCTCCGTCGATCGACAGCGGCCACGGGTGGTAAAGGTCGAGATCGCGCGGCGCATGTTCGAGCTGGTCGTCGTCGGCAAGCCCGGTTGCCGCATCCTCGGCCGTGGCGCTGGCAATATGGTAGGCGGCAGCGACCGCATCTTTCAGGGCAGCCGGGGACAAATCGGACGTGGTTGCCGTACCCTGCTTGTTGCCGACATAGACGATGACGCTGGCGCCCTTGCTATGCTTGTGTTCGATGGTATTGGTTGCACCACGCCGAACAGATACGGAGAAGCCGCTGCCTTCCGCGATCCTTGTCATCGCACTGGTCGCACCGATAGCCTTGGCGTGCGCCAGGACGTCGGCCGCATATTGGTTGAATTCGTCTTGCGTATGCAGAAATTCATTCGATTGCATGTTCAGGTTGGCTTCCATGTTCCACTGTCTCGTGTTCATTGCGACGTGTCGTCACACGTCACCGTCGGTGACGTGACGCTCCCTCTTGTGTTGAACCGGCTGGCTTCGTCAGACAGGCTGCGTACGCGCGTCCAGCCATGCCTTCGCGTCACCGCTCACGTGCCCGCCGACGCACTCGCGCACCGTCGCGTGATATGCGTTCAGCCACGCGCGCTCGTCGTCGTGCAGCAGGTCGATCAGCACGCAGCGCGTGTCGATCGGGCACAGCGTCAGCGTCTCGAATGCGAGGAAATCGCCGAATTCCGTCTGCTCGCCCTCGCGGTTCACGACCAGGTTCTCGATCCGGATGCCCCATTTGCCGGGCCGGTACACGCCCGGCTCGATCGACGTGATCATCCCTTCCTCCATCGCCGTATGCGGCTCGGCCGGCGCGGAGTGCGAGATGACTTGCGGGCCCTCGTGCACGTTCAGGAAGTAGCCGACGCCGTGACCCGTACCGTGACCGTAGTCGAGCCCGGCCGCCCACATCGGCGCACGCGCGATCGCGTCGAGCATCGGCGAGCGGATCCCGCGCGGAAAGCGGGCGCGCGACAGCGCAATCATCGACTTCAGCACGATCGTGAAATCGCGGCGCTGCAGGTAGCTGATCGTGCCGACCGGCACGACACGCGTGATGTCGGTCGTGCCGGTCGTGTACTGGCCGCCCGAATCGACAAGCAGCAGGCCGTCGCCGGCGATCGTCGCGTGCGAAGCCGGCGTCGCTCGGTAGTGCGGCATCGCGCCGTTCGCATTGAAGCCGGCGATCGTCGCGAAGCTCGGCTGCACGTAGCCGGAGCGCCGTGCGCGCGCGGCCGTGAGCTGCTCGTCGATCGTCAACTCGGTGATCGTCTCGCGGTTCACCGCCTGCTCGAACCATGCGAAGAATTCGGCGAGCGCGGCGCCGTCGTGTTCCATCGTCACGCGCACGCACTCGATCTCGGCGGCCGTCTTGCGCGACTTCGCCAAGGTCGACGGGTTCACGGCCTCGATCAGCTTCACGCCGGCCGGCACCGCCTCGAGCGTGCCGAACGTCATGCGGCGCGGGTCGATCAGCAGCGTCGCGCCGTCGGGCAGCGCCGCGAGCGCGGCGCGCGCGGCATCGTACGGGCGAACCTCGACGCCGTCCTGCGCGAGTGCCGCGGCCAGTGCCGGCGAGATCTTGCCGTCGGCGACGAACAGTGTCGCGCGATCGCTGCCGATCATCGCGTACGCGACGAACACGGGGTTGAAGTCGACGTCGGTGCCGCGCAGGTTGAACAGCCACGCAAGATCGTCGAGCGTCGACACGAAATGCCATTGCGCGCCCTGCGCGCGCATCGCGCGACGCACTTCGGCCAGCTTGCTCGCGCGGCCCGTGTCGGCCTGCGGCGCGACGTGCTCGAATACCGCGTCGCCGGGCAGCCCCGGTCGCTCGGGCCAGATCGCATCGAGCAGGTCGAGATCGGTGCGCAGCGCGATGCCGCGCGCGTTCAACGCCCCCGTCAGCGCGCGGGCCGCCGCGACCACGAGCACCGCGCCGTCGACGCCGACCGTCGCGCCGGTCGGCACGTTCTGCGCGAGCCACTCGACGTGCGGCGCGCTTTGCTGACCGCCCGTCATCTTCATCAGCTGTACACCGGTGCCGGCGAGCTCGGCCTCGGCCTGCACCCAGTAGCGGCTGTCGACCCACAGGCCCGCGAAATCCGCGGTGACGACCAACGTGCCGACCGAGCCCGTGAAACCGGACAGCCAGCGGCGCGCCTGCCAGCGTTCGGGCAGGTACTCGGACAGGTGAGGGTCGGCGGACGGCACGAGATACGCGGCAGTCCCCTCGCGGATCATCGCGCCGCGCAGTCGCGCAATGCGAGCCGCCGCCGGCGTCATGTCAGGTAGAGGTTGATTCATGAACGTTCGTTTGTGTTTGGAATGGCGCCCGCGAAGGGTTGCCGAATCGCCCGTCACGCGGCGTCTTCATTCTTCACGCGATCGGTTTCTCGTTGCATCTGCTCCGCCGTCAGCAATTGCCACGCGCCCTCCGCCTGAAGCCGGAGTACATTCCGGTGGTACGCCAGCAGCGAATCGCGGTGGCCGACGCTGACGTACGTTGCACCGGCCAGCGCGAGTGCCCGATACAGCGCTTGCTCGGTGGCCAGGTCGACAGCGCTCGTTGCCTCGTCGAGAAACACGTAACGGGCGCGCGCAGCCAGTGCGCGTGCGAAGCCGATCCGCTGCTGCTCTCCCAACGACAGCACTCTCGACCAATCGATCACCGTATTGAATCCCCCATGCCTGCGGGCGAGATCCGGCAGATTGACCTGCTCCAGCAAGGCCTGGAGCTGTTGATCGGTATGCGTGCTTTCCGTCTCCGGGTACAGGATCTGCTCGCGCAGGCTTCCCAGCAGCATGTACGGACGTTGCGGCAGGAACAACACATCCTGCGGCGGCGGCATCGTGATCGTTCCGCTGCCCGTTCGCCACAGTCCCGCCACGGCACGCAGCAACGAACTCTTGCCGACGCCGGTTTGCCCCATGATCAGCAAGTGCTCGCCCCAGCCGATTGCCAGGCTCAATCCTCGCAGCAGCGTGCGCTCGCGGCCAGGCGTCTGGAGCGTAAGACGCGTCAGTTGAATCGCGTTGCCTTCCTGATACGCGATGGTTTCCGCGCGATCGGCACGGGCTGCGTTCACCGCATCCGCCTTTTCGACGATCTGGGCAAGCCGCACCACATGGGGCGCGGCGGACGCGAATATCGGCATGAACGTCGTCACGCGCTGGATGCCCTGAAGCAGCAGCGTTGCCGACGCCGTTCCTTGCGTCACCACGCCGAAACTGATCTTGCCGCTGAAGTAGAGCGGCACGAGGATGACGACCGGCAACAGCGTCCAGACGACACCGACCAGCGACTCGGTCGACCGCATGATGAAGGCGTAGCGCGCCGTGCCCCTCGCGATGTCCACGACCTTGTCCAGCCGACGCGCCACGCTGCGCGCCTCGGCGGATTCGCCGCGGTAAAGCGCGACCGTCTCGCCATTGCTCCTGACATGCAGGATACCGAAGCGAAGCTCGGCCTCGGAAACGGTCAAGTCGAAATTCAGGCGAATGAGCGGCCGGTACAGCAGCCACGTCACCACGGCGGAAACGATGCCGTAGGCAATGACGCCGTAGAACAAGAGCGGGGAAATCTGACGAAGCAGCAAGCCCTGGATGCCCAACGTGCCGGCCGAGTAGATGGCGATGCGCGGCAACATCGCCGCCATGTTGCAGAACGGCCCCGTTTCCTGCTGAATGCGCTGGTCGACGTTGTCGACGTCGCCATCCTGTTCGATCCGGTAGTACGTTCGGGCCCCCAGATATCGCGACATCAGGTCATTCGTCATCCATGCGCGCCAGTGGATGGCGAGCCGGGTGTAGACGAAATCGAAGAACTGACTGAGGATGCCGTTGTTGATGACCAGGCCGATCGATGTCACGAGCAGGAACAGGCGCCAGTAAGACAGCTCGTGGCGCCCCACCAGCGCGTCACTCATCTGCCGGGTCAGGATCGAGACCTTGCCGCCAAGCAGGATCTCGAACAGCGAGAACGCGATGAAGATGCCGAGCGCCAGCCATGAGCGCGATGCGCCGGCTCTCGTCCAGTAGGGGCGGGATATGTCGATGAAACGTCGAAAGAAGCGGCCGTTGAGACTGTAGTCCTTCGGGTCCGCTTGCGTGGTGGCAGTGAGCATGTCTTTATTCGTACATTGATCGGGCGCGAAAGTCCGTCGAAGCGAGCCGCATCGATCCTGGCTTAATGCGTTCCGCCGACCGTGACCTCGTCCAGCCGCAGTGTGGGCTGGCCGACACCAACCGGCACGCCCTGGCCTTCCTTGCTGCACGTGCCGACACCCTTGTCGAGCGACAGGTCATTGCCGATCATGCTCACGTACTTCAGCGATTCCGGGCCGCTGCCGAGCAGCGTCGCGCCCTTCACCGGGTAGGTGATCTTGCCGTTCTCGATCATGTACGCCTCGGATGCCGAGAACACGAACTTGCCGCTCGTGATGTCGACCTGGCCGCCGGAGAAATTGACCGCATACAAGCCGTTCTTCACCGACGCGATGATTTCCTGCGGATCCGTGTCGCCGTTCAGCATGTACGTGTTGGTCATGCGCGGCATCGGCAGCGCCGCGTACGACTCGCGCCGCGCATTGCCGGTGACGGACATCTTCATCAGGCGCGCATTCAGCGTGTCCTGGATGTAGCCCGTCAGGATGCCGTCCTCGATCAGCGTCGTGCGCTGCGTCGGGTTGCCTTCGTCGTCGACGTTGAGCGAGCCGCGGCGGTTCGGCACCGTGCCGTCATCGACCACCGTCACGCCCTTCGCGGCGACTCGCTCGCCGATGCGGCCGGCGAACGCCGACGAGCCCTTGCGGTTGAAGTCGCCCTCGAGGCCGTGGCCGATCGCTTCGTGCAACAGAATCCCGGGCCAGCCGGCCCCGAGCACGACGGTCATCGTGCCGGCGGGCGCGGGGCGCGCGTCGAGGTTTACGAGCGCCGCGTGCACCGCGTCATCGACGTAGCGCGACAGCACGTCGTCGGTGAAGTAACCGTAGTCGAAGCGGCCGCCGCCGCCGCCGGAGCCGCTCTCGCGGCGGCCGTTCTGCTCGGCGATCACCGTGACCGACACACGCACGAGCGGGCGGATGTCGGCCGCGAGCGCGCCGTCGCTGCGCGCGACCAGCACGACGTCGTATTCGCCGGTGAGGCCCGCCATCACCTGCGTGACGCGCGGGTCGCGGCCGCGCGCCATCTGCTCGATGCGCTCGAGCAGCTTGACCTTGGCCGTCGCGTCGAGCGACGCGAGCGGATCGGACGGCAGATACAGGTCGTGACCCGTCACGCTCTTCAGCGAAGCGTCCGCCGTCACCTTCTGCATGCCGCCGCCGGCCGCCGCGATCGCCTTGGTGGCCGCGGCCGCCTGCGCGATCGCCGCGGGCGAGAGGTCGTCGGAAAACGCGAACGCGGTGCGGTCGTCCGCGACCGCGCGCACGCCGACGCCCTGATCGATGCTGAAGCTGCCCGATTTGACGATGCCTTCCTCGAGGCGCCATGCTTCGCTGCGGCGTGCCTGGAAGTACAGGTCCGCGTAGTCGACGCGATGCGTGAAGATGTCGGCGATCGTGCGCGTGAGCAGGCTCTCGTCGACGCCGTAGGGCGTCAGCAGAATGTCCTTTGCGACGATCAGATTGCGCAAGGAGGGATCAACAGAGATCATGAATAATCGAAGGAAGGAAAGAGGTTCAAACAGAACGGGGAGCGTTCGCGCTCAGCCACGTCAACAGGGATTCCGCGACATCCGCACAGACGATTGCGGCTTGCCGCACGCTATCCATGCTGACGACGTCGTATCGCTTCCAGAGGTCCGGGTCCTGCTCCCGGCACTGTTGAATGAATGCCCCGCGGCGCTCGATGAAGGCCGACACCCATGCCGCCCGCGCTGCGGCGTCGTCGCGCGGCGCGCTTCCGATCTCGCTGTGCACCTGTTCCGTAGCGCGTTCGAGCATCGCGGTGATTTTCTGCTCTTCGTCGTCACGCCAATCGGCCTTGCGGCGAAGCTCCCGATTCACGTACTTCAGGATCATGTGGAGTTTCCCATTGGCCGACCAGTCCGACATGGGACCGGCCAAGCCCTCGAGCATCTGGCTTGCCTCAAGGTCGGCCGATCCGTCGCCCACGCCCAGCATCACGGCCGCGCGCTGCAACACCTCCCATTCCTTTGCCGCGATCTTCTCGCCGGCGCGCTCACGCGCGTGCGCTGCCTTGATGCGCAACACGATGCCGCGCTCGGTTTCGGCCGTGAAGTACTGCGTGATCTCCCAGCGCGAGTGGTAAACGAGTTCATGGAGAACGTCGGTCGCGGCGCGTGCGAGATTCGCGCCCACCGGAATGGCGTGGAAGATCTTCAGCGCAGCCGCATCGGCTTCTTCCGCACCGTCCTTGACTCGGCTCAGGAACATCCAGATCGAATCGACGAGGTCCCCGAACTGCCGTGGTACCCCGACAACCTCCTCGAACTGCCCCCGGGCGCCTGCCAGCCGCGTCGACGGTTCCTGGACGCGCTCACTGCCGCGCTGCTCGTCCGAAAGCTCGTGATAGCGGCTGATGCATCGATCCTTGTGCGCTTCATCCCCGCCGAAGCTGCACCATGCCGCGGCCGGTGCATCGACCGCGGCGGCTTCCGGCTCGTCGCTTCCGGCTTCGCTCGCGGCCGATTCCGGCGTCTCCAGTCCGCATTGCGCGAACCATTTCTCCATCGTCATGCGCATCCGTATGGTCGACGGTCCGGTCAGCCTGTCGTGCTCCTTGCCGTTCGCATAAAAGATCAGCGTCGGAATCGCCCGCACGCCGAATTTCTTGCCGCCGTCCGGCTCGGAGTCGATGTTCAGCTTCAGGATCTTCAGTCGCCCCTCATAGTCCTTCGCAAGCCGATCCAGATGAGGCGCGAGCGCGCGGCAAGGTCCGCACCACGGCGCCCAGAAATCCACGAGTACGGCTGTTTCGCCCGACACGTCGTCGAGCAGCGTCGCGGCGGTCGTATCAAGAATTGACATCGTTCATATTCCTAAATTTATTTTGATTTCGGCTGCGTGACGAAATCGATTTTCACGAGGCCTGCGCGCTGGGCCGCCGAAAGCAGGTTGGCCACCGATTCATAACGCGCGGCCCGGTCGGCATACAGCTCGATCTCCGGCTGCGGTTGCTGGGCCGCCGCCTGATTCAGCCGGGCATCCAGTGCATCGGCTTCAACGGGCTTCTCGTCCCACAGCACCGTGCCGCTCGCGTCGACCGATAAACTCACGTGCGCGGGCCGCGTATCGTTCGGACTGCTGTTCGCACTCGGCAAGTCGAGCTTGACGGCGTGATTGATCACCGGCAACGTCACCATGAACACAATCAGCAATACGAGCATCACGTCGATGAGCGGCGTCATGTTGATGTCGCTCATGACGTCGTCGTGGCTGTCGTCAAAGAACGCCATGTCAGCTCTCCTCGACCGTCGCGACGCGTTTCTGCTCGATCTTCACGCGCACGGAAGCCGTGCGATGATGGTCCGAGTTCATCAGATACGCGTGCAACTCGTGGCGGAAGCGCGCGAGCTTGTGGACGATCATGCGATTGCCGCGGGACACCGCGTTGTAGCCGAGCACGGCCGGGATCGCGACAAACAGGCCGAACGCGGTCATGACCAGCGATTCGCCGACGGGCCCGGCCACTTGCGCGAGACTGCTCTGCCCCGCCTCGCTGATGCCGAGCAGCGCGTGATAGATCCCCCAGACAGTGCCGAACAGGCCGACAAACGGCGCCGTGCTGCCGACTGATGCAAGCGCCCCAAGGCCGCTCGCCATTCGGGCAACCTGCTCTTCGAGCGCCACGCTCAGGCAGCGCTGCAGCCAGTCGTCCGGCGAGAGCACTTCCTTCAGGTGCGTATCGTTATGTCGCTCCGATGCTTCACGCGCGGCCTCCGCGAGATTCTGGTATGGGTTGCTGTGGTCGAAGCGACCCAGTGCCGCACACCCTTCCTCGATCGAACCCGCCTGCCAGAATTTGCGCTCGGCGGCTTTACTCTGCCTTCTCATGCGGATCAGTTGCGCGCCCTTGTAGAGCATGACCGCCCACGACGTCAGCGACATGACGACCAGGACCAGCGCGATGGCGTGACTGATCGTGTCGCCACGATTTACGATGTCTGCGATTCCGTAGTTCATTGCTGTACTCCTCGACGAGCTGCTTGCAGCTCAGTTGTCCAATCTGAATTCAAGTGGTTGAAGCGCGCGAACGACGATCGGCGTCCCGTTCTCCAGGTACGGCTTGCAACGCCCGGCGAGCATCGCGGCACGCGCGGCCGTATCGAGTTCTTCGAAACCGCTCGATTCGGTGGTCGTCGCCTCCGTGATGCGGCCGTCGATGCCGATCGTCACGCGCAGCACCACCTTGCCTTCGTGATTCAGCCGGCGTGCAAGCGCGGGATACGGCGGCCGCTCGATGTCGCATGAAACGTGCGCCACGCTCTTGGCGTCCTGCCCGCCGGCGAGCGCCATCATCTGCGCGGCTGCCGGCTGCGCCGACGGGGCGCTCTTTGCGCTTGTCTCGACGGGTTGGACGGGTGGCGGCGTAGGCACCGGCGGTTCCGGTTCATGCGCTTGCGGGGTCGCCGCCTGGGCCGCACGCGGTGCGTCGTGATGCGTGGCGAGCACGGGCGCGCGGTGCGGCACGGGCGGCTTGCGCGTCACCGGCTTGACGGGTGGCCGCGGCAGAACGGGCGTCGGGGTCGGTTGCGGCGTGTTCACCAGCGTCACGCTGATCGACGATCCGGCCGACGCGAGCTTCCCGGCATGCAGGTCGAGATGGACGTCGGCCTTCCAGAACGCGACCAGCAGCAACGCATGAAGCGCCACCGCCACGCCCATTGCGACAGGCCGGCCATAACCGATACGAACCTCCCGGCCCGCTGCTGCGGGGCCGGATGCGTACCTTGACGGCAATACGATCGAACTATCCACGACATGCCTCAGAAGTTATAGCGTCCGGTCAGGTAAATCAGTCGGCCCGGCTGCAGGCCGACGATCGCTGAAGTCATCTGGTTCTGATAGAGGGTGCGGTTGAACAGGTTCTTGACGCCCAGGGTCGCCGTCCATTGCTTCGCGTGGTAATACACGCTCGCATCGGTCTGCGCTTGCCCCGGAGCCTTGAATACCCCGAGGCGCGAGTTCGACACTTGATAGCCGCTGCGCGCTTCGACGCCCGCACCGACGCCCCACCCATGCAAACGCTCGCCCTGCAGGTCGTAGGTCATCCAGATCGTGCCGCTATGACGCGGCACTTCGCTCACACCGTCCGTGATTTGCTGCTGATTGCTGAAGGTGTAGTTCGCGAAAACGTTCAACCCCGGCAACAGACGGCCGGTGACGCTCAGTTCTGCGCCGCGTACCACCATGCCGCCGCCGAGCGTGGAGAAATTCGTGCCGGGAATGCCAACCAGGACGTTGCTTTGCGCGGTTCTGAATACGTCGGCCGTTGCGCTCAGGCGATCGTCGAAGAAGTTGAACTTGAAGCCTGCCTCGACCGATCGCCCGATTTGTGGAGGCGGCACACTGCCATCCAGCAGAAGCGTTCCATATTGCGGGTAGAAACTGCGCAACGCGTTTGCATAAACGGCGACGTTATCCGTGAGCTGGTAAAGGATGCCGAGGTTCGGCGACCATTGCGATTGAGAGGCCGTATTGGTGCCCCATACCGTCCCGCGAGCGATGCTCGCGAGGATATGCAACCTGTCCCAGGTAATCTGATCCTGAAAGTAGACCGTGGACGAGTACGATTTGACGGGGCTGCCCGAATATTGCGACGTCCCGGTAATGGGCGGTGCCGAAGCCAGCGGGAATGGGGCAACGAGAAACTTCATGGGCAAACTGGTGAAATCTGTCCAATAGACGCTGTTGCTCACGCCCACGAGAACGGTTTGCTTGACCGGGCCCAAAGAAAACTTCGCCTGCAGATGATTGTCCAGGTCGAAGCCGTAGGAACGCGAGTGGTCATTGAAGCCCAAAAAAACGGTCTTCCCGGATCCGATGCCGATCGGATCATAGAAATCACGCTGGGAAAAAGTCGACGCCTGATATTGCGCCTTGCTTTCAAACTTGAAGATCGATCCGAGCTGCTGTGTGAAATCGACCGACAGCGTATCCATCTGGCTCAGCGAATTCTGGGATGGCGTGCTGCGCGAATGGATCGGCAGCGGGTCGTCTCCGACCCGAGGCTGTGTCAGCTGTATCGGCGGTCGGTTGACCACCTGATGCTGGTAGCCGAGAACGATGTCCGTGTTACCCGATTTCCATTCGATCGACGGCGCGACGTAGAAGTTTCTCTGGCCGTCGTAACCGCCGAAGGACTCCCCGGCTCGCTCGGCGGACAAGACGAACCGATAGCGGAGCGACTTGTCGCTCGTCAGTGCGCCACCCAGATCGATCGAGCTCATCCAGTCGCCGTAGGAGCCCGTTTGCAGCGTCAGCTGCCGAACGGTTTCGGCGGTCGGTCTTTTGATCACGATGTTGACCACGCCCCCCGGAACCATGGCTCCCGACAGAATGGAGTCGGCACCTTTGAGCACTTCGATTCTTTCGACGCCGGCCACCGGAATATCCAGCGAATTGCTGGACCCCGTATCGTTGTGGCCATTGCTCATCGTGGCCGCTGTGAAGCCCCGCACACTGACTTGAGCACCGTTACCCCAGTCCTGCACCGTGACACCGCTCACGTTGGCGAGTGCCTCGGACACCGTTTGAGTCTGCTTGCTGTCGAGCAGGTCCTTCGTGACGACCTGAATCGACTGCGCGGTCTGCGAAATCGGCGTATCGGTGCGCGTCGCCGTGCTGGTCGAATCGGCGACGAAACCCTTATCGAGGCTGGCGCTGCCGGTGGTTTCACTGACCGTAATCGTCGGGAGTACTGAATCCTGTCCCGACTTCGACGCGCCCGGCGAAGGCGGTGGGTCGGACCGCTTGATGACGTAAGTCTTGGCGTCCACTTGCTCGACGCGCAGACCAGTGCCGTTCAACAGGCGCGCCAACGCGTCATTCACGGTCAGCATGCCCGACACCGCCGGCGCGGCGCGGCCCGCAACGATGTTGTCGGGCGCGAGGATATTGACGCCGGCCTCGCGAGCGAGCTGCGACAATGTCGTGGAAAGCGACTGCGCGGGCAAATTGATCGACGTTTGCGCGTACAACGAAATGCTCGCCATGCCGACGACACTGGCCGCCACATGCCTTGCCAACGCCCTTGCCACAGGCTGCTTGAATTGCTTCATTGTCCCCTCTCTGTCAGTGCAAAGATGTGATTGAGCCTTGACGTTGCTATCGGTCAGGCTTCACCACTAAAGACGACGCAGGGAGCAAAAAAGACCAGCCGCGTGCTATTGAAATTTTTCATCGCGACGATAGCCAAATGCTTTCGAGTCGCGCTGCCTGCACGCGCGCAAAAGAACGGCTTGTCGGTTGTATGTCGCCATCAAGAAGCCGCTCGGCAGAGGCAAGTTGTGAGGACTGGGGTGAAGCGCTGCTGGAAGATATCGCGCTTCGATGACGAGCGCGCGGCCGTGCTTGGGCGCACCGGGTGCTGCGACGATCGCAGACCAGGCCCGATCGATGGACAGCTGGCCTCTTGCCAGCGCGAAAGCATTCTTCGGCGTTTTCGTTATGCGAGGACGTGTAACGCCGGCGTCGCCTCGTCAGGCGCGGACATTGACGGCAGCAGCAACACGCGGAAGCGACGCTATCGACGCGATGCGATCACGGCGGTCCCGTCCGGCTGAAACTTCACCGTCACGGGGGCGACCATGGGCAACGATCTCAGCAAAACATCGGGATCCGAAATTGAAAACCCGCCCGTCACGCGAAACCGCGCCGCGACGTTATCCGCCAGCACGATGCGGGCGACCCGGTACCGCTGCAATTCGTGTATGACGCTGGACAGCGGCGTACCGTCGAATTGCAGGCGCCGATCCTTCCAGCTCACCATCGCGTCGAATGCCTGCCTGTCGGATACTTCGACGATCTGGGTTCCGGTTGCCCTCGCCGCTTCGTTCGCGTCGAGATCGGCGACAGGGCCGCCCGAGCGGAGCGACAGCTCGACGCGCCCTTCCAGTACCGCGACGTCCACATCGGCGGGACGAACGCGTACGGAGAAGCGCGTGCCGACGTCGCGGATATCGGTCGCGCCGGCAATCACATGAAAAGGACGGAGGGAATCGTGCTTGACGGCATAGAGCGCCTCGCCTTCGAGCATCGTCACTTCACGAGACCGGAGCCGATTGACGAACTGTATCGACGTCGCGGTGTTGAGGCGCACATGGCTGCCGTCATCCAGAGCGGCGTCGACCTGCTCACCGACAGCCGACGAAAAACGCTGCTCCGACAGTACCGGATTGACCGCCCATGCGGCCACGGCGAATGCACACGCACTGAAACCGATCGCACTCGCGATTGCGGGCCATCTCGGCGCGCGCCGCACCACTGCTTCCCGGGAGGGTGAAAGATGACGCCTGTAGCGACCGCGCAGTTCGTGCACGAAAGTGTCAACCTCTCGGTCGACGCTCATATGCTCGGCGATATACGCCAGACGTTTCGGATCGTCTCCAGCCCAGCGCTGGAGCGCAGCACGCGCAAGGGTTCGCTCCTCGCCGCGACCAAAATGGATCGTTACGAGGAGTTCGTCAGCCTCGTCCTTTTGCGACTCGGTCCATGTCATCGTTGAAAATGGCACAATCCGTAGCGAATCGAATGATTCATTCTACAGCAAGGCGATTCTGCATTCTTTCATCGCCTGGACCAGGTACTTGCGCACGACGGTCGTGCTGATTCCCATCTCCTGCGCGGTCTCGTCATACGAAAGACCGTGCAACTTGCACAACACGAATGCCTCCCTGCAACGGGGTGGCAACGCATCCAGCGCCTTGCCGAGAATCTCCATCCGCTGACGCGCGGCATAGCGTCGCTCCGGCGTCAGTTCGGATACGGGCAACTGGTCGGCGAGTCCGTCGACGTCGTCGAGCGACTGGTGCGGTACACGCTTCCTGCGTCGAGCGGAATCGATCTGCTGGTTGCGCGAGATGGCGAACAGCAGGCCGGCCGGCGACTCAACCGGGCGCTGCCCCGCATAGCGGAGCACCTGCTCGAAGGACGACTGCGCAATATCGGCGGCATCGTCGGCGCTCAACTCCCGGGTGAGAACACGGCGGAGGTCGGCGTAGCCCCGCAAGAGATCATCGATAAAGCTAGCCATTTGCGTTGCTCCGTCCCACATCCAGCGATACATGGAGATCGTAAGAATTGACCGGCTGCCGCGCCGTGATCTGACCAAATCAATTTCAAGCGTTCGCCCCTAAGATGACATCATCATAGCGACGCCAATTTAGAATGAATTTCTCTTTTTGGGCGCTTTTCACTTTTGTCGCGACATAATTTCCTACCGCCCTCCCGATATATTACGTTTCACTTGATATGACGAATCAGGAACGCATAAATCCCGGCGCAACGACTTCTGACAAGCCTGAAAAGAAACCCCTCGCGATAAGCGGTACGATCTCGCGAAAGAAATATGGAAAGTATTTTTATTCGGAATCGCTTCGTCGTTACATCGATAAATTCGACATACGAATTGAAATCTTCCGAATTAAAATTAGTATGACCATGTGATTGCGTCGGCAATACAGAGCGGAGCTGTCCGACATTGCGTCACGTCTGTCGCGAGCGATGCGGGGCCGCCGGCGTCTCCCGTCACCGAAGAATCCATTCGGTGACAAATGCTCCGCATATGATGGGCAGATACGTGACCGCCGCCTTCGGCATTGGCCATCGATCTGCACGACACATGGAATCCCGCACCACCGGATCAACTGAAATCGCCGACGCGTCCAACCGTCAAGCCAACGCCTTCTCGACGATTTCGCGCACGTCACGTGATTTCGCACCGACGGCGACCTGCTCGAGCGCTTCGCGCATCCGATCGCGCAGCGCCGGCGTAAAGCGGCGCCACAGTTCCAGCGAGCGCGCGAGGCGTGCGGCGACCTGCGGGTTGATCGCGTCGAGCGCGAGCACCTGTTCGGCCCAGAACGCGTAGCCCGAGCCGTCCGCCGCATGGAATTGCGCGGGGTTGGCCGCGCAGAAGCTGAAGATCAGCGAGCGCGCGCGGTTCGGATTCTTCAGGTTGAACGCCGGGTGCGCGAGCAGCTTGCGCACTTTCGCGAGCGTCGGCTGCGCGGGCGTGCCGCGTTGTGCCGCCTGCATCGCGAACCACTTGTCGATCACGAGCGCTTCCTTCTCGAAGCGACGATAGAAGTCGTCGAGCGCGTGCTCGGCCGGTTCGGTCGCGCCGGAGGCCGCGGCGGACAGCAACGCACCGAGTGCGGCCGCGCGATCGGTCATGTTGTTCGCCGCGTCGTACTGGGCAGTGGCGAGGCGCACCGCATCGGCCGGATCCTCGAGTTCGGCGAGATACGCGAGCGCGAGGTTCTTCAGCGCGCGGCGGCCGGAGGCCTCCGGCGTCGGCTCGTAGGCGCCGGGCGTCTGGTGCTGCGCGTAGGCGGCGAGCCATTCCGCGCGCAGCGCGGTGGCGAGCCGGCGGCGCACGAACTGGCGCGCGCGATGCACGGCGGCCGGATCGGCTTCGGCCATCTGGTCGGCGAGGTAGGTTTCCGACGGCAGCGTCAGCGCGAGTTCGCGGAATGCCGGCGACAGGCTTTCATCGGTCAGCACGCGGCGGAATGCGGCGACGAAGTTCTCGCCGAGCGTGAGCGGCTCGTTCGCGGCCGCACGCGCGGCGAGCGTCAGCAGCGCGCGCGTCGCGAGGCGCTGGCCGGCTTCCCAGCGGTTGAACGGATCGCTGTCGTGCGCGAGCAGGAATGCGAGATCGTCGTCGCTGTAGTCGTACTCGACGATCACCGGCGACGAGAAATTGCGCAGCAGCGACGGCAGCGGCTGTTCCGGCACGTCGACGAACGTGAAGGTCTGCTCGGTGTCGGTGAAGTCGAGCACGCGCGTCGTGCCTGCTGCTGCGGCTTCGCCGTCGAGACGCAGCGGCAGGTCGCGGCCGTCGCGGCCGATCAGGCCGATCGCGAACGGAATCAGCAGCGGCCCTTGCTGCGTGTCGCGCGCGGCCGGCGACGCGTCGCCGTAGCCCTGCGCGAGCGTCACCGTATAGCGGCGCGCGGCCGCGTCGTACGCGGTGCGCACCGACACGCGCGGCGTGCCCGCCTGGCTGTACCAGCGTTCGAACTGCGCGAGGTCGCGCCCGTTCGCGTCGGCCATCGCGTGACGGAAGTCGTCGCAGGTCACCGCGTGCCCGTCGTGGCGCTTGAAGTACAGGTCCATCCCCTTGCGGAAGCCGTCGCGGCCGAACAGCGTCTGATACATCCGCACGACTTCCGAGCCTTTTTCGTAGACGGTCATCGTGTAGAAGTTGTTGATCTCGACGTAGCTTTCCGGGCGCACCGGATGCGCCATCGGGCCCGCGTCCTCGGCGAACTGCAGCTGGCGCAGCACGCGCACGTCCTCGATGCGCTTGACCGCGCGGGCCGCCGATTCGAGGTCGTCGCCCGCGGCCATGTCGGCCGAGAACTCCTGATCGCGGAATACCGTCAGGCCTTCCTTCAGGCTCAGCTGGAACCAGTCGCGGCAGGTCACGCGGTTGCCGGTCCAGTTGTGGAAGTACTCGTGACCGACCACCGATTCGATGTTCGCGAAGTCGGTGTCGGTCGCGGTCTCGGGGTTCGCCAGCACGTACTTCGTGTTGAAGATGTTGAGCCCCTTGTTCTCCATCGCGCCCATGTTGAAGTCGCCCACCGCGACGATCATGAAGCGGTCGAGATCGAGCTCGAGGCCGAAGCGCTGCTCGTCCCAGCGGATCGAGTGGATCAGCGAGTCCATCGCATGACGCGTCTTGTCGAGATCGGCGGGCTCGACCCACACCTGCAGCAGCTTCTCCTTGCCCGAACCCGACGTGATCGTTTCCTCGATCGCAACGAGCTTGCCCGCGACGAGCGCGAACAGGTAGCTCGGCTTGCGGAACGGGTCTTCCCATTTCGCGAAGTGGCGGCCGTCGGGCAGGTCGCCGGAATCGACGAGGTTGCCGTTCGACAGCAGCACCGGGTACGCGGCCTTGTCGGCGCGCAGCGTCACCGTGTACGACGCCATCACGTCCGGACGGTCGAGGAAATAGGTGATGCGGCGAAAGCCTTCGGCTTCGCACTGCGTGAAGAAGTTGCCGCTCGACACGTAGAGGCCGGACAGCGTCGTATTCTGGTCGGGTGCGCATGCGCTTTCGAGCGTCAGCTCGAAGGCATCGGGCACGTTCTCGACCGTCAGCCCGTGTTCGTGCGCGCGCACGGCGCCATGCGGCGCGCCATCCAGCCAGGCGCCGACGAATTCGAGCGCTTCGCCCATCAGCTCCAGGTGCGGCGCGGGCGCGGCGTCCGGATTGCGGCGCACGCGCATCGTGTTCCTGACGATCGTACGGGCCGGCGCGAGATCGAATGCGAGCGCGACGGCATCGATGAGGAAGGCCGGCGGCGTGTAGTCGGCGCGGCGGATCACGGTTTGGGCGATGTTTTCAGCCATGGTCATACTTCAGGAAAGGGGTTCTCGCTCTGACGTTGCTCGCATCGGCTTGGGCTGATGCGCCAGGAACGATCAAGCGGTCAACGCGAAATCGCGACGCCTGATCGGACTTTCACGCACCTGAGCATCGCGCCGTGCGCGAAACGCACGCGCGCCGCGCTCGCCCATTCGATGCGTGCTCCGAATCGCTTAAGACGATTCAGAACGGCCATTGGACCAGTCGCACTCAATTGGAAATTCGGATTCAGAACCTCGATTCCATTGACTGAAACTATTAAATGCCGCAGACGCCCCCCCCCTCCACAAACCTTGACGCCCCTGCAGCCGTGCGCAATTACCCCGAGCTGCCGCCAGACACAAAAAAGACCGGCTCGGAAGCCGGGTCATAGTGTCGTCGGGCGCCCTCATGCCCGCGACACGATCCGCATACTTTGGAGCCAGGTTTCGTACGGCACGATGTATCGATGGTGGGTTGGGATGTCCGCCGCACGCGCCGAGCGGTGCTCAGCGCGCGTCATTCACAACACCCTACTTTGGCCTGGCCAGCACCCCGTTAGATCGCTCTAACCGAAAACATGCATGGAAATTACGATCTCCCCAAGTACCGCAGGCCATCCATGATCGCGATCAGGATAAGCGCACGATCGGCGGACGGGGCCGCTGCTTTTGTGCTGCGATGCTAGCCTCCGTGATCCAAGAAGCGCGCAATCATGTCGCATCGATCAACACACATGGCCTCCACATGCTCGCGCAAGTACACATCGCGTCCTGCCTGCAGGCGGGCCTCGGCCCAAACGACTGAGTCGACGTTGCTCGAATGGCAGCGCGCATACAGCAAAGCGAGCTGCTGTTGAACAGCTCGGACGATACCGCGGCATCCTGCATCAACGTCTCCAGATTGTCTTGAATGTCGCGATGCTTGACGCGAAGCAGTTCGACGAAAAGCCCGCTCGTACTCCTGAATTTCGAGTAAAACGCACCGCACATGTATCCGGCGCGCGCCACGATGTCCTCGACGCTCGATACCGCCAGTCCCTTCTCGGCGATGCGCGGCGCGGCAGCATCGAGCGGATCCCGACGGGTGAACGAACGGCTTTCCGCGCGTGTCATTCGTGTGGGCCGCATGTTCCAGAGCATGCATCGCACCAAGAACAGTGACGACGACGTCACGCCCCGCCAACACGTCGGCACGTACGGCCGTTATCGACTGGCGACGGCCTCGGACGCCGGCCCTTGCCATCCACCGCCGAGCGCCTTGAACGCAGCCACCGACGCCCGGGCCGCTTCCGTTTTCGCCTGCACGCGCTCGTCCGACGCGCGCAGCAGGCTTTCATCGGCCTGCAACACTTCGATCAGGCTGACGACGCCCTTCTGGTACGCCGCGAACGACGCGGCCCGTGCGCGGCCGAGCGAATCGACACCGTCGGCGAGCACGGCCGCCTGTTCGTCGCGTTTGACGAGAGCCGAGAACGCGTTCTCGACGTCCTCGGTCGCATGCAGCGCCGCGAGCCGATACGCGGCCAGCATTTCGGCATCCTTTCCTTTGGCGTCGGCAATCTGCGCATTGATCCGCCCGAAGTCGAACAAACGCCAGCGCAGGCCGAGCACGCCGGCAGCCTGGTTCGCGCCGCCGGCAAACAGGTTGCCCGCGCCCATCGTCGTCGCGCTGCCGAGCAACCCGCTCAACGAGAACTTCGGGTAATACTCGGCAATGGCCACGCCGATGCGCGCGTTCGACGCCGCCAGGCGCCGCTCGGCGGCGATCAGGTCGGGCCGCCGCCTGAGGAGTTCGCCCGGCGTGCCCGTCGCCGCGATCCGCGGGGCGACCGGCACGTCGCCGCCGTCGAGCAATTCCGCGCGATACGTACCGGGTGGCGAGCCGAGCATCACGTCGAGCGCATTCATCGCCGTGTCCAGCGCCGCTTCGAGTACCGGCACCGTGGCACGAACCTGAGCGAGCGCACCTTCGGCCTGCCTGACCTGAAGCTCCGCCGCGAGCCCCTTTCCATACAGCAGATTGATGGTCGACAACAGATCCTGTTCGGTCTGCACCTGATGCCGCGCGACCTTCAGCCGGCCCTGCAACCCGCGAATCGTGATGTAGATGTCCGCCGTCTGCGCGGCCACGGCAAGGCGCGTGGCGACCACCGCTGCTTCGGAGGCCTGATAGTCGGCGAGCGCGGCTTCCCGCCCACGGCGCAACCCGCCGAACACGTCCACCTCCCAGCTCGCGTTGAAATCGGCCTCGTAGTCGCTGCCGTGACGGTCGAAACCGGGCGTGGAATTCAGCACGCGCCCCAACGGCGTTTCGACCGACTGGTAGACACGCGCGGCTTGACCGGTCACATTGCCCGAAGGCAACAGCGCTGCATTGGCCGCACCGAGCCCGGCACGCGCTTGCGTGACGCGTGCCGCGGCCTGCGCGAGATCGAGGTTCTGCGCGAGCGCGAGCGTGACGAACCGGGTCAACTGCGGATCGCCGAAGCCTGTCCACCAAGTCGCGAGCTCCGCCTCGGCCGCCGCGCGCCGCTGCTCCACGGCACTCTGGCCCTGGAAGCGCTGCGGCATGGCGATGTCCGGGCGCACGTAGTCGGGACCGACGGCACATCCCGCCGACAGGAGCGCGGCGAGCACCGCGGCAACGATGGGTTTCGGTAGCATGACGGTTTCAGCCGAGATCAGGTGGTGACTATAATACCAAATAGTCACTCGTTGTCCATCCCTGCCAGCCGCAATCCATGAAAGAAACCACCGCTTCCCCCGCGCCCGCGCGCGGCCCGGCCGATCACGACGTGCGCGATCAGATCGTGGCTGCCGCCACCGAGCACTTCAGCCGGTATGGCTACGAGAAGACGACCGTGTCCGACCTCGCGAAGTCCATCGGTTTCTCGAAGGCCTATATCTACAAGTTCTTCGAATCGAAACAGGCGATCGGCGAGATGATCTGCGCGAACTGCCTGCACGAAATCGAAACCGACGTGCGCACCGCCGTCGCCGAAGCGGAACGGCCCACCGAAAAGCTGCGGCGCATGTTCAAGGTCTTTACGGAAGCGAGCCTGCGGCTGTTCTTCCGCGACCGCAAGCTGTACGACATCGCCGCGTCGGCCGCCACCGGCAACTGGCAGTCGGTGCAGGCCTATGAGGCGCGCGTGCAGCAACTGCTGCAGGAGGTGCTGCAGGCGGGCCGGCAAAGCGGCGAGTTCGAGCGCAAGACGCCGCTGGACGAAACCGCGACGGCGATCTACCTCGTGATGCGGCCGTACCTGAATCCGCTGCTGCTGCAATACAACCTCGACACGACCGACGCCGCGCCCGCGCAGCTGTCGAGCCTGGTACTCCGCAGCCTCGCCCCTTGAACCTGCATCGATTGTGACCATTGACTATATTGGTCACTAGATACACAATGAAAGCCCCGATCACTTCGTCAGTGGGTCTTTCATGGTTCGGCGTCGCCTCGCTCTCCTCGCAGTCGCTTCCGCACTGCCCCTCGCGCTAGCCGCCTGCAGCGGAAAAGCGCCTTCCGATCCGCGCACGGAGGCGCCGCTCGTGCGTACCGCCATCGTCCAGGCAGCCGCGCCCGCGTCCCGCTCGTTTACCGGCACCGTCGCCGCCCGCGTGCAGAGCGACCTCGGGTTCCGGGTGTCCGGCAAGGTGCTGGAGCGACTCGTCGATACCGGACAAACCGTCCGGCGCGGCCAGCTCCTGATGCGAATCGATCCCGTCGACCTGAAGCTCGCGGCGCGCGCACGCGACGAAGCCGTGGCCGCGGCACGGGCACGCGCGCGGCAGACCGCCGAGGACGAAGCCCGCTACCGCGACCTGCGCGGCACCGGCGCGATATCGGCATCCGCCTATGACCAGGTCAAGGCAGCGGCCGATGCGGCGAAAGCCCAGCTGAGCGCCGCCGAGGCCGACGCCGGCGTCGCACGCAACGCGACCGGCTATGCGGAACTCGTCGCGGACGGCGACGGCGTCGTGATGGACACGCTCGCGGAGCCCGGCCAGGTCGTCAGCGCCGGCCAGCCGGTCGTGCGGCTCGCGCACGCCGGCAGCCGGGAAGCCGTGATCCAGTTACCGGAAACCCTGCGCCCCGCGGTCGGCTCCGTCGCGCAGGCCGAGCTGTTCGGCAAGCCGGGCTCGAGTGTCCCCGCCACGCTGCGCCAGCTCTCCGATACCGCCGATGCGCGTACGCGCACGTTCGAGGCGCGCTACGTGCTGCAAGGCCCGCTGGCTGCCGCGCCGCTGGGCGCGACCGTCACGATCCGCCTACCGGACGACGCACGCGTGACGCCGCAGGCCGGCCTGCAGGTGCCGATCGGCGCGCTGCTGGACGGGGGCAAAGGGCCCGGCGTGTGGGTCGTCGCAGGCGATCCGGCCAAGGTGGGATGGCGGCCGGTCACGGTCGAGCATCTGGACGACGACAGCGCGCGCGTGTCCGGCTCACTCAGGCAAGGCGAGCGGGTCGTCGCGCTCGGCGCGCAGTTGCTGCATGACGGCGATGTGGTTCGCGTGGCCGCGCCGGCCGCCACGCTCGCGAGCGAAGGAGCACGACCGTGAGCGAACGCCGCTTCAACCTGTCGGCGCTCGCGGTGCGCGAGCGCGCGATCACACTGTTCCTGATCTGCCTGATTTCGCTCGCGGGGCTCGTGTCGTTCTTCAAGCTCGGCCGCGCGGAAGACCCGGCCTTCACCGTCAAGGTGATGACCATCGTCACCGCATGGCCGGGCGCGACCGCGCAGGAAATGCACGACCAGGTAGCCGAAAAGATCGAAAAGCGCATGCAGGAGCTGCGCTGGTACGACCGCAGCGAAACCTACACGCGCCCCGGCCTCGCGTTCACGACGCTGACGTTGCTCGACAGCACGCCGCCGTCCGAGGTACAGGAGCAGTTCTATCAGGCGCGCAAGAAGATCGGCGACGTGGCGAACGACCTGCCGGCCGGCGTGATCGGACCGCTGGTCAACGACGAATACGCGGACGTCACGTTCGCGCTGTTCGCGCTGAAGGCCAAGGGCGAACCGCAGCGCCTGCTGGTGCGCGATGCGGAGACGCAGCGCCAGCGCCTGCTGCATGTGCCGGGCGTGAAGAAGGTCGACATCATCGGCGAACAGGCGGAGCGCATCTACGTGCAGTTGTCGCACGACCGGCTCGCAACGCTCGGCGTGAGCCCGCAGGACGTGTTTGCCGCGCTCAACGGCCAGAACCTGCTGACGCCGGCCGGCTCCGTCGAGACGCACGGGCCGGAGATCTTCATTCGCGTGGACGGCGCGTTCGACACGCTGCAGAAAATTCGCGACACGCCGATCGTCGCACAGGGCCGCACGCTGAAACTGTCCGACATCGCGACCGTCGAGCGCGGCTACGAAGACCCGTCCACGTTCCTGATTCGCAACAACGGCGAACCCGCGCTGCTGCTCGGGGTCGTGATGCGCGACGGCTGGAACGGGCTCGAGCTCGGCCGCGCGCTGGACCGGGAAGTCGGCGCGATCAACGCGGCGCTGCCGCTCGGCATGAGCCTGACCAAGGTCACCGACCAGTCGGTGAACATCAGCTCGGCAGTCGACGAGTTCATGATCAAGTTCTTCGCCGCACTGCTCGTCGTGATGCTGGTGAGCTTCGTCAGCATGGGCTGGCGCGTGGGCCTCGTCGTCGCCGCGGCCGTGCCGCTGACGCTGGCCGCGGTGTTCGTCGTGATGGCCGCCACCGGCAAGAACTTCGACCGCATCACGCTCGGCTCGCTGATCCTCGCGCTCGGGCTGCTGGTCGACGACGCGATCATCGCGATCGAAATGATGGTCGTGAAGATGGAGGAAGGCTACGACCGCGTGGCTGCTTCAGCCTACGCGTGGAGCCATACGGCGGCGCCGATGCTGGCCGGCACGCTGGTCACCGCGGTCGGCTTCATGCCGAACGGCTTCGCGCGCTCCACCGCCGGCGAATACACCAGCAACATGTTCTGGATCGTCGGGATCGCGCTGATCGCCTCGTGGGTCGTCGCCGTCGCGTTCACGCCGTACCTCGGCGTGAAGATGCTGCCGAACTTCAAGAAGTTCGAAGGCGGCCACGATGCGATCTACGACACGCCCCGCTACAACCGCTTCCGGCAACTGCTGACGCGCGTGATCGCCCGCAAATGGCTCGTCGCCGGGTCGGTCGTCGCCCTCTTCGTGCTCGCGATTCTCGGCATGGCGATCGTCAAGAAGCAGTTTTTCCCGATCTCCGATCGCCCCGAGGTGCTGATCGAGGTGCAGATGCCGTACGGCACGTCGATTTCGCAAACGAGCGCCGCCACGTCGAAGGTCGAGGCGTGGCTCGCGAAGCAGAAGGAAGCGAGGATCGTCACCGCGTACGTCGGCCAGGGCGCGCCGCGTTTTTATCTGGCGATGGGGCCGGAACTGCCCGATCCGTCGTTCGCGAAGATCGTGATCCGCACGGACAGCCAGGACGAGCGCGACGCGTTGAAGGCGCGCCTGCGACGGGCCATCGCCGACGGCCTCGCGCCCGACGCGCGCGTGCGCGTGACGCAGCTCGTGTTCGGTCCGTATTCGCCGTTCCCGGTGGCCTACCGGATCACGGGCCCCGATCCGGACACGCTGCGCGGCATCGCGACGGATGTCGAGCGTGTGATGAACGGCAGCCCGATGATGCGCACGGTCAATGCGGACTGGGGCACGCGCGCGCCGACGCTGCACTTCACGTTGCAGCAGGACCGCCTGCAGGCAGTCGGGTTGACCTCCAGCGCGGTCGCGCAGCAGCTGCAGTTCCTGCTGACCGGGGTGCCCGTCACCGCGGTGCGCGAGGACATCCGGACCGTGCAGGTGATCGCGCGCTCGAGCGGCGATGCACGGCTCGACCCGGCGCGGCTCGACGACTTCACGCTCGCCGGCGCGAACGGACAGCGCATCCCGCTGTCGCAGGTCGGCAAGGTCGACGTGCGGATGGAGGAGCCGATCATGCGCTGGCGCGACCGCGTGCCGACGCTCACGGTGCGCGGCGACATCGCCGACGGCCTGCAGCCGCCGGACGTGTCGGCCGCGATCACGAAGCAGCTTCAGCCGATCGTCGCCGCGCTGCCGAGCGGCTATCGAATCGAGGAAGCCGGCTCCATCGAGGAATCCGGCAAGGCCACGAAGGCGATGCTGCCGCTCTTCCCGATCATGCTGGCGGTCACGCTCGTCATCATCATCTTCCAGGTGCGCTCGATCTCCGCGATGGTGATGGTGTTCATGACGAGCCCGCTCGGCTTGATCGGCGTGGTGCCGACGCTGATCCTGTTCGGGCAGCCGTTCGGCATCAATGCGCTGGTCGGCCTCATCGCACTATCCGGGATCCTGATGCGCAACACGCTGATCCTGATCGGCCAGATCCACCAGAACGAACAGGCGGGGCTGGATCCGTTCCACGCGGTCGTCGAAGCGACCGTGCAGCGGGCGCGCCCGGTGATTCTCACCGCGATGGCGGCGGTGCTCGCGTTCATTCCGCTCACGCATTCGGTGTTCTGGGGCACGCTCGCGTACACGCTGATCGGCGGCACGTTCGCCGGGACGATCCTCACGCTGATGTTCCTGCCGGCGATGTATGCGATTTGGTTCAGGATCCGGCCGGGTCAGTCCGCCGCCGCGCGCCACGGCGGCCATGAACCGGCAGCGCCGGGCGAGCCCGCGCTTCAGCCCGTGCTGGATGCGCGCGATTGATTACGCCAATCCATTCACCGTATCAAAGGAAGCAGCCATGTCGAATTCCACCGTTGTCGTCGTGACCGGCGTGTCGTCGGGCATCGGGCGCGCCGCCGCAGAACGATTCGCCAAACGCGGCTGCCGCGTGTTCGGCACCGTGCGCGGCATCGCGCGAACGGCGCCGGTTGCCGGCGTCGAGCTGATCGAGATGGACGTGCGTGACGACGCGTCCGTTCGATCCGGATTCCAGACGATCATCGATCGCGCCGCGCGTATCGACGTGCTCGTGAACAATGCGGGCATGAGCCTGATCGGCGCGGTGGAGGAAACGTCGGTGGACGAGGCAGCGGCCCTGTTCGACACCAACGTATTCAGCCTCCTGCGTACGACCCATGCGGTGCTTCCGCACATGCGGGCGCAACGGCGCGGCCGGATCGTCAATGTCAGCTCGGTGCTCGGCTTCCTGCCGGCGCCGTACATGGGGCTTTATTCGGCATCCAAACATGCGGTGGAAGGTTTGACCGAATCGCTCGATCACGAACTGCGCCAATTCGGCATTCGCGCGACGCTGGTCGAGCCGTCGTTTACGCGGACCCACCTGGACGTCAATGCGCCGCAGGCCAGCGCGCCGATCGCCGAGTACGACCGCGAGCGAACGCTTGCGTCGCGCGCCGTCGTCGACAGCGTGAAAACCGCGCCGCTCCCCGGGGGCGTGGCCGCCACCGTCGTCGACGCGGCGCTCGGCGCGTGGCGTATGCGGCATACACCCAACGGCGAGGCGTCGCTGCTGCGCAAGTTGCGGCGCTTCATGCCGGCCGGCCCGGTCGATGCGAGCCTCCGGAAGAAATTCCATCTCGCGTGACACGGCGGGCCGACGAAACAGTCTTGAACGCGGTTCATGCCCAAGGCTGCTTCGTTCTAATTTACTGAATCCGCTCCGGCATGCTGCACGCGGAGTAATACACATGGCAGTTCGGGTCACCCGAAGCGGTGCATGTCTTCATGCCTTTTTGGGCAGCAAAATCCGTTGTCACGCCTGTGGAAGTGTTATAGCCCTTATCGCTGACCACCATTGCCACGCACTGATTGCTGTACCAGATATCCAGCTTGCAGTTGGAGCCGCCGCCTCGTTTCTGGCACTCACTCATGGCGGTGTTTACAGCATCGGACTTGCTCGCCATGCCGGTGGCTTGACCCAAAACGCCGGCCGGCTCATAGGTTGCGATGGCACCCCATCGCTCGGCCCACTTCACGAGCGGGGGTGGCGGAGCCGACGGCGATTGATAACCCGGATCCGCCCCGCAGACACTTTGATCGGTGCCGGTGCCGTAGGGAATCATCCCAGGAGGGCAAGCGACCTGCGCCCGCGCGGTGACGTGATTGAATAGTGAGAACGACAAAGCAAGCAGCACCAGGAGAATCTTGAGACTACGTCGATTGAGAATAAGCATGCCGGGCCTCGGAATCCGTCTACTGTGTTCTGATCGCAAGACTGCAATTGGTGTAATAGACGCGACGGCAGTTATCGCCGGAGGCGCTGCAGGATTTGGCCGCAAATCCGATGGCCTCTTCAGGTGTTCGTCCAGTCTTAACGCTGTAGCCGCGATCGCCCACAATCATGGCAACGCAGCTATTTCCATACGAAACATCTAGAACACACTGCTCCCCGCCTTTGTCTTTGCAGTCCTTCATGGCTTGCTTCTCGGCGGAGCTTTGGCTCGACATATCGGAGGCCACACCCAGGGTTCCGCGATGGCCATCGGTCGCGACGGCACCCCAACGGGAAGCCCATTTGACAGGGGGTGCCTGCGGCTGCGGAGCCGGTATCGACGGCGATTGATAACTCGGATCCTCCCCGCAGACACTTTGGTTAGCGCCGGTGCCGTAGGGAATCATCCCAGGAGGGCAAGCGACCTGCGCCCGCGCAGGTAAGTGATGGCATAGCACGAACGACAAAACCAGCAGTAGCAAGAGAATCTTGGGACGACCTTGATTGAGAGCAAGCATGTTGGGCCTCGGAATCCATCTACTGTGTTCTGATCGGAAGGCTGCAATGGGTGTAGTAGACGTGACAGTTGTTAGCGGTCGTCACACAACAACGTGCCGCGAAATCGCGAACCAAATTGTACCTAGGCGAGCCGCTCCTGTTCGCTTTCCCTGAGCGTGGCCAGTATCTCAATGTCCTCTGCCTTCGTCTTGGCAGGGATGCCGAGCAGCTTTCTGGCGACTTCGTTTTGCTCCCCGGCGAGGCCAGCATAGGCGGGATGGCTCGGGGCATTCGCAGCCTTGTCCGCCGTGGCCCGAACCTTTAGCTTGTTGCTCGCGCCGACCAATCCTTCCAGGATGTCCAACCCATACGGAGCGTAGGCGAAGTCACCTTGGTTGTCGATGTAGGCGCGAGCGCAGTGCGAGTCGAAGATGGCGATGTCCGACATGGGCTCGGGCGGCTCAGCGCTCGGTGTGATTCGCGACCGCCGTCAAACAACGTTCATTCCCCAGTCCGATTTGATCGGCAAGCCAAAGTCCGGATTCACCGCGCAACGCTACGAACACTAAAAAAACACTAAAAAACGCGGCTCGAACCGGTACTCGGTAAACATCGGCGGCTCGCCCACTCAAAGGCCCTTGCCGATTGGAGCTTCGACGGATTCCAGCACACTCCGACGGAACACCTGAGACATCACAATTCATTTAACTTTCCGTGAGGACTTCGACACCGGCCGCTGACTACGATGGGCGCATATTTTCAGGACCTGCCGCCAGGAGCCCATCATGCCCACCCGCAGACATCTGCTGTTCGCCGGCGCCACCGGCCTCGCCGTGCTCGCGACGCTGTCGTCCGTCGGGCGCCGCGCGCTGGTCGGCCGTGCGTTCGCCGCCCCGCCGGCCACCCCGCAGACGGCCGCCCCGTTTGAAGTCACCCTCAGCGATGCCGAATGGCATCGCCGGCTCACGCCCGCCCAGTACTCGGTCCTGCGCGAAGCCGGCACCGAGCGGCCGTACACCAGCCCGCTGAACGACGAGCACCGGCAAGGCACGTTCGCGTGCGCCGGCTGCGCCCTCGCGCTGTTCTCGTCGGCCACCAAGTTCGACAGCCATACCGGCTGGCCGAGCTTCTGGAAACCGCTCGACCACGCGGTCGCCACCAACACCGACGCATCGTTCGGGATGATCCGCACCGAAGTGCACTGCCGCCGCTGCGGCGGCCATCTCGGCCACGTGTTCGACGACGGCCCGCAACCGACCGGCCTGCGCTACTGCATGAACGGCCTCGCGCTCACCTTCCACCCCGCCGCCGCCTGATCCGGCCCCGAACTCCCGACCGACTGGAGAACGCACCATGCTGCTCATCGTCCTTGCCTACCTCGGCGGCGTGCTCACGATCCTGAGCCCGTGCATCCTGCCCGTGCTGCCGTTCGTGTTCGCGCGCGCCGACCAGCCGTTCGTCCGCAGCGGCCTGCCGCTGCTCGTCGGCATGGCGCTCACGTTCGCCGTCGTCGCGACGCTCGCCGCCGTGGGCGGCGGCTGGGTCGCGCAGGCCAACCAGGCCGGCCGCTGGGTCGCGATCGTGCTGCTCGCGATCTTCGGCCTGACCCTGCTGATGCCGCGCCTCGCGGAGCACCTGACCCGCCCGCTCGTCGCCGCCGGCAACCGGCTCACCGGCTTCGCGCAACGCGACGGCCGCCCGGCCGGCCCCGCGTCGTCGCTGCTGCTCGGCGTCGCGACCGGCCTGCTGTGGGCGCCCTGCGCGGGCCCGATCCTCGGGCTCGTGCTGACCGGCGCCGCGCTGCGCGGCGCCAGCGTCGGCACGACGCTGCTGCTGGTCGCGTATGCGGCCGGCGCGGCGACGTCGCTCGGCGTCGCGCTCGTGATCGGCGGCAAGGTGTTCGCCGCGATGAAGCGCTCGCTCGGCGCCGGAGAATGGATCAAGCGCGGGATCGGCGTGGCGCTGCTGGCCGGCGTCGGCGCGATCGCGCTCGGCCTCGATACGGGTGCGCTCGCGCAGCTGTCGACCGTCACGACGGGCGGCCTCGAGACGAAGCTCGTCGACCGGCTCGGCGGGCGTTCGAACGGCGCACCGGGCGCACCGGCGGCGATGGCCGCGACCGGCAACGCCGCCGACGACACGAATGGCGGCGCGATGATGGCCGCGGCGGCCGATCGCACCCAGGCCAACGGCGGGGTGATCGCCGGCGGCGCGATGATGCGCGCGGTGGATACGACGCATGCGCCGGCCGCGCTGCCCGTCGAAGGCACGCTGCCGTCGCTCGACGGCGCGGTGCAGTGGCTGAACTCGCCGCCGCTGACGGCGGCCAGCCTGCGCGGCAAGGTCGTGCTGGTCGATTTCTGGACGTATTCGTGCATCAACTGCCTGCGCACGCTGCCGTACACGACCGCCTGGGCACGCAAGTACGCGCCGTACGGGCTCGTCGTGATCGGCGTGCACGCACCCGAGTTCGCGTTCGAGCGCGACATCGGCAACGTGAAGAAGGCCGTGCACGACCTCGGCATCGACTTCCCGGTCGCGATCGACAACCGCTTCACGATCTGGCGCGCGTTCAACAACGAATACTGGCCCGCGCACTACTTCGTCGACGCGCAGGGGCGCGTGCGCCGCCACCACTTCGGCGAAGGCGAATACGCGGAATCGGAGCGCGCGATCCAGTCGCTGCTCGCCGAGGCCGGCCATCCGGAAGCGCTGAACGTGCCGATCGGGCTCGCCGGTGCGCCCGCGAAGGGGGCGCTCGCCGCGGCCGACAGCGCGGACGTCCGCTCGCCCGAGACCTACGTCGGCTACGCACGCGCCGAGGCTTTCATGTCGCCGGGCGGGGTGGTGCGCGACGCGGCGTACCACTACGCCGAGCCGGCCCGTCCCGATCTCAACGACTGGGGCCTCGCCGGCATGTGGCAGGTCGGCGCCGAACGGGCGACGCTCGCGGCGCCGGCCGGCCGCATCGTCTACCGCTTCCATGCACGCGACCTGCACCTGGTGCTCGGCCCCGGCGAGGACGGCAAGCCGGTGCGCTTTCGCGTGACGCTCGACGGCGCGGCGCCCGGTGCCGCGCACGGCAGCGACGTCGATGCGCAAGGCTACGGCACCGTGACCGGGCAGCGCCTGTACCAGCTGGTCCGGCAGCCCGGCGCGATCGCCGACCGCACGTTCTCGATCGAGTTTCTCGATCCCGGCGTGAATGCGTATGCGTTCACGTTCGGCTGATCCCGGCCGGACGCGGCGCACCGGCGCCGCGTCCGGGCCACCCGCTTCCCGTACCGCCTTTCGAAGGAGCACACCGTGAACACCACTTCTCCCCGCGGCCCAGCACCGCAACGGCGCACGGCGATGCTGCGCCGCATCGGCGCGATCGCCGTCGCGGCCGCCGCCGTGTTCGGCTACCAGCGCATCGTCAATTCCGCCGAACCGATGCGCACGGTGCCCGCCCCGACGCTCGACGAAACACCGGGCGCGTCGCACGACGAGACGGCCGTGCTCGCCGGCGGCTGCTTCTGGGGCGTGCAGGGCGTGTTCGAGCACGTGAAGGGCGTGAAGCAGGTCACGGCCGGCTATGCGGGCGGCGCGTCCGAAACCGCGCACTACGCGCTCGTCGGCTCGGGGCTGACCGGGCACGCGGAATCGGTTCGCATCGTCTACGACCCGACCCAGATCACGTACGGCCGGCTGCTGCAGGTGTTCTTCTCGGTCGCGCACGACCCGACCGAGCTCAACCGGCAGGGCCCCGACGGAGGGTCGCAGTACCGGTCGGCGATCTTCCCGACCACCGCGCAGCAACGCGCGGTCGCGACCGCTTACATCGCGCAGCTCGGCACCGCGCACGTGTTTCCGGCGCCCGTCGTCACGCGCGTCGAGGACTACAAGGGGTTCTACCCGGCCGAGGCGTATCACCAGAACTACCTCGAACTGCACCCCGACGCGCCGTACATCGCGTACAACGACATGCCGAAGATCACCGGGCTGAAGCAGCACTTCCCGGCGCTGTACCGCACCGACGCGGTACTGTGGCGCGATGCGCGCTCGTGACCGGCAAGCGGCCGCGTGACGGGGTGACGGCGTGGTGCCTGCCGCGCGGCCTGCGCCCGTGCGGCCACCCCAGGCCAGGCGCGCGCCGCCTTCGACCCGGATTGCGCTGCATCAACGAAACCGCGGCCGCCGTGCCGGGGCAAACCCGCATCGCGTCCGCCGCGACCGGCAACTTCGCGTAGACTTCTCCAGATCCCGCCGCGTCACGCGGCGCCTGGAATCCCCGTTCAGCCCGGAGACGTCACGCATGCGCGCAGTGCCCATTCCTGACAGCGGCACCCTTGGAGAACCCTCTTCCGGCGCGGCCGTGCGCGACCTGCGCCGCGTGCCGATTCATCCCGATCACTGGTACCCGCTCGCGTGGTCGCGCGAGCTGAAACGCGGCAAGACGCTCGGCGTGCGCTTCGCCGGCGATCCGATCGTGCTCGTGCGCACCGAATCCGGCGCCGTGTACGCGCTCGAGGATCGTTGCGCGCACCGCCAGGTGCCGCTGCACGCGGGCGTCGTGAGCGGCGAGACACTGCGCTGCTGCTATCACGGCTGGACCTACGCGTGCGACAGCGGCCGCTGCGTCGACGTGCCGTACCTCGGCCGCGAGCGGCTGCCCAACGGCGTGCGCGCGTATCCGTGCCGCGAAGCGCACGGGCTGATCTTCGTCTTCCCGGGCGATGCGACGCTCGCCGACACCCGGCCGTTCCCCGCGCTCGAATCGGCGGACAACCGCGCATACAAGACGCGCCGCTTCGGCCGCGAGGTCAAGTGCCACTACTCGTTCATGCACGAGAACCTGATGGACATGAACCATCAGTTCCTGCATCGCAAGCAGATGGGGCAGATGCGCGCGCGCTCGGTGGGCCGGCGCCGCGGCGACGACTGGGTCGAGGTCGACTACACGTTCGCGCGGATGGAAGGCAAGCAGCCGGTGGGTGAAGCGCTCGTGTTCGGCGCCAGCAAGAAGCCGGCCGACCAGTCCGACAAGAGCGTGATGACGGTGCGCACCGGCTACCCGTACCAGACGCTGCAGATCCGTTCGAGCGAAGGCACGCTCGTGATGGACCTGTGGATCGTCTACGTGCCGCTCGACGCCGAGCAGCGCACCAACCGCACGTTCGGACTGCTGTCGATCCACAAGCCCGGCATTCCGTTCGCGCTCGATCTCGCGTGGCCGCTGCTCGTCTGGTTCACCGAGCGGATCTTCCGCGAGGATCGCTGGATCGTCGAGCGCGAGCAGGAAGCGCACGACGCCCAGGGCGCCGACTGGAACCACGAGGTGTTTCCGGTCATCAACGAGCTGCGCGACCTGCTGCGCCAGTGCGGCGCGCGCACGGTGATCCCGATCCGCGACGCGCGCGACGGCGCGTGATACGGGCGGCGCGTGACTGGAGAAGCGCGCGCCGTTACAACCGGAACGCGCCCGGCAGCAATGCATGGGCCGTCGTGACCTCGACGGCCCCTTTCAGGTTGGCCAGGATCACTTCGATGTCGGGCGTGCCGATCTCGATGATCACCTGACGGCACGCGCCGCACGGCGCGATTGGGCCGTCCGTGTCGCCCACCACCGCGAGCCGCGTGAAATCCCCCGGACGATAACCGGCGGCGATGGCCGAAAACAGCGCCGTGCGTTCCGCACAATTGCAGAGTCCGTAGGACGCGTTCTCGACGTTGCAGCCATGAAAGATCGTCCCGTCGCGCGCCTGCAGCGCCGCGCCGACCTTGAAGCGCGAATACGGCGCATACGCGCGTTCGCGCGCCGCCTTCGCCGCGTCGATCAGTTCGTGTCGTTCCATCTCGTCGTAGCCTCGATTGTGTGCGGGGAGGTATCGGCGCGGCCAACCCCTGACCGTCGCGATACACCCGTGACGTGAAGTGAAGTGATCGCCGATGCCCGCGCCTGACGATCGATCAGCCGATCTGCTGATAAATGGTCGGCGGCGCGTCACCGGTTTCGCCCAGCACGTAGCTGCGCTGGATCGCGTCCACCGCGTGCGCGGCTGATGCGGCATCGCGGGCATGCACGTAGCCGAGCGGCTCACCGGCCTCGACACGCTGCCCGATCTCCGCGAGCGCCGTCAGGCCGACACTGTAGTCGATCGCATCCGCCGCGCGCGTGCGGCCGCCGCCGAGCGCGACGACCGCCAGCCCGAGCGCGCGGCAATCGACGCGCTGCACCACGCCGCTCGTGCGCGCCGGAACCGGCACGATCACCTCCGCCCGCGCGAGATGACGTGCGGGTGCGTCGATCAGATCCGCAGGGCCACCGAGCGCCGTGACCATCCTCGCGAAGCGTTCCGCGGCCGCCCCCGTATCGAGCGCCTGCTGCAACTTCGCGCGCGCGTCTGCGACATCGCGTGCCAGCCCGCCGGTAACGAGCAGCTCAGCGGAAAGCGCCATCGTGACCTCATGCAGGCGCGCCGGGCGCGACTTGCCCGTCAAATAGTCGATCGCGCACACCACTTCGAGTGCATTGCCCGCGCACGGCGCGAGCGACTGGTTCATGTCGGTGAGGATCGCGGTCGTCTTCATGCCGGCGCCGTTGCCGACGTCGACGATGCTGCGCGCCAGTTCCGCCGATTTCTCGGCGGTCGGCATGAAGGCGCCGGAGCCGACCTTGACGTCCATCACGAGCCCGCCGAGCCCGGCCGCGAGCTTCTTCGACAGGATCGACGCGGTGATCATCGCGACCGACTCGACGGTCGCCGTCACGTCGCGAATCGCATAGATGCGCATGTCGGCCGGCGCGAGCCGCGCGGTCTGCCCGATGATCGCGACGCCGACGTCGCGCACCGTGCGGCGAAACGCGTCCGTGTCGGGCGCCACGTTGTAGCCGGGAATCGCGCTCAGCTTGTCGAGCGTGCCGCCGGTGTGTCCGAGCCCGCGCCCCGAGATCATCGGCACGTAGCCGCCGCACGCGGCCACCATCGGCCCGAGCATCAGCGATGCGACATCGCCGACACCGCCGGTCGAATGCTTGTCGATCACCGGCCCGTCGAGCGCCAGCGCGCGCCAGTCGAGCACGTCGCCCGAGTCGCGCTGCGCGAGCGTCAGCGCGACGCGTTCGTCGGTGCTCAGGTCGTTGAAATACACGGCCATCGCGAACGCGGCCACCTGGCCCTCGGTCACGCTGCCGTCGGTCACGCCGCGCACGAACGCGGCGATCCCGTCGCGATCGAGCGGCTGCCCGTCGCGCTTCCGGCGAATGAATTCCTGCGGTAAGAACATCGTTGCCTCTCCTCGATCGGTCGATGGCCGCTGCGGGCTCAGTGCAGGGAAAAGAACAGGCCGGCGATCGCGGCGCTCATCAGGTTCGACAGCGTCGCGGCCGTCAATGCGCGCAGGCCGTGCCGCGCGACTTCCGAGCGGCGCTCGGGCGCGACCGCGCTGAAGCCGCCTGCGAGAATCGCGATCGACGAGAAGTTCGCGAAACCGCACAGCGCGAACGACACGATCGCGAGCGTCTTCGGGTCGAGCACCTGCAGGCCGGCGGCCGCGACGTGCTCGCCGCCCTTCAGGTACGGCGACAGGTCGCCATACGCGACGAACTCGTTGAAGATCAGTTTCTCGCCGATGAAGTTGCCGGCCAGCGCCGCGTCGTGCCACGGCACGCCGATGATCCACGCGAGCGGCGCGAACAGGTGGCCGATGATACCCACCAGCGTGATCTGCGGAAAGCCCGCGAACGCGGCCACGCCGCCGACGATCAGGTTCATCAGCGCGATGAGCCCCACGAACGCGATCAGCATCGCACCGACGTTGATCGCGATTCGCAGCCCGACCGACGCGCCGGACGCCGCCGCCTCGATCACGTTGGCGGCCCGCTTGTCGTCGAAGTCGAGCCCGTCGACCACGACGCGGCTCGGCTCGACCGTCGGATACAGCAGCTTGCCGAACAGCAGCCCGCCCGGCACCGCCATGAACGACGCGGCGAGCAGGTATTCCATCCGCACGCCGAGGCCCGCGTAGCCGACCAGCACCGAACCCGCGACCGACGCCATGCCGCTCGCCATCACCGTGAAGATCTCGGCGCTCGTCATGTTCCGCACGAACGGCTTCACGAGCGCGGGCATCTCGCTTTGCCCGAGAAAGATCGTCGCCACGGCCGAGCATGCCTCGATGCGGCTCACGCCGAGCACTTTCGCGAGCGCCGCGCCGAGGATCGCGACGATCCACTTCATCACGCCGATGTAGTACAGCACCGCGATCAGCGCGGTCACGAAGATGATCATCGGCAGCACGCGCAGGCCGAACACGAACCCACCGTCGCCGAACAGCTGGAACATCCGGCTGTCGACGAGCCCGCCGAACACGAACGCGATGCCGTGATTGCCCATGTCGAGCACGCGATTGACGCCGTTCGCGGCCCCCGCCAGCGCCGTGCGGCCCGCCGGCACGAACAGCACCAGCGCACCGATCGCCAGCTGCGTGCACAGCGCGGCGATCAGGGTCCGGCCGCTCACCGCGCGCCGGTTGTTCGACAGCAGATAGGCAACCAGCAGCAGGAACAGCATACCCAGGAGACTGCGCAGAATATCCACCTCGTACTCCTTGCTCTCAATGTTGTTGGACTGTTCGGCGAGCGGCCCGGCACGCCTGCGCAACGCCGTCGGTGGATATTACTCGCCGGTATGCACGCCGACAACGCAAACAAAATGGTCGCATTTGCGCGACATCGCGTGTTGCGTCGACTTGCTCAGTTGTTCTATGTACCTGGAGATCGGAAAGGCGCGATCGACGCTTTCACTCGTCCCAAATATTGAGAGCATTGGCGTGATGCGGGGAGGCGGCATGCGCGGTGCCGGCACGAACGGAGACGCGCGCTCAAACATGCGCGGGGCGCGTCGTTCCAACCGACACGCCCCGCGCGACACGCAACGCTCAGCCGGTGCGCTCGACCGGATGCGGCTCGCGCAACCGGTTCGCGATCCGCGCGGCCTCGTAGTAACTGGCCGCCGGCGGCCGCTTCAGGTAGCGGCCCGCGCCGCGCACGGCGCGCAGATCGCCGTCGGCCCACGCGAGGGCGCCGCGCGTGAGCGTGTGCGTCGCGACGCCCTGCACCGTCATCCCCTCGAACACGTTGAAGTCGACCTGCTGATGATGGGTCTTCACCGAGATCGTCTTCGTCGCGGCCGGGTCCCACACGACGAGATCGGCATCGGCGCCCACCTGCACGGCGCCCTTGCGCGGATACAGGTTGAAGATCTGCGCGGCGTTCGTCGACGTGATCCGCACGAACTCGTTCGGCGTGATGCGGCCATGATTCACGCCGTGATGCCACAGCACCGACATGCGATCCTCGACACCGCCGCAGCCGTTCGGGATCTTCGTGAAGTCGTCGCGACCCATCGCCTTCTGCGATGCGCAGAACACGCAGTGGTCGGTTGCCGTCGTATGCAGTTGCCCCGCCTGCAGCCCGCGCCACAGCGCCTCGCGGTGCTCGGCCGAGCGGAACGGCGGGCTCATCACGTGCGCGGCCGCACGCGTCCAGTCCGGATCGCGATAGACGGCCTCGTCGATCACCAGGTGGCCCGGCAGCACCTCGCCGAACACGCGCAGCCCTTCGCTGCGCGCTTTGGTGATCGCATCGACCGCGTCCTTCGCGGACACATGCACGATATACACCGGCACGCCGAGCACTTGCGCAATGCGGATCGCGCGGTTCGCGGCCTCGCCTTCCACCTCCGGCGGCCGCGACAGCGGATGCGCCTCCGGCCCCGTCATCCCGCGCGCGAGCAGCGCCTTCTGCAACTGGAACACGAGCTCGCCGTTTTCCGCGTGCACGGTCGGCAACGCACCGAGTTCGAGCGCACGCGAGAAACTGTTCACGAGCACCTCGTCGTCGGCCATGATCGCGTTCTTGTACGCCATGAAGTGCTTGAAGCTGGACACGCCGTGTTCGCGCACGAGCGTGCCCATGTCGCGGTGCACGCTCTCGTCCCACCACGTCACGGCCACGTGGAAGCCGTAGTCGGCCGCGGCCTTCTCGGCCCAGCCGCGCCACGCGTGGAATGCGTCCATCAGCGGCTGCTTCGGGCTCGGGATCACGAAGTCGATGATGCTCGTCGTGCCGCCCGCGAGCCCGGCGGCCGTGCCCGAGTAGAAATCGTCGCTCGCGGTCGTGCCCATGAACGGCAGTTCCATGTGCGTATGCGGATCGATGCCGCCCGGCATCACGTACTGGTCGTGCGCGTCGACGACGGTTGCGCCGGCCGGCGCGTCGATCTGCTCGGCGATCTGCAGGATCGTGCCGCCATCCTCCGGCGCTGCGCAGAGCACGTCCGCGCGGTAGGAACGGTCCGCATCGACCACGGTGCCGCCACGAATCAGGATTGCCATGGGGTTGCCTCCTCGTTGACTGTCGGGTGCCGCATCAAGCGCGCACGATCTGCGCGTGCTGTCCGGCGCGCCATTTCATCCAGGTGCCGTACACGCATGACGCCAGCACGAGGCCGACGAACCACGCGTACGTGTAGAGCGTGTTGAAGAACGCCGGCACGTTCGGAAACGACGCCGGAAAGGCCGTATGCAGGAAGCCGGGCAGGTTCGGCAGCACGCCGACCGCGAGCGCGGCCAGCGCGGCCGGGTTCCAGCCGCGCGCGTAGCTGAAGCCGCCGCGCTCGTCGAACAGCGCGCGCGTGTCGAGCCGCGTGCCGCGAATCAGGAAGTAGTCGACCATCAGGATCCCCGCCACCGGCCCGAGCAGCGCCGAATAGCCGACGAGCCAGGTGAAGATGTAGCCGTCCGTCGTCGCGAGGATCTTCCACGGCATCATCACGATCGCGATCGTCGCGGTGATCATCCCGCCGGTGCGGTACGAGATCGCCTTCGGCCACAGGCTCGAGAAGTCGTAGGCCGGGCCGACGAGATTCGCGGCGAGGTTGCAGCACATCGTGTCGAGCGTGAGGATCACGAGCGCGATGCCCACGCCGATGCCCGTCATCCGGCTCGTCAGGTCGATCGGATCCCAGATCGCGTTGCCGTAGATCACGACGGTCGCCGACGTCACGACGACCGACACCACTGACAGCAGCGCCATCGGCAACGGCAGCCCGATCGACTGCCCGATCATCTGGTCGCGCTGTGAATACGCGAAGCGCGTGAAGTCGGGGATGTTCAGCGCGAGCGTCGCCCAGAAGCCGACCATCGCGGTCAGCCCCGGCCAGAAGGTCGCCCAGAACAGCCCGGCCTTCTTGCCGCCCGCGGCGAACTGCGACGGCGCCGACAGCATCGTGCCGAAGCCGCCCGCCTTCGACGTCGCCCACCATACGAGCGCCACGCACATCACGACCTTGATCGGCGCGGACCAGCTCTCGAGCCAGCGGATCGAATCGGTGCCGTGCCAGATGAAGTAGAGCTGCAGCGCCCAGAACACGAGGAAGCACGCGAGCTGCCCGAACCCGATGCCGATGACCGGCAGCGCCGCGCCATGCAGCGCGTTGCCGGTCAGGATGTTCAGCAAGGTATAGATCGCACTGCCGCCGAGCCAGGTCTGGATCCCGTACCAGCCGCACGCGACGATTGCCCGCAGCAGCGCCGGCAGCTTCGCGCCCTGCGTGCCGAACGACGCGCGCACGAGCACCGCGTATGGAATCCCGTGCTTCGCGCCCGCATGGCCGATCAGCAGCATCGGCACGAGCACGATCAGGTTGCCGAGCAGCACGGTCATCACCGCCTGCCACGGCGACATGCCTTCCTGGATCAACCCGGCCGCCAGCATGTACGACGCGATGTTCATCACCATCCCGACCCACAGCGCCGCGAAGTGATACCACTTCCACGTGCGCTGCGCCGGCGTCGTCGGCGCGAGGTCGTCGTTGTACAGGCTGCCGCCCTGCGCCGCGGCGCTGTCGGGATCGGCGGGATTCGCTGCGTGATTCATCGAACGCACTCCACTAAAACGTCAGCGCCGGCATCAACCGATGCCGGCCCGGGTGGAACGAAAGGCGGCGATGCAGGATGACCCGCCTCGCCGGACGCCGTCAAGCAGCCTTCTTCGCGTGCTTCTCGGGGGCCGCCGCGCCTGCACTCGCCCCCGCCTCCGCGCTTGCCGGATTGTTCGGATGCGTGGTCCAGTTCGCGTAGTCGCCCGAATCGACACGCTCCATCGTGATGCATTGCTCGACCGGACACACATGCATGCAAAGATTGCACCCGACGCATTCCGAATCGACCACTTCGAAGTGGCGCACGCCGTCCTTCGTCGCGGTGATCGCCTGGTGCGACGTGTCCTCGCACGCGATATGGCACAGCCCGCACTGGATGCAGCGGTCCTGGTCGATGCGCGCCTTGATGTCGTACTTCAGGTTCAGGTATTTCCAGTCGGTCACGTTCGGCACCGCGCGGCCGCGGATGTCGTCGAGCGCTGCGTAGCCCTTCTCGTCCATCCAGTTCGACAATCCGTCGGCCAGGTCCGACACGATCCGGAATCCGTAATGCATCGCGGCGGTGCACACCTGCACGCTGCCGGCGCCGAGCACCATGAACTCCGCCGCGTCGCGCCATGACGAGATGCCGCCGATGCCCGAGATCGGCAGGTTCGGCGTTTCCGGGTCGCGTGCGATCTCCGCGACCATGTTCAACGCGATCGGCTTGACCGCCGGGCCGCAATAGCCGCCGTGCGTGCCCTTGCCGTCGACCATCGGCATCGGCGCCATGTGGTCGAGATCGACCGCGACGATCGAGTTGATCGTGTTGATCAGCGACACACCGTCCGCGCCGCCCTTGTACGCGGCGCGCGACCCCATCCGGATGTCGCTGATGTTCGGCGTGAGCTTCACGAGGCACGGCAGCTTCGTGCCCTCCTTCACCCAGCGCGTGACCATCTCCACATATTCGGGGACCTGCCCGACCGCCGCGCCCATCCCGCGCTCGCTCATCCCGTGCGGACAGCCGAAGTTCAGCTCGACCGCGTCGGCGCCCGTGTCCTCGACGAGCGGCAGGATCCATTTCCAGTCGCGCTCGTTGCACGGCACCATCAGCGACACGATCAGCGCGCGGTCCGGCCAGTCGCGCTTCACCTGCGCGATCTCTCTCAGGTTCACGTCGAGCGGACGGTCGGTGATCAGCTCGATGTTGTTCAGCCCCGCGATGCGCTGGCCGTTCCACTGCACCGCGCCATAGCGCGAACTGACGTTGACGACGTGCGGATCGAGCCCGAGCGTCTTCCACACGACACCGCCCCAGCCCGCCTCGAACGCGCGGTTCACGTTGTAGGCCTTGTCGGTCGGCGGCGCGGACGCCAGCCAGAAGGGGTTCGGCGAAGTGATGCCCGCGATGGTGCAGCGAAGGTCGGCCATGGTCGGCTCCGTGAGAGTGGGGTCGTGTTGGTTGTGCTCGTGGTGCGTGACGCGCGTGGTGCGCTCACGCGGCCTTCGCGTCGCGCTGCGCGAGCGTGGCGTCGATCGACGCGGCCGCGCGCTTGCCGTCCTGCACGGCCTGCACCGTGAGGTCGACGCCGCCCGTCGCCGCGCAGTCGCCGCCGGCCCACACGTCGGGCCATGCGGTGCGCCCGTCGGCGTCCACCGCGATGCGCGCGCCGTCCGCGGTCAGCAACGCGGCGTCGATGGCGTCCGGCACCAGCGTCTGGCCGATCGCCTTCAGCACCATGTCCGCTTCGACGGTGAAGCGCTCGCCCGATGCCGCCTCGAACTCGACACCCGTCACCTGCCCGTTCTCACCCGCGATGCACACCGGCTTCGCGTGCGTGACGAGCGTGACGCCGCTCTTCTGCGCGAACTCGCGCTCGGCCCACGTCGCGCTCATCGCCTCCACGCCGCGCCGGTACACCATCGTCACGCGCTCGGCGCCGAGCTTGCGGCTCTGCACCGCCGCATCGATGGCCGTATTGCCGCCGCCGATCACCACCACGCGCCGCCCGACCGGCACGTTCTCCAGCGCATCGGCCTGCCGCACCTGCACGATGAAATCGACCGCGTTCATCACGCCGTTCAGTTGCTCGCCGTCGATCGACAGCGCACGCACGCCGCCGAGCCCCATCGCGAGAAACACCGCGTCGTGCTGCTCGCGCAGCGCGCCGAGCGTGATGTCGCGGCCCAGCGCGACGCCGGTTTGCAACGTGATGCCGCCCACCGACAGCAGCCACTCGACTTCACGCTGCGCGAAGTCGTCGACGGTCTTGTACGCGGCGATTCCGTATTCGTTGAGGCCGCCGGCCTTCGGGCGCGCGTCGAACAGCGTGACGCGGTGCCCAGCGAGCGCGAGCCGGTGCGCGCATGCGAGCCCGGCCGGCCCCGCGCCGACCACCGCGACCTGGCGGCCCGTGTCCGGCGCGCGCGTGAAGCGCACCGCGCCGGTCTCCATCGCCCAATCGGTTGCATGCCGCTGCAGCGCGCCGATCGCGACGGGCTGCGCATCCTGATGGTTGCGCACGCACGCGCCTTCGCACAGGATCTCGGTCGGACACACGCGGGCACACATCCCGCCGAGCGGATTCGCCGACAGGATGTCGGTCGCGGCGCCCTTCAGGTTGCCGTTGCCGATCTTGCGGATGAAGCTCGGGATGTCGATCTGCGTCGGGCAGGCCTGCACGCACGGCGCGTCGTAGCAGTAGTGGCAGCGGCTGGCGGCGGCCGCCGCGGCAGTCGGATCGAGCAGCGGCGCGATGTCGGCGAATTCGCACGAGAGTTGCGTGGACGACAGGCGATGCGCGGCGATATCGCCGGTTGGCTGGGTGGTCATACGCGTTCCTTCGACTGGGTGGAGACAAAGCCGTCCCCGCCGGCTGTGAATGCACAGTCGGGGCGGTCGTTGTTAGGAATGCTACGGTCAGGCTGCCAGGCGTCGAGCAGCCTGCCGGTTGCTACGGCCCTGGCGTCATGAAACCGGCTCGCATGCGCGCGACAACATCGCGTGCAGCAGCACGTTCGCGCCGGCCTCGATCCAGGCGGGCGTCGCGTCCTCGATCTCGTTGTGGCTGATGCCGTCGACACACGGCACGAACACCATCGACGTCGGCGCGACCTGCGCGAGGTAGCACGCGTCGTGGCCGGCACCCGACACGATGTCGCGATGCGAGAAGCCGAAGCGGTCGGCCGCGCTGCGCACCGCTTCCACACAGGCCGCGTCGAACGCGACCGGCTTGTAATAGAAGATCTGCTCGAGCTCGGTCTCGAGCCCGATCTCGCCCGCGATGCGCGCCACACCTTCGCGCAATGCAGCATCCATCTTCGCGAGCACCGCGTCGTCCGGATGACGGAAATCGACGGTGAAGAACACGCGACCCGGAATCACGTTGCGCGAGTTCGGGTAGACCTGCATCATGCCGACCGTCGCACAGCCGAACGGCGCATGATCGAGACCGATCCGGTTGACGAGATCGACCACGCGCGACGCGCCGAGCAGCGCATCGCGCCGCCGCGGCATCGGCGTCGGCCCCGCGTGCGCTTCCTGGCCGGTGAACGTGATCTCGTACCAGCGCTGCCCCTGCGCGTCGGTCACGACGCCGATCGTCTTGCATTCCGCTTCGAGAATCGGCCCCTGCTCGATATGCAGTTCGAACGCCGCGTGCAGCTTGCGTCCGCCGCACGGCACGTCACCCGCGTAGCCGATCCGCGCCAGCTCCTCGCCGATCGTCTTGCCGTCCACGTCCTTGCGCGACAACCCATATTCGAGCGAAAACACGCCCGCGAACACGCCGGAGGCGACCATCGCCGGCGCGAAGCGCGAGCCTTCCTCATTGGTCCAGATCACGACCTCGACCGGATGCTCGGTCTCGATGCCATGATCGTTGAGACTGCGAATCACCTCGAGGCCGCCGAGCACGCCGTAGATGCCGTCGAAGCGGCCGCCGGTCGGCTGCGAATCCGCGTGCGAGCCCGTGACGACCGGCGCCGCATCGGCCACCCGGCCCGCGCGGCGCATGAACACGTTGCCCATCGTATCGACCGTCACCGTGCAGCCGGCGGCCTTCGCCCAGCTGACGATCAGGTCGCGGCCGGCCTTGTCGAGATCGGTCAGCGCGAGGCGGCACACGCCGCCCTTCGGCGTCGCGCCGATCTTCGCGACTTCCATCAGGCTGTCCCACAACCGCTTGCCGTCGACCTTGATCGACGTGTCGAAAGTTGCCCGCTTCACTGTTTCCGATACCGCGCTCATTCGTATCGCTCCTGTGGGGTCGGTGATGTCGTCGGCCCGGTCTGTGCCGGTGCGTGTCATGCCTGTTTCGGGGCAACGCCGCCCAAGCGCGGTGCATGCCCTGGTCATACGCGAAGATCGTCCGACGAATCGGGCCGAAAGGTTTCTGCCGCGCGTCGAATCCTGTCCGATTGGACAGGTTTTAGACGATCAAAATGACCAAATCAATCTCTTTCTTGCGTGAATGAATGGAGCGAGAAACGTGCCACCGCAACGCAGCATGGCGATGACTACGCGAAATCGGTACGCGTGCGTTCGATGCGAATCAGCGGCTAGAATGAAGCCCAACGCGGCACCCCCGCCGCGCGAGGGCAACGATGAGACATGACGAGGCGGCAACCGCAGCCACCGACAGCGACGAAACGCCCGTGCCTTTGCGGCGACGCAAGGCGCACATCCGCGAGTCCAACGAAGCGCATCTGCTCGCCTGCGCGGAGGCCGTGTTCGCGGAACGCGGGCTCGACGGCGCGAGCACCGCGATGATCGCGGAGCGCGCCGGCTTGCCGAAAGCCAACCTGCATTACTACTTCCCGACGAAGCTTGCGCTGTACCGCCGCGTGCTCGACGACCTGTTCGAGGAATGGCATCGCGCGGCCGGGACATTCGAGGCCGACGACGATCCGGTGGTAGCGATCAGCGGCTACGTGCGCGCGAAGATGGCGCTGTCGCGGCGGCGCCCGCTCGGCTCGAAGGTCTGGGCCAACGAAATCATCCACGGTGCGGAGCACATGCAGGACATCCTGTCGGAACGCGTGAAGCCGTGGTTCGATACGCGCGTGAAGGTCATCGACGGCTGGATCGCGCGCGGGCTGCTCGCGCCGATCGACGCGCATGCGCTGATGTACCTGATCTGGGCCACCACGCAGCACTACGCGGATTTCGATGCGCAGATCCGCGCGCTGAGCGGCAAGCGCACGTTCACGCAGAAGGCGTACGACGAGAAGACCGAACAGGTCGTGCAGCTCGTGATTCGCGCGTGCGGGGCGGTGTCGCCGGAGGCGAAGCGATCGGAATGAGCGCTATAAAGCCCATCCCGCCGCTGCGCGGCTCATCGCTGCGCCGTCACGGAATAGCTCGCCGGCCGGTTGCCTTCAGAACGGAACCAGCTCCAGCGCATGGCTGCTGGACCAGTGCGATTCGCTGTTGACGACGTCGATCGCGCTGCGTGGAATCACGGGTTCCAGTTCCAGTTGCAAACTCAACCGGCTCCCCGCCTCCGGCACGCCGTGCGCCAAGACGACAACGCCCGAGCGCGGATGCAAGCCGACTCTGCCGGCCGGCTCCGAAGGTTGCTGACCGGCATGCTCGACACGGCCCAATGCAACGGACCTGCCATCCAGATTGGCGTCGCCGGCTGTCACGGAAAGCACGCCCTGCTGACCGAAGCGAAACGCGCCGTCGTCGAGCGCGTCGCCGCGCAGGAAAATCGCCATGCGCACCGGCTCCTTGCAGACGATGCTCACGGACACGAGGCGTTTTCCCAACGAGTATCCGAAGGGCGATGCGGGCTGCCCCAGAATGGTTTGCCGGTACTGGGCACCGTAGTCGAGTTGTGCGTGCCCGGTATGCATCCGGCAATTGTCCGCGGCCTGCGCGGCCCCGCCCAGGCTCAGGCCCGCGCACATCGTCCACGCCCACCGGCGAATGCGTTTCGGTTGTTGCAACATGTCGTCTCTCGAAGCCAGGGGCTCATTGAAGAATGCATCGGGCATCGGCGCTTTCGAACAGCGCACCGGAACCCGAGGGCTCGGGCAATGCATATTGCAACCGGCACTGCCTGCCGTCCGGCAACGCCACCTGCAACACCTCGTCGCCGGCGCCGTTGTTCAGAAACACCTGCCCCTGCTCGAGCACCATGCCGACATATCGCTGGCGGCCATCCAGCACATAGGCACCGGCTGGCAGCGGAATGCCGTCGGCGTCGCGCGCATTAAGCAGCACCCGGCGCACGCGGGCAAGTTCGAAGTCGATCCGGTTCACCGATCCGCGCCCCGGATCGACCTGCCGGGTACCGTTGCCGATATCGACGTTGCGCGGCAAGGTATGGGTCATCACCTCCACGCGATTGCTGCTGTATGCAGAGAGCCGGGGCACCACGGCACGCCCCCAGAGGTCGGTCCACACCGGCCCCTGCGGCGTATTGATCTTCACGTTCGATACGCCCGACGCCGACACGATGCCGAACGTGTCCTGCACGGGATAAGGAGAGAGCGTCACTCCGTTCGCGTGCAGCACCACGCCGCCCGAGGCCCCGGCGTAATACGACCGGGCGCGCTTGCCGGTATCGGAGAAACCCAGGTTGACCTGGGCAATGCGCGGCGTCGCCGCCATTTGACCTGCCACCGCGTTGCTCCGGTCGCGCGTGTTGCGATCCACGTTGACCGAGTAATTCAGGTTATCGCCGATCCGCTCGCTGTAGCTGGCGCCGAAACGCGTATAGCCGCTCGTATTGCTTGCATAGGTGCGGACACTGCGCTTGCCGAACGGGATGCTCAACGACGCGTAATAGGTGTTGCCGGGCCTGTCATATGCACGGCTCCCGTAATATCGGCCCTCCCGGCGCGGGCTGAGATCGCGCTCGACGTTAAGCGACACGGTGCCGAACGCGAAGCTCTTGCCCCAAGATAAATTCAGCCGCTGCGTACGCTCCCCGTTCTGTTGATTCGTGAATGCGTAGCCGAACGTCAGACCGCCCAGCCTCGCATCGGACCAGGCCAGCGCCGCGGTATGCCGGCTCCGGTAACGCGATGCAGCGAACCCGGTCCGGCCGACATCGACGGTGAAATCGTCCAGCGTGCGATAGCCGTTGCTCTGATACGCACTGCTGAAGCTCATGCTCAGGTTCTCGTGCAACCCGCCGAAAATGCCCGAGACCTCGATTTCCGTGCCCGACTTCGTGGCCTGCAACGACATACGCTGCTGCAACTTGACGCTGCTCGACTGCGACACGCGCATATCCACGCCCCAACTGGCGGCCTGGTATCCGGGCGCGAACAGCGCTGCCACGCCGACATTACCGCGCTTGCCGAGCGCCCAGTTGCCGCTCGCGCTCGCCACCCACGGATTGCGGGCCTTGTTGCCGTCGAGATTGCGACGCTTCCCCAGCGCGAACGCGTAGCCCGGCCGCTGCCCGAGCGCCCCCGCGCCGATCGACGCAGCGGGCACGACGAAGCTGCGTCGCGCACCATCGGACTCGATGACGGTCACCTCCAGGTCGTTGCTGTCGTTGAGCAGCGGCAAGTCCGTAAGCGCGAAGGGGCCGACCGGCACGATCGTGGTATAGATCAACCCGCCCGCCTGTCGCACCTCGACGCGCGCTTGCGATTGCGCCACGCCTTCGACCATGACGATGTTGCGCTCCTGCTTGCTCAGCGCGGCATCGGGAAACACCTGGATGCCGGTCAACGGCGCGCCGGTCAGCACGGAGTTGGCGATATTGATCTGTCCGGCCTGCAACGTGGCGCCCCATCGCAGCCAGGTTCGCTGGCCGTATGCGTAGAGGTGGCGACTCTGGAATCCTGAATTGTCCTGACGTTGAGAATAGGCGCGGCTGCGCAGGATCCAGTCGCCGGCGTTCACGCCGATTTCAGTGTTGAGCGACAGGAAGTTCGAGCCCGGCATGCCGCTCGCCTCGCTACGCAGGGTCATCAGCTCGTAGTTCAGCAGCGCCGCGTTGCCGCCCCGGCTGTAACCGGAGAAGTCCGCTACCGCCTGACGAAGCGCCGTGGTCGGTACGACGAGCCGAACCTCTTCCCGCCCCGGCCTGAGCGCCACATCCGTGCCGGGGAATGCCCGCGCGAAGTCGTAGCACGTGTCGGGTTCCGCATCGCCGGGTATCCCGCACTTTGCGTCGGGCACAACCATTCCGGCCGCATCCAGAAACGCGCGATCGAAGCACGGCGCGCCGTTCTCGTCGAACCGCGTATTGATCCGCCCTCGCCGAATGTCGTTGACGTAGACGACAACGCGGCTGCGGCCAGGCCGATACCGCGGCATGGTGCGGAAATAGTCGGCGATCTGTGGATCGAGCCCGCGCTGCTGCAGGATGCTCGTATCGAAGTTGAAGGCTGCATCGACGGACGCCGGATCGAGCGTGGTTTGCGCGGTCGTCGCTTGGACGGCGGATGCCGTGTCAGGCGGCGTGGCTGTCTGCGCGTGCGCCCGCGACGGGTAGGCACTCGCCAGCAACATCAACAGCGATGCGGCCGTCCCATTGCGGTACGCGTTCGATTCGCGTTGGGGCCGTACCCGGCGCGCGGCACGATCGAGCCGCATTACTGTTGCGTCGTGAGATTGACGAGCGGGGCCTCGTAGCTGTCGACTTCGTAGCCGTAGATCGTCGCCGGCGACAGTTTGACGCCGGTTGCCCGCGCACCGGCCCCCTTCGGCAGCGAGACTTCCACGGTGCTTTCGGGTAGCACATAGGTCTTGCCCAGATCCACGGCGGTCTTTTCCGGCAGAAGTTGCACGCCTTGCCCCAGACGCACCACATACGGGCTGTCGTTGCGCACGCGCAGCTTGCCGTCCGCGACCGACCACTGCAGCAGCGTCCAGGGGGAGGCATGCTTCGCGAGCGTGGCGGGATGGATGATCAACGGCAGGTTCTGGCGAATCGTCATGCTGATGCGCGCCTTGCCGTCGGGGCCCTTGGGTGGAATGCCCTCGAACGTCACGCGTTTGAGCCGTTGCACCTGGAGCGGCGCCGGGCTCTGCAGCAGGAATCGCACCAGTTGCGTATCCTGGCCTTCCACCCGGCTCACCGGCGGCACCGCCACGACCAGCAACGCTTGATCTTCCGGCGTGTTCTGTATGGATGCATGCAGCAGCAGCGGAATCGACTCTGTATTCTTCACATTCATCGTGGCTTCGCCGTCCGCTTCGTTCAGGATCACCACGGAAGATTCCGGCAGGACGCCCGACGCTTGCGCAACGGCCGGAACGCTCAGGCATATCGGCAATCCGGCCGTCAGAATGGCCTTCGCCAATGCATGCCGGCACGACGAGAAAGACTGAATATGAGACGATAGACACACGACACGGCTGCACATGATTAGCAATCCAACTTAAATGGATTTTATGGACGAGAATGACCGTTACGTCCGAGGTTTGAGGAAATTCAACGAGAGCAGCGGAAGAGGCCGCTGCGGCGATGTGGCGGTTACCGCCAAGCGCGCTATTCGAGAGGGCGGACGTTACAGGTAGCGAGTTCCAGCGTGGCGAAACCCTCGGTCACGAGATCATCCGTGAACAACGATGCCGGCTTCGAAATGACCGATGGCGGAAAACGGGCTCGTCGGTGTCTTGAGCGCCACGGGCTCGCTCCCCTGCGCCGCCAGCACTGCCTTTCCACGAATAGGGACGGTAGCCCAAGCGATCTCATCGGGTCCGGATCCCCTTCCCCGTTTATAAGGCCAAGGCAGTTGCGTACCGGCGCGATTGTCGGTCACGTCGAATCCGACCTTGGCCGGTTGCTGGGCCCATTCCCGTCATTGATCTGCCTGCCGAAAATGAGCGTTCGGGAAACGACAGGCCGAACGTCAGCCGTCCGGGCCCGCTCCGACCGCGCCTTTTTACAGATAGGTCAGATCGAGGGTCGCCGAACCATCCAGATCGACATTGCCACTGGAAAGATCCAGGTCCGACAATTTGTTGATCGTCAGGGTCGCCGCTAAATAGATTGCGATGGACTTGTATGCGCCCGGCGTCAAGCTGCCTGGATCCGCAAACGCTTTGCGCGCGCTACCTTTCGTCATCAGCCTCGCCTCGTCGTAAGCCCACGCGCTGGATCCAGCCGGAGCCGCCAGAACATCCAGCTTGGCGTCACCGCCGTCGCTCATGGCGCTGGAAGCGGTCAGTGTGTAGTAACCGACCTTCCCCTTGCCCAGGCCGAACTCGAAGTCTTCTCCCGTGCCGCCGGCGGCCGTACCCGCGCGGTTGTCCCGCACGCTCAATGCGACCTTGGTGGCTGCATTGCACGTCACGGCGACAGTCTGCGACTTGGGAACGAATTGTGTCGTCTTGTTCTGGTGAAGATTTTCCGACGCGATGACGCCGAAATCATAGACGCCGCCGTTGCTGATCGTGAGATTGCACGCACCATCGGGCACGATCTTGCCGGCGACCTTGATCTCCGTCGACGTGTCCGCCTGCGCATGACCGGCAGCGACCAATGAACCGACAACCAGCCCCAGTCCTGCGAGTTTCTTCTTCATCGCCTTATTCCAATAGAAAACGAACCAAAAAAATGAAGGCCCGAGTCAAGCATCACACGTGCCGATATCGGACAAACCATCGCTCCACCACGCGGATACATTGACCACCCGGTGCCTGTTATTTCCAAACCCGCGCCACCGTCAGGGTTTGAAGAACTTCCCTCGAACGCAGTGGACCGACAAGCGGAGTCAGCCACGAAATGAGCGGTCGCTACAGGTATACAAGTTCGAGGGTCGCGGAACCGGCGATCTCCATCTCGTCGGTGAACGGAATGTCTTGAGGCTCGAAAGAGACCGAGATCCGCAACATGTCTTGCATCCACGTGCCCGCCGCCGGATCCGATCCTCCAACACCCCATGAATAGGTACGCCCGCGGATCACATCCCATCCCCCCCATGAAGCGCTCTTCCACGTGTCGCCATAGGAGTGGAGAAGCGATTGCGCTCTTTTTCCGTCGACCACGCGGTAGTCACCGGTACTTAACACCATGTAGTACGAACCAATTTTCGGATTGCTCAGACTAAATGATTGATCGTTCTGATCGCCTGCACCGACGTTGTCGATCAGCACGAATCCGACCTTGGTCGGGCGCGGACAGCCCACCTGAAACGACATGCTGCGTTCAAGCGTAAAGTACGAATCCTTGGGAAAATCGTCTTTCGACAGATTGCCGATATCGACGACGCCGCCGTTTTCCAGCGTCAAGTTGCACGCGCCGACCGATCTGATTTGACCGTTGAGACTCAGGTCGACCTGGCCGTTGAATTTAAGATCGTCCGCCGATGCCGCGCCCGTGCTCGACAAAGTGCAGGCGAGCACGGAACGTACACACCACTGCTTCAAGCTCATCTGAATATCCCTTTCGTTTGGAATGGCATGGGCGTCCACTTCCAGCATTGTCATTCGGATTGCGAATCATTTTCCGCTAGATGCGTCGTGCCGATGGTTCGATTCACCTCATTCCCACGTGCGTCTCTCGAAGGCACGATCGCCCGAGCGCTGGCAGACACGCGGCATCCGGAGCCCATGCGTCGACAGCCGCTACGCCAATTCCAGCCCCCACTAACGGCAGCAATACGGACCGGTATCTCGTCACTCAGGCCTCCACGCTAATGCACGCGCTCGAGAGAGGCGACTCGAACGTCAGCCGTTGCAGCCGTCCGACATCCTGATCCAGTCCGGATCTCACCTGTTTACAGATAGGCCATTTCGATAGTCGCCGAGCCATCCAGATCGACACTGCCGCCGGAAAGATCCAGTTCCGACAGTTTGTTGATCGTCGGGATCACGGTCAGATTGGCCGTGACGGTCTTGTATGCGCCGGGCGTCACGTCGCCAGGTTTCGCAAACGATTTGCGCGCGCTGCCTTTCGTCATCAGCCCCGCCGCATCGGAAGCCCACGCGTCGGATCCAGCCGGAGCGGCCACGATATCCACACCGCTGTTGTCACCCGTGGCACCGCCCAGACTCAGCTTGTAGTAGCCAACCTTGCCGTTGCCCAGGCCGAATTCGGTGTCGTCGCCCGCGCCGCCGGCGGCCGTGCCGGACCGATTGTCCCGCACGTTCAACGCAACCTTCGCGGCCGCATTGCAGGAGATGGACACGGTCTGAAGTTTGCCCGGGAGTTGCGTCGTCTTATCCTGGTAAAGATTTGCCGACGCGATGGAGCCGAAATCATAGACACCACCGTTGCCGATCGTGAGATTGCACGCATCGGGCAAGATCTTGCCGGTGATCTTGATCTCCGCGGAGGTTTCCGCCTGCGCATGACCGGCAACAGCCAATACACCTGCAACGAGTCCCAATCCCGCGAGTTTCTTCTTCATGTCTTACTCCGATCAATATGAGCCGAAAAATGATGGTCCGCCAAACGTGCTGACGCCGGAAAAACCGTGGCGCCATCGCGTGAACAAATTTACCGCCCAGGCCCCGGGACAGGCCATTCGGAAGAGTCTGTTTTTCACCGGGAAATATCTGACCAGCCACTCAGCCCATTCGCGATCAATCTGCGTTCAAGTATGGTTAGCGGCAATATCATCCAAACAAACATTCGCCAGAGGGGCCACCAGGTTATGGATGGTGTGTTTGGCCAATAGAGATCAATTGCGCAGAGGGGACAGTGAATCGTCGTATTGTGATCGTGGACGACCACCCGCTGATTCGAATGGCGGTACGAATGGTCCTGGAGCGTGACGGCCATGAAGTCGTCGCGGAATGCCGCACGGGGGTGGACGGCGTCCAGGCTGTCCGGACGCTCAAGCCCGATCTGGTTGTCCTGGATCTGGTCATTCCCGATCTGGACGGCTTCTCGGTCATGGAGCGCCTGCGCGGCACCGAACTGAACGCCGGCATCCTGGTGCTCACGTCCGGTGACACGCGCAACTATGCAATGCGTTGCCTGCAAGCCGGCGCGTCAGGCTTCGTTTGCAAGGACGACGGGCTGGATGAAATATCCAAGGCCGTGAAGGCCTTGCTCGCCGGCTATTCGTATTTCCCGCAGGTGGTCACCAACATGCTCCGCGAAAACTTGCAGGAGGTCGCGACGAGTGAAGGCACCGGCGCGACCGCAGGACTCGATGGCCTCACCGACCGCGAAATGATGGTCCTCGGCCTGCTGGTTAAAGGAATGAACAACCAGGAAATCGGACGTACCCTCATGCTCAGTCACAAAACGGTGAGTACCTATAAGGTACGTCTCATGAGCAAGCTCCACACTTCGAATATGGTGGAACTCGTAAAGGTCGCACAACGAAACGGTTTGGTCACATCCTAGCGGGTTTCGTATCGATTGATCGACAGGCCCATACGAGGCCTCCAAAAACAAAACGGGCGACGAGCAGCGCACGAAAGAATCCCGCACGATACCCGTCGCCCGCGTCGCAGCGTGCGAACTACGCTTGATACGTTACGCGACGCGCTCGATCGCGATCGCCGTCGCCTCGCCGCCGCCGATGCACAGCGACGCGACGCCGCGCTTCATCCCGTACGTTTCGAGCGCGGCCAGCAGCGTCACCATCACGCGCGCGCCCGATGCACCGATCGGATGCCCGAGCGCACACGCGCCGCCGTGCACGTTGACCTTCTCGTGCGGCAGGTCGAGGTCGCGCATCGCGGCCATCGGCACCACTGCGAACGCTTCGTTGATCTCGAACAGGTCGACGTCGCGCAGGCTCCAGCCGGTTTTCTCCGACAGCTTGCGCAGCGCGCCGATCGGCGCGGTCGCGAACAGGCCCGGCTTGTCCGCGTAGGTCGAATGCCCGACGATCACGGCCTTCGGCGTGAGGCCCAGGCGCTCGGCTTCCGAGCGGCGCATCATCACGAGCGCGGCCGCGCCGTCCGAGATCGACGACGCATTCGCGGCCGTCACCGTGCCGCCGTCGCGGAACGCCGGCTTCAGCGTCGGGATCTTGTCGAGCTTCGCCTTGCCCGGCTGTTCGTCGATCGACACGACCGTTTCGGTCTTGCCGGCCTTCACGGTCACCGGCGCGATTTCCGACACGAAGTGCCCGTCGGCGATCGCCCGTTGCGCGCGCGTCAGCGATGCGATCGCGAACGCATCCTGCGCCTCGCGCGTGAACTGGTACGCCTGCGCGCAATCCTCGGCGAACGTGCCCATCAGGCGGCCCTTCTCGTACGCGTCCTCGAGCCCGTCGAGGAACATGTGATCGAGCACCTGCCCGTGACCCATGCGCATCCCCGCGCGCGCCTTCGGCAGCAGGTACGGCGCATTCGTCATGCTCTCCATCCCGCCCGCGACGGCCACGCCTGCCGAGCCCGCCAGCAGCAGGTCGTGCGCGAACATCGCGGCCTTCATCCCCGAGCCGCACATCTTGTTGACCGTGGTCGCACCCGCCGCGAGCGGCAGCCCGGCCTTCAGCGCGGCCTGCCGCGCCGGCGCCTGGCCCTGGCCCGCCGGCAGCACGCAGCCGAACACGATTTCATCGATGCGCTCGGCCGGCACGTTCGCGCGCTCGAGCGCCGCGCGAATCGCTACCGCGCCGAGGTCGCTCGCGCTGGCGGCCGCCAGGTCGCCCTGAAAACCACCCATCGGCGTACGCGCCATACCCACGATTACGATCGGATCCTGAGTCGTCATGATTCGTTTCCTCCAGTGTCAGCGCGGTGCCATGCGCAACGCGCCATCGAGACGGATGACTTCGCCGTTCAGCATCGTGTTCTCGGCGATGTGGCGCACCAGCGCCGCAAATTCTTCCGGGCGGCCGAGCCGCGGCGGGAACGGCACGCTCTTGCCGAGCGCGTCCTGCACGTCCTGCGGCATGCCGGCCATCATCGGCGTCGCGAAGATGCCCGGCGCGACCGTCACGACGCGAATGCCGAACCGCGCAAGTTCGCGCGCGATCGGCAGCGTCATGCCCACCACGCCGCTCTTCGACGCCGCATACGCGGCCTGTCCGATCTGCCCGTCGAACGCCGCGACCGACGCGGTGTTGACGATCACGCCGCGCTCGCCTTCCGCATTGGGCTCCTGCTTCGACATCGCGTCGGCGGCCAGCCGGATCATGTTGAACGTGCCGACCAGATTGATCGACACCGCGCGTGCGAAGCGGTCGAGCGAATGCGGACCCTCGCGGCCCACCACCTTCTCGCCCGGCGCGACGCCCGCGCAGTTGACGAGCGCGTCGATGCGGCCGAACGCGTCACGCGCGGCGGCGACGGCCGCCTGCCCATCGGCTTCGCTCGTCACGTCGGTCTTCACGAAGCGTGCGGCCCCACCGAGTTCGTGCGCGAAGCCCGCGCCTGCTTCTTCGTTGACGTCCAGCAGCACGGTCTTGCCGCCTTCCGCGACCACCATGCGCGCCACCGCGGCGCCGAGGCCGGAACCGGCGCCCGTGATCAGAAAAACGCGATCCTTGATATCCATTCGCAGTCCGTACAGGTTGTGTTCAGGGTTGAGCGGCCTTCTCGGCTTCCATCTTGCGCAACACGAAGCGCTGGATCTTGCCGCTCGGGGTTTTAGGCAGCGCGTCGACGAAGTCGATCGCGCGCGGATAGGCGTGAGCGGACAGCCGCCGCTTCACGTGCAGGCTCAGTTCCTCCGCCAGCGCCGGCGTGCCGTCGTAGTCTTTCGACAGCACGACGAACGCCTTGACGATCTCCGTGCGCTCCGCGTCGGGCACGCCGATGACGGCGGCCTCGCTCACGGCCGGATGCTCGATCAGCGCACTTTCCACGTCGAACGGGCCGATCCGGTAGCCGGACGACGTGATCACGTCGTCCGCGCGGCCGATGAAGCTCACGGTGCCGTCCGGCTCCAGCTCGACGTTGTCGCCGGTCCGGTAATAGCCGCCCGCGATCGCCGGCGTGTCCTGCTGCCAGTAGCCGTGAAACCACAGCAGCGGCGAGCGTGCGATGTCGATCGCGAGGTTGCCCGGCTCGCCGGGGCCGAGCTCGCGGCTCGCGTCGTCGAGCACCGCGACGCGGTAGCCGGGCATCGCCAAGCCGGCCGACCCGGCGTGGACCGCATGCGCGAGGCCGTGGTGGTTGTTCACGACCATCCCGAGCTCGGTCTGGCCGTAGTGATCGTAGATCGGCGCGCCGAGCGCCGCGTCGAACCAGCGCACGACTTCCGGATTCAACGGTTCGCCCGCGCTGCTGACCACGCGCAGCTTGCCCTTCAGCCGCGCCGCCGCGTCCGTGCCGGCCGCCATCAGCATCCGGTAGGCCGTCGGCGAGCCGGCGAGGCTCGTGATCCCGAGCCGTTCGATCAGGTCGTACGTGCTGTCGACCGTGAAGCTGCCTTCGTAGAGCGTCGTCGCGTGGCCGAGCAGCAGCGGGCCCGTGATCGCGTAATAGAGGCCGTATGCCCAGCCCGGATCGGCGATGTTCCAGAACCGGTCGCCGGCACGCAGGTCCACCGCGTCGCGCATGTATGCGCCGAACGCGAGCAGCGCACGCAGCGGCACCGGCACGCCCTTCGGCAAGCCCGTCGTGCCCGACGTCGACATCATCATGAACAGGTCCGTGCCCTTGCGCAGCACCGGCTCGAACGCGTCGGACTGCGCGTCGAGCGCCGCGCGGAAATCGATGTCGCTTTCCGCCAGCGCTTCGCCCGTCTCGCGCACCGTCGCAACGGGCGGGCAATCGGCGATCTCGTCGAGCTTCGCGCGATTCGCGACGTTGGTCACGACCAGGCGTGCATCGCTCATGCGCAGCCGGTGCTCGATCGCTTTCGGGCCGAATGCGGTGAACAGCGGCTGATAGACGGCGCCCGCGCGCCACGTGCCGAGGATCGTCGCGACGAGTTCGGGCGTGCGCGGCAACAGGCCCGCCACCACGTCGCCCGGCTTCACGCCCTGCGCGACCAGCAGGTTCGCGACGCGTGCCGACAGCGCCTTCATCTGCGCAAACGTGTAGCGATGGTGCTGGCCGCCGGCGTCGATCCAGTCGAGCGCGATCGCGTCCGCCGATGCGTGGCGGTCGCAGCATTCCACGCACGCGTTCAGGCCGCGCTCCAGGTCGCCGTGCAGTTGCTGCGCGGCGGTCTCGATACTGAACCGGGCCACGGCGTCGGCGTAGGCCGGCACCGCGCGGGCGGTAGCTCCATCAGACATGCGTGTCTCCTGTGCGTTATGGCCGCCGGCGAGCCAGGGGCGCGTCGGGGATAGTTCGATAGTAGACAGCCCGTACATTGCAATCAATGACAAACCGAATCTAGAATCGTGATCGCTTTTGCCATGTCGGGAGGATGCAGGAAAATGGGGCCGCAGATGATTTCGCCGGATTTCGTCGACGACGCGCTCGCATGCCTGCGCCGGCAAGGCCTTCCGACGGAGGCCGTACTACGCGCCGCCGGCCTGCCGGCCGCCGTGCGCGAGCCCGTCACGCCGCAGCAGTACGGCCGGCTGTGGCTCGCGATCGCCGCTGCGCTCGACGACGAATTCTTCGGGCTCGCCGCGCGCCCGATGCGGCGCGGCAGCTTCACGCTGCTGTGCCATGCGGTGCTGCACGCCGGCACGCTCGACAAGGCGCTGCGGCGCACGCTGCAGTTCCTGCGCGTGGTGCTGGACGAGCCGCATGGCGAGCTCATCGTGGCCGACGGGCAGGCGCAGATCGTGCTGACGCAGACGGGCGCGCCCTACCCGGCGTTCGCATACCGGTCGTTCTGGCTGATCCTGCTCGGCGTCGCGTGCTGGCTGATCGGCCGGCGCATCCCGCTGCAGCGCATCGACTTCGCATGCCCGAGCCCCGACCAGCGCAGCGACTATCACCAGTTCTTCGGCGTACCCGTGCATTTCGACCGGCCCGACAGCCGGCTCGCATTCAACGCCGCATACCTCGCGCTGCCGACGATCCGCTCCGAGCAGGCGCTGAAGACCTTCCTGCGCGGCGCGCCCGGCAACCTGCTCGTCCGCTACCGGCACGATACGGGCTGGGTCGCGAAGACGCGCGCGCAGTTGAAGGCGCGACCGGCCGCGGAGTGGCCCGACTTCGATACGCTGGCCGTGCGCCTCGGCACGACGCCCGCGACGCTGCGGCGGCGGCTGCGCAGCGAAGGGCAAAGCTTCGCGGCAATCAAGGACGAGCTGCGCGGCGCGCTGGCCCAGTCGCTGCTGCGCGGCAATGCGCTCAGCGTCGCGGAGATCGCGGCCGAGCTCGGCTTCACCGAGCCGAGCGCGTTTCATCGCGCATTCCGTAAGTGGACGGGCACGAGCCCGGGTGCGTTCCGGCGGGACGTGAATGCGGCGGAGGGAGAGCCGGGCGTGGCGAGCGGATGATGCGGCACGTAGCCGTCGACACTGAATGCCCGGCCGACACGGAAACGCTCACGCGACGCGCTGCAGCGGCCGCGAGAACAGCTTGCACCCCGCGTAGTAGACGAGCGACGTCAGCGACAAACCGACGATCCACGACACGTCCGCGCCGCCGAGCCGGCTCGCCAGTTCTCCGGTATAGAGATCGGTCGCCATGAACGGCGCCTGCGCGACGATGCCGATGAAATACGAGCCGACGGCGATCGTATTGAAGCGTCCGTAGATGCCGCCATCCTGCCGGAAGAACGAATCGACGTCGTACTCGCCGTGACACACCAGGTAATAGTCAACGAGGTTGATCGCGGTCCACGGCACGAGCACGTACAGCAGCAGCAGGATGAAGTTCGTGTAGCCGGCGAGGAAATTGTCCTGCCCGAACAGCGCGATCGCGAGCGCGATGCCGCACAGGACGATCGCGGTCATCGCCCGCGCACGCGCCTTGCCCGACCACGACGGAAAGAGCGTCTGCAGCACGGTGATGGCCGACAGCGCGCCGCAATACAGTTCCATCGCATTGCTGGCCGCGATGCCGAACGACAGCACGACGATCACGAGCACGCTGATCCCTTGCGTGAGGCCCGTGAGGCCGCTCACGACATTGCCGTCGGGCGTCGCGAGCCCCACCAGGCAACCGAGCAGCATCGGGAAGAAAGAGCCGAGCACGCAGCCCCAGTAACTCGACCAGAACGCCGTGCGCGGCCCGGTATCGGGCGGCAGGTAGCGCGAATAGTCCGACACGTAAGGCGCATAGGCGATCTGCCACAGCGCGGCGACCGACATCGCGCCCAGGAAGCCTGACAGGTTCAGCGAATGCTTCGAGAACGTATCGGCGGGCAGTCCGTGCACGAAGATGATCCACACGAACGCCAGCACGAGCACACTGCCCGAGCACCAGCTCAACAGCCGCGCATACGCGTGGATCAGCTTGTAGCCGTAGATCGATCCGAGCAGGCTGATCAGGCCGATCACCACGACGCCCGCATCGAGCGGAATGTCGGCACTCAGGCTGTGCAGCGCCTGCCCGCCGAACACGCAGTTCGACGCGAAGAAGCCCACGTACATCACGACCACCAGCCCGACCACGAGCAGCGCGCCGAACGACCCGAACTGCCCGCGGGTCTGGATCATCTGCGGCACACCGAGCTGCGGCCCCTGCGCGGAATGCAACGCCATGAACACCGCGCCGATCAGGCTGCCGACGAGCGTGGCGAGCGCCGCCCACCAGAATGGCTGCTTGAACACCGTGGTCGCGAGCGATCCGGTGACGATCGTCAGCATCATGATGTTCGACCCGAACCAGATCGTGAACAGGTCCTTCGCGCTGCCGTGCCGCTCGGTCAGCGGAATCGGCTGGATGGTGCTTTCCTCGAGATGAGCAATGGACTCGCCGTGACTCATTTCGTCTCCTTGTTTCTGTTGTGATGTTCGTGGATTCGGGGGCTGAAGGGTGACAAGGAATACGTGGCCAGCTCAAAAACGTGCGTGCTTCGAATACGCCGGCCATACAATTTGCATTCCTTACCAATACGCAGTCAGCGGCACATCGCCCTATCGCGACCACCGGCCACGACGCCCAGTCTTCAACTTGTCGAATAGCCGCCGCGGCGGCTGCACGCAGCGGTCCCCATGATTCGATCCGCTCCCGCCCGACTCTCATCGGACGGAAGCGCGTCGCTCAACGATCAGCAGTCGATCCCGAGCACTTCGCGCGCGGTGGCATCCACGGCCTTGCGCATCGTGTCGACCAGTTCATCGATTTGCGCGTGATCGATCACCAGCGGCGGCGCAACGATCAGTCGGCCGTTCGTCGAACGCACGATCGCGCCGAGTTCGAACCCGACCGTCCGGCTGTGCCAGGTCAGGTCGGCCTCGTTCGCAAAGCGCTCGCGCGTCGCCTTGTTCTTCGCGAACTGGATCGCGCCGACCGCGCCCACCCCCTGGATCTCGCCGACGAGCGGATGATTGCCGAACGCATCGCGCAGCGCCTTCTGCAGGTACGGCCCGGTATCCGTCTTGGTCCGCTCGACGAGGCCTTCGCGCTCGAGCACGTCGAGGTTGGCCAGCGCAACGGCGGCCGCGACCGGGTGCCCCGAATAGGTCAGCCCGTGCGCGTAGACGCCGCCTTTGTCGACCAGCGCATCGCCGACGCGCCGGCTCATGATCAGCCCGCCCATCGGCACGTAGCCCGAGGTCAGCCCCTTGGCCATGCAGATCAGGTCCGGTTCGAAGCCGAAGTGACGGTGCGCGAACCACTCACCGGTACGGCCGAAACCACCGATCACTTCATCCGCACAGAGCAGCACGTCATACTGACGGCAGATACGCTCGATCTCCTGCCAGTAGCCGTCCGGCGGAAAGATCATCCCGCCCGCCCCTTGGAACGGCTCCGCGACGAACGCGGCCACGCGCTCCGCGCCGATCTCGAGGATCTTGCGCTCGAGCGACAGCGCCGCCTGCTTGCCGAATGCCTCGGGGCTCAGGTCGCCGCCATTCGCGTACCAGTACGGTTCGTCCACGTGCGTGATGTTCGGAATCGGCAGGTCGCCCATTTCGTGCATGAACGCCATGCCGCCCAGCGACGCGCTGCCCACCGTCGACCCGTGATAGCCGTTCACGCGGCCGATCAGCACCTTCTTCTGCGGCTTGCCCATCACGTCCCAGAACCGCCGCACGGTGCGAATCAGCACTTCATTCGATTCGGATCCCGAATTGGTATACACCACGTGACTGAAGCGATTGCCGAGCAGCGCGAACAGCCGCTCCGACAGTTCGATCACCGACGGGTGCGTCGTATGAAAGAACATGTTGTAGTAGGACAGTTCCTTCATCTGCCGCGCGGCGGCGTCGACCAGCTCCGGCCGGCCATAGCCGACGTTGGTGCACCACAGCCCGGACATGCCGTCCAGGTAACGGTTGCCGTCGTTATCCCATAGATGGATACCTTCGCCGCGCACCATCACGCGCGCGCCTTCCTCGTTCAGCGCCTTCTGGTCGACGAACGCATGCAGGTGATGGGCGGCGTCGCTGCGTTGATAGTCCTGCGTCGTACGATGCGGAAAGTGGGGCGCATTCATGGGCGAGTCTCCGGTTCGTTGTGTGGATGAAAAGCGTTGTCGTGTTGCGCGGCGCAACCGCATGCGGGCCGCCGCGTCGAATCAGTAACTGATCCAGGTTGTCTTGAGGCCCGTGTACTTGTCGATCGCATGCAGCGAAAGATCGCGGCCGAAGCCCGACTGGCGAAACCCGCCGAACGGCGTCTGCGCGCTCAGCGCATCGACCGTGTTGACGGACACCGTGCCGGCACGCAGCCGGCCCGATACACGGTGCGCACGCGACAGGCTGCCGGTCCAGAGCGATGCGGCCAGCCCATAGATCGAATCGTTCGCGAGCCGGACGGCCTCGTCCTCGGTGTCGAACGCCATCACCGACAGCACCGGCCCGAAGATCTCCTCGCGTGCGATGGCGTCGTCGTGCTTCACGTCGATGAAGATCGTCGGCTCGATGAAGTAGCCCTTGCCGTCGACGCGCGGCGCGCCTCCGCCGATCGCGAGCGTCGCGCTATCGCGGCCGCGTGCGATCCACTCGCGCACGCGCCGATGCTGCTGCTCGTCGACGATGGCGCCCATCCCGCTCGCCGGATCGAGCGGATCGCCCGGCATGAACGCGGCGGCATGCGCAATCAGCCGGTCGACGAACGCATCGTGAATCGAACGCTGGACCAGCAGCCGCGAGTTGGCGGAACACACCTCGCCCTGGTTGAAGAAGATGCCGAAGCACGCCTTGCGGGCGGCCAGGTCGAGATCGTCCGTATCGTCGAAGACCAGGTTCGGGCTCTTGCCGCCGCACTCGAGCCACACCTGCTTCATGTTCGACTGCGCGGCGTATTCGAGGAATTTCTTGCCGACGGCCGTCGACCCGGTGAAGGCGAGCACGTCCACGTCGGGATGCAGCCCGAGCGCACGCCCCGCGGTCTCGCCGTAGCCCGGCACGACGTTCAGCACGCCCGGCGGCAGGCCGGCCTCGAGCGCCAGTTCCGCGAGACGCAATGCGGACAGCGGCGATTGTTCCGCCGGCTTCAGCACGACGCTGTTGCCGGCCGCCAGCGCCGGCGCCACCTTCCACGCGACCATGTCGAGCGGAAAATTCCACGGCACCACGGCGCCGACCACGCCCAACGGTTCGCGCGTGACGACCGCGAGGTTGCCGGGGTCGGTCGACGCGACTTCGCCATGCAGCTTGTCGACGGCTTCACCGTACCAGCTGAACAGGCCGCCCGCGGCCGGCACATCGATGCTGAACGCGTCGGCCACGCGCTTGCCCATGTTGAGCGAGTCGAGCAGCGCGAGCTCCGTACCGTGCGACGCGATGAGTTCGCCCAGCCGGCACAGCACGCGCTTGCGCTCGGCCGGCGCGCAACGTGACCAGACGCCGGATTCGAACGCGTGACGCGCGGCACGCACCGCGTCGTCGACGTCCGGTGCATCGCACGACGCGACTTCCGCGATGACGGCCTCCGTCGCCGGATTGATCGCGGCGAACGTCCGGCCGCTTCGAGCCGGCACGCCGCGCCCGCCGATATGCGCGAGTGTTCTCGGGACCACTTGCGCCGCGAGACGTCTCCAGTCCGCGTGCTGATGGTTTTCTGCTGAAGTTGGGTTCATTCGAGACTCCGTTTTGACGACCAGGCGTTTATCCGTTGTTCTGCGCCTGAACTCGACCCGACGAAAGCGCCAGCGGGCACGACCGATGCCCATGACCGCCGCGCATCGCCGCAGTCGTCCGGTTGGCAAACTGTCGGTCGTCAAAAAGAGATTTGAAAGAACAGTTTTTCTTCTCATTGAAGAGGTTATTTCTATTCATTCTGCGGTCGTGCAGTGGGTTTTCCTGCCACGCCGCAATCCCGGTGCCGTTTGTTTGCGTGTGATCGCGTCGGCGTTCCAGCGCGATGCGATGTGACACCCGCTGCGACATCTGGCCGGTACGACATTGCGCCTCGGCCCATCCGACCACATACTGGTCGGCCTGCGCGAACGAGGATGCGTCGATGATCAGTGTCGATCAGGGCACCGCTTCAATCTTTGGCGTGATCGGAACGGCCGTGTCTTTGCTGGCGGCGATTCCGTATGCGCTCGCCATCTACCGGCGCAAGGTTCGCCCGCATCTGTTCACCTGGCTCGTGTGGTCGGTCGTCACGGCGATCGCGGCGGCCGGCCAGTTCGTCGCGGGTGCCGGGCCGTCCGCGTGGTGCACGGCGGCCATTGCCATTACCTGCTTTCTGACGCTGGTGGCGAGCCTCTTTCGGGGCGAACGCGGCTGGACACGTGTCGACTGGTTTTTCCTGGTCGCGGCCCTGTCGGCCATTCCGCTGTGGATGCTGACCGACGACCCGACGCTCTCGATCTGTCTGGTCACGCTGATCGAGCTGGCCGGCCTCGGCCCGACCGTCCGCAAGACGATCCGCGATCCGTGGAGCGAGAGCCTCGCGTATTTCACCCTGTGCGTGCTCAAGTACGTGCTGGCCTTGCTGGCATTGAGCACATGGAGCGTCGCGGTCGCGTTCTATCCGGCCGTCAACGTCATCGCATCGATCGGCATCTGCGTGGTGATGCTCGTCCGGCGTCAATCGCTGTCGAACGCGCGATAGACGGTATTCGTCGCTGCGGTATGTTCGTTGCTGCTGTTGCTCGCCGGTTATGAGTTGAACCACAAACCTTCAGAGACGATGCGAGGCCCTGAAATGGATGCAATCCGTACAGCGATCGAACCCCGCGAAATCGCGCTTCGTGCCGCGATGCTGGCCAACGATGTCGAAGCGCTCGATGCGTTGCTGGACGACGACCTGGTGTTCACCGTCCCGACCGGCCAGGTCATCTCGAAGGAGGACGACCTGGCCGCGCATCGCGCGAAGCTGCTGCGCCTCGACAGGCTCGATGTGCAGGAAACACACGCATACGCGATCGGCGAAATGATCCTGACCACGACGAAGGCGAGACTCGCCGGCCATTTCGACGGCACGGCGTTCGACGGCATGTTTGCCTATACTCGGCTCTGGCGCCGATCATCCGCCGGCTGGCGCGTCGCCGCCGGGCATGCATCGCAGGTCGCGTAGCCGCGCCGAGCCTGGCCTTCCTTCGAGTCGGCAAGCGGCGAATCCGGCGTCGAGTCGATGCAAGCCGGGCGATACCCCAACGAAGGGGGCGGCCATCACAGGAGACGAGATGCACCAAGCATTCACCGTACGCGCAGCCCGTACCGCGGACGCGGACGCGCTCACGCGACTGGCTCGCATTTCGAAGGCACACTGGGGCTATCCGCAGGACTGGCTCGACTTGTGGCAGAGCGCTCTCACGATTGCGCCGGAGACGATCGACGGGTCGATCGGATACGTTGCGGAATCCGGCGCGGCAATCATCGGGTTCTGGGTCCGGGCGTCATCGGAATCCGATCGCCCGACGCCCGGATGGCTGTTCGTCCATCCCGACCACATGGGCCGCGGTGTCGCCCGGGCATTGTGGGAAGAGGTCCGCAGGGAAAGCGCCGCGAGAGGGATCAGAAGCTTCGTGATCGAAGCGGACCCCAATGCGGTTCCTTTCTATCTGGCGCTCGGCGCTGAAAAAATCGGCGAAAAGGAATCGAGCGTCGTGCCGGGCAGGTTCTTCCCGATCTTGAGGATCACGATCTGATTGCAGCGTCCGTCGGCACCGCCGCCGGACGCACCAGGTATCGCCCTTCTTACGCTGACTGCAACGTCATCGCACGGCGGTCCTCGAGCTTGAACTCGCCGACCGTCTGCGCGAGCCTGGCGGCCTGCTCGCGCAGCAATGTCGCGGCCGCCGCGGACTGCTCGACGAGCGCCGCGTTCTGCTGCGTCGCATTGTCGAGATGCGACACCGCCTGATTCACCTGCTCGATCCCCGTGCTCTGCTCCTTGGCGGCAACGGTAATTTCCGCAATCACGCTCGTGATGCTGCGCACGCCCTCGACGATTTCGTTCATCGTCGTGCCGGCCGTCTGGACGAGTCCCGAGCCTCCCTCGATCTTCTCGACCGACGAGTGAATCAACTGTTTGATTTCCTTGGCGGCCTGCGCGCTGCGCTGCGCGAGCGCACGCACCTCGCCCGCGACGACCGCAAAGCCCCGGCCGTGCTCGTTCGCACGTGCGGCCTCGACGGCAGCGTTCAACGCAAGAATGTTGGTCTGGAACGCGATACCGTCGATCACGCCGACGATGTTGGCGATCTCGCTCGACGCCTGCGTGATCTCGTTCATCGTCGACACGACTTCGCTGACGACCGTGCCGCCGCGCACCGCGACGTCCGACGCCGATTCCGCCAGACGGCTCACCTGGCTCGCGGCATCGGCGGAATTGCGGGCCGTGCCGGCGATTTCCTCGAGCGCGGCGGCGGTTTCCTGCAAGCTCGATGCAGCATGTTCGGTACGACCGGACAGATCCTGGTTGCCCTGCGCGATCTCGGCGCTCGCGAGGTTGACGGATTCGCTGAACTCGCGAATCTGCAGCAGGATCGTACTGATCTTTTCGGCGAACAGGTTGAACGCATGCGCGATCTGCGCGGCTTCGTCCGCGCCATCGGCCGGCAGGCGTTTCGTCAGGTCGCCGCTGCCGGTCGACACATCCGTCAACGCGTCGCGCACCAGCAGGATGCGCTTGAAGGCCGCGTTCGTCATCGCACCGACGAGTGCGGCCGCGATCACGGCCACGATCAGGATCGCCGACAGCGTCGTCGTCGCGACCGCGCGCATGCCGGCCGTCACGTCGGCCTTGTCGAGCGCGAGCACGAGCGACCAGTCGGTACCGGCGATCGGCTGGGCCCGCAGCAGCTTGGTGGCGCCGTCGATGTCGACCGCGACGGGCTCGGACGCGGTTTGCAGCGCGCCGAGGTGGTCGGCATCAAGTGCCGGCGAAAGACCGGTGGCCGGCTTCATGATCAGGTCGGTCTTGGCCGACGCAATCACGCGTCCGCTCTTGTCCACCAGAAATGCGAAGCTCGCAGGTGTCGGGTGTACCGAGGTCACGATCGAGCTCACACTTTCCATGAACAGGCTGGCGGCCAGCACGCCCTTCACCGTGCCGTCGCGCACCACGGGTACCGCGAACGCAACCGCCGGCTTGCCGGTCGTTGCGTCACGATAGAGTGCCGTCACGACCAGGCTGCCGGCGCTGACGGCCTGCTTGTACCACGGGCGTGCTGTCGGGTCGTAGCCGGGCGCGAGCGGCACGTTCGAGAACGCGGTCTTGTCCGGCAGGCCGAGCGTCAACACCTCGAAGCCGCCCGACTTCCCAAGCAGCTTCAGCGCCGGCAGCGGATCACCCTCGCCGATTGCGATCGTGTCCGCGAGTGCCTGGGTTTCCCGGCCTCTGCTGGCCACCCATTCGTTGATCGCCAGCGCGTGCCCGGCGAGGATCGACTTGTGATTCTGGTCGATTGTCTCGTCGTTGTGTTGCTTGACGACGTAATAGACCAGGCCGCCGGTCACGGCCAGCGCCGTTACCACGATGGCGACGCAGGTCGCGAGTATCCGTGCACGAATCGAGGACAACATGATGACTTCGATCTCCGTTACCGCGTTATATGAATGGGGTCGCCGAAAGCGGGCAACGTCCTGTTTAACGACAGCGGCTGCGGGAACTTAAGGCCTGACTGGCCAGACCAGTGTGGCCAACGGGATCGGCAGCACCGTGGACGGGAAGACGGACCGGCCGAGCCGACAAGAGCGGCTACCGTGCGGACTGACCGGGGCGTGTAGCAGGGAGCCTTGAAGAACTGGCAACGGTCGTCCCGAAACGCGGAAGGTAGCGATGATCCGGTTCGCCGAAGGGTTGAACGCCTATCTGCATCGCGATCCGGTCGACTGCCTCATGGGCAACTGCGGGAGCGCACCGGATTCAGCGCACCGAAGCAAGAGGACGAGACGAGGTAACCATTTCCTTTCTGGCAAGCGTGCTTGATAGGTCGCCTACGATGTGTGTCCCCTTGGCGCGTGGCCGGCGGTAACGGGTATTACGCAATGCCGACACGTTCAGCAGCAGATTTCTTTCTTTGGCCACAATATTCGCGCGCCTGAAACGTCTTCAGGCACATGGAATCGCCACCCACTTCGCACACGATGACCGACCCAGACCGCGACATCACAGCGACAGTGATGCGTGAACGATCGAGGCTAGTGAATTTCATCCGGCGTCGGATTCGCGACCCGGACGACGCCGAGGACATCCTGCAGGATGTGTTTCACGAATTCGTACAGGCGTATCGACTTCCTGCGCCAATCGAGCAGGCGAGTGCATGGCTTTTCCGTGCCGCGCGCAACCGCATCGTTGACCGTTTTCGCAAGAAGAAGGAACAGCCGCTGACCGATCTGTCCGAGGTCGACGATGACACAAACGGTGAGTATCGCCTGGACCTCGCGCTACCGGCGCATGATGCCGGCCCCGAAGCACGCTACGCGCGCACGCTGGTGCTCAAGGCCTTGCAGGATGCGCTAGACGAATTACCGACGAATCAGCGGGAGGTATTTATCGCACACGAGCTGGAGGGCCGGTCCTTCAAGGAAATGGCCGCACAAAGCGGTGTCGCGCTCAATACGCTGCTCGCACGCAAACGCTATGCGGTCTTGCATTTGCGTGCCCGACTGCAGCCCATTTATGACGAACTGGATAACACCTAGAGGAATCGACAGATGAATTTTCGAATCAGATGTGCAGGCAAGGCGCTTCTCGTGTTGATCGCGATAGGCGTGCTCGGATGGGTCGTCATGATGTTATGGAACTGGGTCATGCCGGCGCTATTCGTCGGCGCCCGTACGATCGACTTCGCGCATGCGCTGGGCCTGCTCGTGTTGAGCCGCATCCTGTTCGGCGGATTCCGCGGTCATCGCGGCTGGCGCGGTCGACGCCACTGGCGCAAGTGGGAGTCCATGACACCCGACGAACGCGAGCAGTTCCGAACCGCGTGGCGATCCGGCAGCAACCGGCCCACGGGAGAATGAACATGCCCGACAAATCAACGGGCGGCTGCAAACAGGAGCCGGGGGTGATTGCGCCGGTCGTCGATCTGAAGCGCTGCGAAGGCAAAGGGGATTGTGTCGCCGTTTGTCCCGAGCACGTGTTCGAGATCCGGCGCATCGACAAAGTCGATTACCTCGGCCTTGATCTGATGCATCGCCTGAAGCAGCGCGTGCATGGAATGAAGGTCGCCTATACGCCGAATGCGCACGCGTGCCGGTCATGCGGACTGTGTGTGACGGCGTGCCCCGAACGCGCAATCACGCTCGCCCGAACGGTATAGCAACCTCCGTGTATCGCGTATATCGAGCGACGGCGCGGCATCTCTGATGAGAGATGTCGCCGCTGAATACGTCGTCGACCGAATCAATCTCTTCAAGGAAACGCACATGGCGTCACCCACCATCGCTCTTCTGCAGCGGCTCCACGAAGAAAGCCGGACCGAAATCGTCGCCCGCGCCCGCGCGCAGTTCCAGGGATCGAACGAGGATTTTCTGTCGCTCACCGAGGAATACGAAGCGATCGCGCCCCGTCTGCGGGGGCGATTTCTCGAAACGCTCGGGCTGTCCAGCGACGACTTCGATTCCCCCGAAGGCAGTCCGCTATCGTTGGCCGTGTCGCCGGAAACGGGCGGATTCTTGCGCAACATGGTGCTCTCGCAACGACCGGCCAGAATCCTCGAGCTCGGCAGTTCATGCGGCGTCTCCACGCTGTATTTCGCCGAGGCGCTGCGCACGTTGGGCCGTGGCGTGGTCGTCGCGACCGAACGCGATGCGCTCAAGTTCACACGCTTGTGCGATCACGTCAGGACGGCGGGGCTGGATGCCTATGTCGACATGCGGGAGGGCGACGTATTCGAGACCGTCGCCGAACTGGACGGTACGTTCGACATGGTGTTTATCGACGTATGGGCCGACGCCTATCTGAGACTCTTCAAGCAGATCGAGCGCCTGCTGCGCCCGGGATCGGTCGTACTGGCCGACAACATGTACACGGCCGAGGACGCCGTTCGACCGTACAAGCACTACCTCGACAACGATCCGCGGTTTTCGACCACGACCCTGGACTTTGAATCGGGGGTTGAATTTACGGTCGTCGTTTCTTGAGTGGGGAGTCCGTTGAAGCGTTTCTTCCGTGGGGTCTCGGGCTAAAGAACACCGCCACCCGCTCCGATTTCTTGTGCATTTCTGCCGCGCCAATGCAAAAACCCCCGCCTTTCGGGCGGGGGTTCTTGGCTTAGGGAGCCTGACGATTACCTACTTTCACACGGGAATCCGCACTATCATCGGCGTAGAGTCGTTTCACGGTCCTGTTCGGGATGGGAAGGGGTGGGACCGACTCGCTATGGTCATCAGGCAAAGAGGGTTGTTGCGCTGCTTCGCAGCACAACCAATCTGGGAAGAAGCAGTAATTTCGTTGGGTTGTGAGGTTGTATCTCACACATACGCGGTAGTTCAACCGCTGTACGTCGAGTGCCTTGCACTCGACGTTCGACATTCGTAGAGCGCTGAAGCGCTAACGACTGTCGAAACAGACTTGTTATAGGATCAAGCCTTACGGGCAATTAGTATCAGTTAGCTGAACGCATTACTGCGCTTACACACCTGACCTATCAACGTCCTGGTCTCGAACGACCCTTCAAGGGGATCTAGTCCCCA